>CAZAAO010000013.1:0-14179 GCA_964483435.1 uncultured Candidatus Saccharibacteria bacterium | reverse complement strand
GCCTGCCACCTCAAGAGGGTGCAAAGGCCCCGTCGTCCCGATGCCGACGTTGCCGTTATTTAATATACTCATTGCCACACTTCCCGCACTATTTTGTACCGTCAAAGCTGTGGTCGCTGATGTAGCTCCAGAACCTTGCACGACTAATCTACTGCCCACAGTCGTCGTCCCGATACCTACATTTCCGTTGTTTAAGATTGTAAGAGCAGAAGTTGAAGTTGTTGCTGTACCTGCAACTGTCGTTGTCGACAAGTAGAAGTTGCCCCCGGCATTCCTCATTGCCCACTGACTGATACCAGCCCCAGCGGAAAGAGTTAGCTGTGATGCGCCCGAGTCGAAGACTGTGAGCTTGTTGGTTGGAGTTGTGGTACCGATACCGACGTTGCCACCGTTAGCTGCAATGAACGAGTCACCAGAACTGGTATTCAAGAGATTGTTTGCTGCACCTACATACATACCTTTATCTGTGTAGAATGCAGATCTATCGGTATATATATGAGCATAAGTGCTATTCATTGCTCCGATATCAATGTAGCCAGAATCCGTTTGGATCCTGATCGCATTACTGCCAGCTTCTTGAATCTGTGTGTTGTTATCGTTCAATGCGATGTTGCCGACCACTGTAAGTTTTTGTACAGGAGCCGCAGTCCCAATCCCCACATTGTTCGTCGAGTAGTCGTACACAAAACCAGAACCTTCGATTGCAAGACCACCTGCGATGGTTGAAGTTGCAGCTGTGCTTGTCGCATTGAAATATCCAAATGTTGGTGCGGATGTGGCGGTGATTACGCCGGATGAGTTGGTTGAAAGGATGGAGTTAACTGCAACGCTCGACAAAGTCAGAGATGGTGTGGTGATACTAGATGTAGCTGTGAATGTCGAAGCAAGCACATCACCACCGGTGAAGACTCCTGATCCTCCGACGGAGAGTGTGCGGTATGGGGAGGTCGTGCCGATGCCGACAAGACCGTTGCTGTCGATAACCATTCTTGAGGATGAATTTGTGTAGAGCTGAAGCATTGCATTACCAGAGTTGTAGTACAAACCATAGTTTCCTCCATCTGCTGCTCGATTTGCAAAAGCGAGATAGCCATTTGAATCATCCTTCCTTATTTCACCCACAACATGCAGTCTTGACTGCGGACTTGCAGTCCCCAAACCTACATATCCATTTTTATCTACTGCTAGATATGTGCCAGTTGAAGAACCGACAGCAAATGCAGCCTGACCAGCTGTAGTGTTGACCGAGAGGTTTGCCCATGGAGTAGTAGAGCCCACACCTACCAAACTACTGAAGTAGTTGGTAAAGTCATGAGTAACAAGATCCGTCTCAGTAAAGCTTGCAATGTCGCTTCCGGTAGGACTTTCATTAAGTACTATTTGACCTGCTCCACTGATACTTGAAGTTTCTGTCATCCCATGAGTAACAACGACTTGCCATAAACCGTAATAGTCTATATCTGCATAGACCGGCAAGTAGTATATAGTGCCCGAGACTAGCACAGGGCTGCCGATCGTCACTCTCGCATCTTGCATCACAGTCGTGCTTGTGGCACCAGTCGCCTCGAGAAGTCGGATGCTTCCGTCATCTGAATACCCTGCCCGCACCGAATACTTCTTGTATCCACCGGCGTCATAGTATGTCTGGTGAAGCTCTACCGTAACATCAGTGTTATTTGACCAGTTGATTGAGTCGTAGCCAATTCGAGCTATCTCGTATCTCTTTGCTTGAGTCGTGACCGCATTTACCTGACCTAAAGGATGAACAATTCTTGAATTGTGTTTATAAGTACCCACAAGCTCAAACTTGGTCGTTGGAGCAGAAGTACCAATACCTACTTTTCCACCATTAGACACAATAAAGTTGGTAGCCGTCGAAGATCCGACTACAAACTGAGGCACTCCAGCAGAGAGACCGTTTGCGTTGACGGAGAGAAGGCCCCAAGGAGTCGTTGAGCCTATACCAATATTACCTGAACTGTCGATTCTCATTCTTTCCGAACTATTGGTGTTTAGAGCAATATAATTATTTGTGGAGCTTAGTAACAATTTTTCGTTACCAAGTCGTGATTGGAAAGTTACCACGTTGCTCGAATCCATACTTGCGATACCACGGGTTGTACCTCCTGTATCCATGACCTTATACCAC
This sequence comes from uncultured Candidatus Saccharibacteria bacterium, assembly GCA_964483435.1. Classification (GTDB taxonomy): domain Bacteria; phylum Patescibacteriota; class Minisyncoccia; order Phycocordibacterales; family WO2-35-19; genus CAZHJF01. The sequence continues at coordinate 12,030 of CAZAAO010000013.1, read as the reverse complement.
TGAGCGTTATCCACACTTATTTCACCGCCGGCAACATACAATTTCGTTGCCGGTGCCGCAGTACCGATAACGTTGTTACTTGAGTAGTCATAAACGAAACCAGAGCCTTCGATTGCAAGGCCACCTGCGATGGTTGAAGTTGCAGCAGTTGATGTCGCATTGAAGTATCCAAATGTTGGTGCGGATGTGGCGACTACAGCGCCAGATGAGTTGGTTGAAAGGATTGAATTTGCAGCTGCACCAGAGAGAGTGAGAGTACCGCTTGTAGTGATAGCTCCTGTATAGTCGACGGTGAATTTAGATGTTGATGCTACTTTTAGATCAAGAAGATTACCAGTGAAGCCTGTGATTGCATCTGCTCCGATGAGTGTGCCGGATGAGCCGACTACTGAGAGTTTTGCGTATGGAGAGGTGGTGGCGATACCGACGGAGCCGGAGGTGTCTATTCTTACTTTTTCCGATCCTGCTGTCGAGAATGCGATGGTGTCTTCAGCCGGTCTGTACATACCAGTATCGGTATTTACATCTGAACCAAAAGTATAACCAGGGATCCCCGCCGTTCCACTACTTGAAGTAAAGACTCCGGTATTAGTGATTTTTGTTCCGCCACCGAGACGAAGAACGCCAGTAGTAATATCGATATCTCCGCCTGCCACAGTCAGCAAGCGAGTAGGACTTGCTGTCCCCACACCCACATACCCATTGTTGTTCGCACTCGCTACAAAGAGTGAAGGAGTTGAGCTTCCTGCGACACCGATTGCAAGAGCAGGAGTCGAGCTTGCCATACCGACTGAGAGCTGAGCGAATGGTGAGGTGGTACCAATACCGACGTTGCCAGCACTATTAATTACCATAAACGGTGATGCATAACTTCCACCGGCAGCTCGTCTGCGAATATTTAGAGAATCGTTCACAGTTTGGTCAGAACCTCCTAAGTCAATTGCCCAGCTACTAAGACCAGTGTTACCTTGTGTTCCATCGCTTTTCTCGTTGGAAGCCAACCACAAACCATTGTAGTTTGAACTAACCCCCGCATTACTGTAAATACGGCTCCATTGAGTAGATGCCCCTTGATGGTTAAACAACAAAGCTGGATTATTACCTCCTCCTATAGTTACATTGCCACCATATACATCCAACTTAGTAGCCGGACTCGCTGTCCCAATCCCAACATTGTTCGTCGAGTAGTCGTAAACAAAACCAGAACCTTCGATTGCAAGACCGCCTGCAATCGTTGATGTGGCAGCGGTCGATGTCGCATTGAAGTATCCGAATGTTGGAGCTGAGGTTGCAACCACGTTGCCTGATGCATCGGTTGAAATTAGAGAGTTAAGAGCTACAGAAGAGAGGCGAAGTGTGCCGGAGAAGATGTTTGTTCCGGAGAATGTATTTGAGTCACCAAGGAGTGTTGATGATGCAGCAGTGCCTCCAGTGGTATCAGCCCATACCATACCACTTGATGTGACTCTGAGTGTACCTGCTGTGGTGGTGCCGAGTGAGAGTGCTCCAGTTGTACCGTTGATCGAAAGTGCTGCAAGAGACGATGTTGCGGTGCCAGCGACTGTCGTTGTCGACAAGTAGAAGTTGCCGCCAGCGTTTCTAAATGCCCACTGCGCGATACCTGCGCCAGCGGAGAGTGAGAGCTGAGAAGCGGTAGTAGAAGCGACGGTGAGAGTGTAGCTTGGGGTAGTTGTGCCGACTCCAACATTTCCATCGGTTGTGATCTTCAATCTGACTTGCTGCCCGCTTCCGGTTGAGAAGTTTAATCCATTGAATGCATCTATCTGACCTTGTGCCCCCGTTTGGTAAAGTGCGAAGTTTGAATCTACCACATGGAGCTGAGGGCTAAAGACGACTGCATCCGTCGCAGAAAATCTTGGTCTATTTGTAAAGACGTTGTCGATCGTCAAAGTAGATTTGTATGTCGAAGACGCGACGAGAGTAAGTACGCCAGTTGGAGAAAGCGACATCATTGTCTCACCAGAAGTAGATGCGATGGTGAATGGTGTCGCACCTGACCCAGCTTGGATAGTGAGCGATGAAGTTGGGTTTGTAGTTCCAATCCCAACATTACCACCCGTTGTCGCGAGATATGTCGAGCCCGTCACAGTGAGTCCTGTAGTCGACGCATTGCCATTGAAGTTTTGGCGAGCAGACCATGTGTTGTTGTCAGAAAGTAGTGTTGAAGATGCAAAGGTCCAAGTGGATGTAGAGAAGGTGTAGAGAGCTCCTGTTGCATCTGTTGCTAATGCTCCACTTGTGTAGTTTGTAAATTGTACTGTACCAGTAGCAGTGAGTCCTGCGACACGCATGTTACCGGTGATAGCTGCGTCACCGACGACTGAGAGTTTGGCGTATGGTGATGTGGTGCCGATGCCGACGTTGCCAGCATTCATTATTGTCATGAGAGGCTGACTCAATGTATTTTTTATCGCAACACCGTAAGATGAACCGGAGCTCAAAATAGAATTGAAGTTATCTGCGGTTGAAATTTCTTGCATTGTTACTGGAACACCATCACCTCTAGTACCCGTTATAACGCTATTGTTTGCGGATAAATATACATTTCCCTTTATAGTTACATTTCCGTTGTTCGCCACTGTGAAGAGAGTTGTCGTTGCGCTTGCTGTAGAAGATGCGATTGCGAAGAGTGGTGAATTTGAAGTGTCTGAAGTATTGCGGTGTATTGAAAGCTGAGCCCAAGGTGTTGTGGTGCCGATGCCGACGGCGCCAGTATTTTTAAACGTCACAAGTTGAGTAGGTGAACCTGAGTTTTGAGTACTACCCCATAATTCGAGCATATTTACATTTGCGGCACCCATCGACTTAATCCACATATTGCTTGTTCCACCCATACCAATGACTGACTCACTATCAATACCATTGCGATAAAATACCAACTTGTCACCGTTACTGTTTGTATTCCAAGCACCTGGAGCCCCATATCCCGTACCCGTAACATAATCGATAGAGTTTCTTCCAGATGCAGTACCGAAAGATGGGAAATTCATTCCAACTGAGCTGGTTAGAATTCCCGTGTCGTTATACAAAACTGCGCTTGATCCAGAAACTTGTGCATCAATTTGCAAATCTCCTCCGCCTGCAATTCTAATCGCAGTGCCAGTCCCTCCATTCACATCGAGTTTGTAAGATGGACTCGTTGTCCCAATGCCGACATTGCCGGATTTATCTATCAGCATTGCCGAAACAGGCGAATTGGAATCTCCGGTGAAGAATTGAATGCTGGCCGTACCATTGCTATTACCTGTGGATTGAAGCCATAATACCCCATTATTCAAACCTATTGCGCTTCGGTATGTTGACTGATTCCAGAACAATAATTTATCTCCGTTTCCTGTAGAGTTAGGCGCAGCGGGAGCAGAGTACCCACCCATACCTAGAGATATTACGCGACGAGAAGACGCGGACAGACCTGTATCGCCGATTTGCAATATTTCATTAGGGTTTGTCGTCCCAATCCCTACATTTCCGTTGTTTAAGATTGTAAGAGCAGAAGTTGAAGTTGTTGCTGTACCTGCAACTGTCGTTGTCGACAAGTACAAGTTGCCTCCAGCATTTCGGAAGGCCCACTGAGCAATCCCCGCTCCCGCTGAAAGAGAGAGTTGCGAAGCAGTCGCGTCGGCAACTGTGAGTTTGTAGACTGGAGTGGTGGTGGCAATGCCGACGTTGCCGGAGGTGTTTATTGTCACATGATCAGTGCCAGAATTGTTGGCTCTCAACCCCAAAGAATAGCCGGTCAACGCTCGTAAGAAAGGATTTCCGTTTCCATCAAAACCCAAATCCCCAACCCTGGCCGCGCCGCCGCCCCAACTAATTACATCACCGCCAGTCGAACCACGAACTTCGAGCTTGCTAACCGGTCCTACCGTCCCCAAACCAACATTCCCAGTTGAGCTGATGAAGATTGATGAAGTCGCTTGAGCCACACCAGAGTCATCACCCACAAGGAAGTATCCCTTGGTCAGTTGATTGGAGATCGGAGTGAAGCCGAAGATTGAAGAAGAGGCGGCGGTTTGGAGGAGATTGTTTGAACCGATGTATGCAACACCTTGTGATAGACCAGAGAATGTGGCGGTACCAGTCGCAGTGAAGTTTGCAGTGTTCAAGTTTGAAGTGAAGACACCGTCACCTACTACAGAAAGTTTTGCGTATGGTGATGTGGTGCCGATGCCGACGTTGCCAGTGTAATCGATCACCATCCTGTCGTTTGCACCGTTGGTTCTAAATTTGATAGCAGCAGTGCCAAAGTTGGTCTGGAAGTTCATGTTGCCTGTACCTGTCTCATATAGCTCTATCAAACTTGTCGACTGAGCTGATTGATGTCTGCCTATGATCGTCGCGGTGTTGCCGCTTGCTGGGTTGATGGTGAGAGTGCCGGCGATTTCCATCTTGGTAGAAGGAGTCGATGTGCCGATACCCACTCGGCCGTTTGCAGGGTCTACGACGAGAGTGTTGCCATTTACAGCGAGCGCACCAGCGATAGTTGAAGTCGCAGTAGTTGACGTCGCGTGAAATCTTGCAAAGGTAGGTACCGAAGTAGCGACAATTGCACCACTTGCATCGGTTGAAAGAATTGAATTGAGAGCGACGGATGGAAGATTTAGTTGACCAGAAATAGTCGATGAGGCTGTAGAGAAAAATCCGTTGAGTAGTCCGAGAGTAGTAGATGTCGAGTTATAACCAATCGCTGATGTAAATGGAAACGCACCAGCAGAAGTAACAAATCCTGCATCGTTGTTAAACCATGAGATGTTGACCGAGGATGATGCGAGAGTGTTTGCAACTCCACCAGAGCCAATGTAAGCAAATCCTTGTGAGAGTCCTGAGAGTCTGAGATTGCCCGTAATCGTAGAGTCTCCCACGATTGTCGATGAGGCTTGCGATACAAATCCGCCGTTTAGGAGAGTTGTAATGGTAGTCGTAGGAGCTAGGTAGCCGAGAGCGTTGACTTCAAATGTTTGTCCAAATGGGTTGCCCGCCGCTATCCCGAGGCTCGAAGTAGCCACATTGACCCAAGCTGATCCGTTGTACATGACCACGTCCCCATAAGCGACGCCAGTAAAGAGTGTGTCGGTAAGATCATCAAACGAAGACACAGAGACTGTAGAGCCGCTTCCTGACGTCCTTGAGATCCTATCTACAATCACATCGTTTTGTTTTGAAATGTAGTAGCGATTTACATTTGGAGCGTACGGATTTGTGAGGAAATACTGCTTGAGCTCGTCGATCTTCATATCGACATACTCTCGATCAACTCCGGCAACATACGTACTCCTGTAGTAGATAGAGCTACCACTCTGCGGAGCGAGAGCAACACGAGGGAGACCTGTGTCAGCATTTTGAACGATGAGGGTTGGAGTTTTCTTTTCCAAAAGCCAAGGCGCGATCATTTTGTTAGCTTTATCCTTTGCCCAAGAAGACAATTTGCCCCAGCTAAATGAGTCTGAAGCAGAGGCAACAAGCTTTGTATTATCTATATTTACCTTTGGTGCATCGGGAAGATTTTGAGAAAGAGTTTCTGTAAAAGGTGAATATGATGATGAAATATTTTTACCTGCATTTAATACAAAATTTGAAATATTTGCAAAATTTAGATGCGAAGCGACAACGACAAGTATCGTAATAACGATCGCAGCAGAAGAAACTTTTATAAATTTATCAAAATACGTTGCAGAGATTTGTGGTTTAGAAACTTTGTCCTCTACGGTCTTGAGAAGTACCGCCTTGGTAGAAATAGGATCGAAATTTCTCTTTAGCTCTGGGAAAAGTGGCGCATCATCTCTCACATACACTACGTCAGTCTTTGGCAGATCTACTTTGGCGACAGAGACAGCCTCTATCCGAGATGTATCATTTGGCTTTGAAAATACAACGTTTTTTTCTTGAGCAATTTCTTCCTCAAGAATTATATTTGGAGATATTTTTTTTGAACTAGAACCAGTTCGCTTCGAAGTCTTTTTGGAAAATTTTTTCTTAGAAATAATCTTCTTAGGCTTCTTTGCGTACGGTGACAAATGAGTATCCTTGTGATGAAGCAGATCTTCCTCACAAACATACCAACTTCTACCGACCAAAGTTGCATCAATTTTTTTGCCTCGACAGAGCTGATCAATGTAGTCGCTCGAGTAGCCCGTGATCTCGGCAGCTCGTTTTGCCGAGATGTATTTTTTATTCTTTAGGTAAAGGGCTTTTTCCATTAACTACATTTTATAATGTAGTCTTAATCTAACCAAAGAAAAGTGGGGATAATTATTATATTTTTTAGCGACATCTCGGCAACTTTTTTTCACTCAATTTTTTATCTCTCAGCATCTCTACCAGTGCCCTCCCTCCAGAGTGGTCTGACGACTCAAATCAGTCTTGCGAGTCCGTTAGTTCCCTCCATCCTCTACATCACACTTGTTCCATCCGTCATATTGGTCCCTTCAGTCCTATTAGACCAATCAGTCATATTTTAGACCAATCAGTCATATTCGGCTTATCATTCCAATTCTTCCCATGAGACCAGTATCTCACACACCCCTTTATTTACCGAACAAAAGTATTATACTTTCAACGAACCTCTGATGACTTGATTATATATCCACGCAATATGTCTGCAATACAAACTGTTGATAACCTTTATCCACATTACAAGACTTGCATAATTAATCTATATTATCTTATAATGTTTTATATAGTTTAATAATGTTATAATTATATTTAATCATCATGTCTAGCTCATACATAACCATCAAAGATGCCGCAAGAATACTAGGAGTGTCCAAAGTTACTCTCCGCAATTGGGACAAGCAAGGCAAGCTCAAAGCTCACCGCCACCCCTTCAACAACTACAGAGTTTACAAAGCACAAGATATAAACAAAGTAATAGAGTTGATTGAGGAGAATGACTTTGCTATAAAGAGGAAGAAGAACGAGGTCAAAAAGCTCTCAGTACGTCACCTCGAAGAGGAGTAATTGTCAACGCACTCTGACAATATTCCCCCTTCTTCAAACCCCAGTTTATCCTCCCCTCATTTGATCTTTTACATTCGGAATACTATATATATGTGTAGGGTGCATCTTTGACTCAGCCAATATTTGCTACGTGGTGCAAAAAATTTTTTTATTTAAAGTTTTGCGCTGCGTAATATCAACATTGCATAACATTACAACTCAGATTTTTTGATCAATTCACAATTTATTTGCACTAACTGATATTTTTTTATTTATCTGATTTTTTTATTTGCATTTTCCAATCATTTTTTTTAAAACTCCCTCCTCTTCTCACCTAGATCACAGTAAACTTTTTTTAAACTGAAAATACACCTCCCTCAATCTCTTGGCACATACTACAAAATTTGATTATCACACGTACACGTGTCATAAATTTGTCTCTACTTCTCACCCTATCTCCCCCCTCCCGACCACCCTCTACCACCCTAGTGATTTTTGACACTCTGCACCCCCAGGTCTAGCTCAAAATTGCCACCCTCCCACCTCCCTAAAACTCCGCATTTCACAACATTTATACTACATATTCTATACACGACGCTCAGCATTGTATGTATGAAGATCAGTTTGCTTTATTGTGTTTCCACAGTTTCGTTAGATTATTTTATCGTTATTTTGCATAATTAGATACAAGTCTTGGAGTGCGGACACGAGTAAGGTATGCCGGGCATCGTACATCACCGACCCTCAACATCACCGAGAACTGGTGACCGTAAAATTTTAAACAACAATGCGTACTATTCAATACACAAACGGAAGTTATTATTACATCTCGGGAGCGGGCGCCAAGGGGTATTCGCTATTCTCCTCCCCTGCCGACTCAATGCGCTTCGTTTTGTCCCTCATCGTCAACCAGTCCAAAGTCCCCGTCTATAACACTCATTGGTACTTTTATATGCTCGGCAAAAAGGGCACTCTGCCTATAGGACCCGACAAGCAAAAAGCGATCCTCAAGCACCGCTATATCGAGCTATTGGGCTTTTGCCTGGTGGGTAATGAATACCACCTACTCATCAAAGCTCTCTCTGACCATGTGCCTTCGGTATATATGCACCGCACACTCACCTCTTATGCCAAATACATCAACGCCAAAAACAAAACTCGAGGCCACGTCTTCGAAGGGCCTTACAAAGCAGAGCGGATCAAGTCGACCGCCGAAGTCGTAGACAAGCTTATCGAAATACATGCCCTTCCCTATATCACGGATACTAAAAGCGCTAGCGAAACAACCAAAGAAGAAGTCCATCAAGCATCAAGTCTGCCGGACTATTTGAACAAAAACAGATGGGGGGAGTTTTTGGAAACAAGGACGCTAAACAAACATTTCAAAAACATCGCGGAGCACAAGCACGCTTTGGCTAAATATATAAAAGACAAAAAAAGCGCTATTTGAGGGCTTTTTCGAGCATTTGTTTGAGAAGACCGGGATTTGCGGAGCCTTTGCTCAATCTCATACCCTGGCCAATGAGAAACTGAATGGAGCTCTCTTTTCCAGCCTTATACTCCTCCACAACGAGAGGATTTGCCTTGATAACTTCGTCGATGATCGCCCGGATAGCAGACTCGTCGTTTTTTTGGAATAAACCTTCGCGGGTGGCTATGACCTCTGGAGACTCACCACTCTCTGCCATCAGGCTCAAAATATTTTTGGCACCTCTCGAAGAAACTTTGCCTTCGATAATGAGAGTGACCAACTCCGATAGCAAAGCAGGAGTGATACCGAGACCCTGCTCCCCCATACCCGCAATATCGCTCACGATATAGTTTGAGAGTATCTTGTATGCCTCCGGGGTTGGAAGACCCTTAGCCGAGCTTTCAAATAGGTCGGCGTAAGGACGGTTTGATATATAAAATTCGACGTCTGCCTCCTTGAGACCAAAATTTGAGACGAACCTCTCGCGCTTATGATTTGGAGTTTCTTTCATTTCACTTCTCAGAGCTTCTTCTTCAAATTCTTTCAAAAGCTCGAGATCCATCTTGGAAAGGTCTGGGTCTCCAAAGTATCGGTAGTCATGCGAGTCTTCCTTGCTTCGCTGACTAAAGGTCTCGCCCCGAGCTTCGTTCCAACCTCTGGTCTCTTGGGCGATTTTGCCTCCTGACTCAAGCGCTTCGATATGCCTTTTAAATTCGTAGTCGATCGCGTCCTTTGCCGCCTTGAAGGAGTTGAGGTTTTTGATCTCGACTTTGGTACCCAGCTTGTCTGTATCACTAATCGAGACATTGGCCTCGAGTCGCATCTCCCCCTTTTCCATATTGGCATGAGATACTCCGAGATACTGGAGCAAAAGCTGAAGCTCTTTACCAAAGGCAAGCACCTCCTCACTTGAGTGCATCACAGGCTCTGTCACAAGCTCCATAAGTGGGACGCCAGCACGATTGTAGTCGACAAGACTAAAGTCGCCCTTATCGTGAGAAGACTTGGCCGTATCCTCCTCAAGGTGCACACGAGTGATAGCCACCCCCGCTAGCTCGCCACCTTTTACAAAAGGATGCTTGTGCTGACTGATCTGGTAGTCTTTTGGAATGTCCGGATAAAAGTAGTTTTTGCGGTCAAATTCGGTCTTTGTAGCTAGTTTGCCACCCAAAGCTAAACCCACCTTCAAAACATGCCTTATAGCCTCTTTGTTGGGCACAGGGAGAGTACCAGGATGCCCCATACAGATAGGGCAAACGTTCCAATTTGGGCGCTTTTCTTCGCCGTCATTTTTGCAAGCACAAAACATCTTTGTGCGAGTATTGAGCTCAGCATGCACTTCAAGACCAATAGTAAGCCTGTATTTGTCCATATAAGCTTACTTTATCGAATTTTGGACAAGTTGGAAAGCGCCAACATCCCAAAGATCAGACCTACAAAGGTGACCCTTGCAGTACCCCGAGGTCTGACCTTGGGGAAGGTCATATCTTGTGCTGAAATTTATTTGTAAGATATCCGATTGCTAGCGCTAAAAGAAACAGTCCGCATGGAAAGTAGAAGAATCTCCAGTTAACTGCCGAGTTAATCCAAAGCAATAATGGAATGAATATCCACAATATAATATTAAGGTTTTGTTTAAATGATTTAGCGCTTAATAAAAGCGTTGCAAAGAAAACAAATGATATTGCAAAACCGGATATATAGATAGAATCTCCTAAATCAAGAACGAATGACCCATAATGTGGCACATACTGAGCATAAAAGTTACCTACGAAAGGTGCGGAAAAGTAGCTCAGCACCGCAGCAACGAAAATCAAAATTAATCTCACCGTATTTATTGAAAATTTATTGATTTATTTCTAATTCGTTGAAATAATTTTCTAGTGTAAATACCTAGCACGAGAGCAATTAAAAATACGATGGTGGGGAGATAGATCTCTACTACATTTGAACTTACCCACATTATTAAGTACGGAATTAGAGGTATGGTTATCCAATATTTATTTTTTAAAAAACCTTGCAAGGTAAAAATTAGAACTAAGAAAAAAATAAATGCTAGTGATCCGTTAACTGATCCCAAAAGAATCACCGGAAGAAAACTTGCATATAGAATTTCTTGAGAACTTATTTCTATCCCCATCATCCCCATATATAATGTTGCAAAATAACCCAAAAAAATCGCCAAAAACAAACACAGTATGTTTTTAAAAAAAACGTTCATATCTAATTATTATTTAATAAATATTTGATATCTAATTTTATCAGATCTAAGGCCTCTTTGGTTATTTTGTTTTTTGAGTGGAGTATATTCAATTCTAAATTGAATATTTTAATCAATGACTTATCAATTTTCATTTCCATTTTTTCTATTCGCTTCTCTTTCTTTTGACCATTAGGAAGTCTTTCGTAAATTGTTTCTATTCTATTCTGTAATTTAATCGCGCTTTCAACTTGCTTAATGAGAGAATCTCTCGTCTTTTTATCTTTTATCCAACCTATATCATACGCTCCTGTAATGTCATTCTTTAAAACCTCTAGAGTTACCATTCTCTCCGATTTCGTGATTCTATCTTGTCTGAGATTTACACTTACATCTGTAATTTGATTTGGTTTAGTGATACCTTGAATTTGATTAGTAGTCGAGGTCGCATCAGATATCAAGCTGGTTACAACACCATATTCTCCACCGTTATCAGTTCCAATTAGCTCTACTTTATATTCTCCATCCGCAGGATTCAATATCGTTATATATTCATTGTCTGTATCGTATCCAGAGTAGAAAGCTCTAGGTATTTCGTTGTATTCACTGCCATCACTAAAGTTCTTGCCAATCTTTTTTCCGTCTGGAGCAACTATTACTACGTCTATTGGAGAAAGAAGTTGCAGAATCAGAACTCTCATATTTATATTAAATCCAGTATCTATATTTGTCACAGAGTCTCTGTTACTTAGTGTTTTGTATACCAAATTTGCTTGTTCAGTAGGAAGGCGCCCGTGTTTACTTGTTACCACATTGTTCAAACCTGCTGATGAAAGCTTGGAGCTGCTTATAGTTACAGTCCCATCACCATCTCCAAAAACCAATCCTTGATTCCCGTTTTTTTCATAGAATCCATCTGGCTGACCATTTTCCCACAAACCTATTATAGTCGAAGTGGAAACCATAACTTTTTCGAGAGTACTATTTTCTAAGCTCCCCGCAATGTTTGTTATACGAATCTTAGTGTTCAACAATGCGTGGAAATCATCTTTATTAAGTTTTTCAAGAAATAAATTGCGCGGATAATTTTCTGGATAGGATCTTATTTTGCCGGTATTTTTTTCGGTTATGTAATTAAAGGTTGGTAATAATTCTTGAACAGAAGAAATCGGCCTGTTGTGAATATAATCGTATAAATTATCATATCCATACTTACGCGCTTCTATCACAAATAGTTGTTTTGTTAATTTATCAATGGTGTCTTTTCCTAACTCAGCACCCTCCCACCTAAGATACGCCATAGGTGCGCCTCTATGCGGTGTACCTAAAAAGATGAGTTGATCAACGTCATTTTGATAATCAGAAGATTGTACATATTGTCGTGCCACAAGTCCTCCCATGG
>CAZAAO010000012.1:0-14196 GCA_964483435.1 uncultured Candidatus Saccharibacteria bacterium | reverse complement strand
CCTCGTCTTATCGATATGGGTGTCGATCCTTACCTCATCGCACCGACGCTTTCTCTCGCTATCGCACAGCGACTTGTAAGGTCGTTTTGTCCGGGCGCAGGCAAGCCAATGCCAATAGACGGCGGAATCAAAATGATGATCGACAAGCAGTTTGAAGATTTGCCAGCTGAGTACAAAAAGAAATTACCAACAGGCAAAGAGGTGTACGAGATCGCGCCAGGCCCTGATTGTCCAAATGGTGTGAAAGGTCGCGTGGCTGTGATGGAGTGTCTTGAGATCGACAAAGAGCTTGAGCAGATTATCTTGAAGAGCCCTACTGAGCAGGAGCTTTGGAAGGCTGCACGTGCCAAGGGGATGCTCACAATGAAGGAAGACGCGATACTCAAAGCATTTAATAGGATGATTCCCTTTGAGGAAGTGAATTCGCTATAGTGATAGGGCGTTACTACATGTATAATTAAAACAAATATGAGCGAAGCTACAGACAAAAAAATAAAAATTTATATCGTTGACGATGATGATTTCCTTGTAAATATGTACGCTGCTAAATTTTCCAAAAGCGAAGCAGATGTGGAAGCGTTTAAATCGGGCGAAGCTCTGATCGAAAAGCTTAAGACCGATGTTCCAGATATGATACTTATGGATATCGTGATCCCTGGTATGGACGGAGTTGCCACCTTGCAAAAGATCAGAGACGAAAAGCTTGCCGAAGGTGTGCCTGTCGTCATGCTTACCAACCAAAGCGACGAAAAAGATATCAGCCGGACAAGTGCTTTAGGGGTGAGTGGCTATATAGTCAAAGCTGCGGCTACTCCTTCGGAAGTAGTAGAAGAAGTCCTTAAAATAATTAAAAAATAATATGAGCGCGAGCGATTTAGACACATTGATCGAGTTGGTCATCAAAGAGGGGGCGTCTGACCTTCACATAGCTGAAGAGCGTGTACCTTATTTGCGTATTTCACGTGAGCTTGTGCCGCTTTCAAAGTATCCCGTCTTTACCAAAGAGGCTACAAAAAAGATTTTGGACGCGATACTTACTCCAGCTAGGAAAGAAATATTCAATAAGCAGCAAAGTGTCGACTTCGCGTACACCCATAAGGGTGAGCGTTTTCGCGCACACGCCTTCGTAGACCAGCAGCGTATCGTGATGGCGTTTCGTCATATCGCAAAGGAGATACCAACTCTTGCTGATCTAAATCTCCCCGAGTCTCTCGCTGGATTTGCTCGAGTGAAGTCAGGATTTTTCCTTGTTGTGGGTCCGACTGGTCATGGTAAGTCAACTACGCTCGCTTCTCTTGTTGAAATCATCAACAATGAGCGCCTCGAAAATATTATCACGATCGAAGATCCTATCGAGTATGTTTTTACCCAAAAGAAATCTGTCATTCACCAACGAGAAGTTGGCTTAGACACTCCCGACTTCAACACAGCACTCAAAGATATTTTCCGCGCCGACTCAAATGTGATCATGGTGGGTGAGATGCGCGATGCAGAGACGATGTCTACCGCAGTAAGCGCAGCAGAGACTGGTCACCTTGTATTTTCTACTTTGCATACCAACAATGCAGCTCAGACAGTCGATCGTATCATTGACTCATTTGAAGCTAGTCAGCAAAATCAGATTCGTCTCCAGCTTTCCGCTTCGCTTTCGGGCATCTTTTCTCAAAGACTTGTGCCAAAGATTGCAGGCGGTCTAGTGCCGGTCTTTGAGCTTTTGATCAACAATACTGCTGTCGCAAATCTTATCCGCGACAAGCGCACGCATGAGATCAATACTGTGATCGAGACGAGCTCGCAAGAGGGTATGATCGATTTCAACCGTTGCCTCGTAGAAAAAGTTCGTGCCGGAGAGATCACACTAGAAAACGCTTATCTTTATTCGACCAATCCTCGAGCTCTCGAGAAAATGATCTAAAATGTTATTTCGATACAAAGCGATTACAAGAGAAGGAAGTACCGAAGAGGGAACTATCGAATCCTTTAGCCAGGAGATAGCTTTGACGTCTCTCCAGAGACGTGGGCTTATCGTCTCGTCTCTCAAAGAAGATCATCCAGATGATGACATTTTGAAAAAGATTCCTTTTTTGAATAGCGTTTCAAACAAAGACGTTGTAATTTTGTCTCGTCAAATCTCTACACTCTTTGAAGCTCAGGTGTCGGCTCTTCGCGTCTTCAAGCTCATTGGTACAGAAGTTGAAAACGCTACTTTGCGCAAACACTTGCTCGAAGTGGTAAACGACCTCCAAGGTGGGAGCTCGATTTCAGTAGCGCTTTCCAAACATCCAGACATTTTTTCTGACTTTTATGTCAACATGGTTCGTGCTGGTGAAGAGTCAGGTCATATCGACGAATCTTTTTCTTATCTCGCAGACTATCTTGATCGCACATACGAAGTGACTTCCAAAGCAAAAAACGCCCTTATATATCCAGCCTTCGTTATCTTCACCTTTATTGCGGTGATGGCCCTTATGTTCACGGTCATCGTGCCAAAGATCGGAGTCATCATCAAAGAGTCAGGGCAGGCGATACCTTTTTATACTAAAGCGGTATTCTTTGTGAGCGACTTTTTCGTTAACAACATACTTTATATTATTGTAGCTTTGATTTTGCTCATAGGGGGTGGGCTCTGGTATGTGCGCACTCCAGATGGCAGACGATGGCTTTCGAATACCAGGCTTTATATCCCATACCTCGGTGATCTTTATCGCAAGCTTTATCTTTCCCGCTTCTCAGACAACATGAGCACTATGATCGCGAGCGGTATCCCTATGCTCAAAGCGATCGAAGTCACGGCTGCGATCATCGACAACGAAACGTATCGCGATATTTTGAACGATGCTATCACAAAAGTTAAATCCGGTAGTGCTCTATCTGCAGCCATTCAAGATCACGAGGAGATGCCGCGTATGCTCACCCAAATGATCAAGGTGGGTGAGGAGTCTGGAGAGCTCGGAAATATTTTGAAAACGATGTCCAAGTTTTATCAGCGAGAAGTGATAAATGCCGTAGACACACTGGTAGGGCTTATCGAGCCGGTGATGATCGTGGGGCTTGGCCTAGGTGTGGGTGTACTCCTCGCTTCGGTGCTTATGCCTATATATAACATTGCATCAAACGTAGGTTAATCATAAAATGTAAGTACTTCATCTAATATTCATCAAATGAGAACTAGAAATTCACTTCAATCTGGTATGACTTTAGTAGAACTTCTTATCGTCATCACTATCATTGGCGTGTTGTCGACTATCATATTGAGCAGCGTCTCTACTTCTCGTGCTCGAGCTTATGATTCAAAGATAAAACAGCAGCTTTCGAGTTTCCGAGCGGCTGCTGAAATATATTTTAACAACCAAATCCCAAACAACTACGGCCCATCTGTCTCGATCTGCAATGCTGGTATGTTTGCCGACAATACCGAAGCGAATGGTAGACCTGCTGTGTATATAGATTCAGCCAATCTTCCAAATTATACAATCGTTGCGTGCTCTACCAACGGTACGTCTTATGCGGTTAAAGCAAGCCTTTACTCAGGTACTGATTATTGGTGCGTAGACAATCAGGGCCGCTCAAAAATGTATTCGGGCACTGTCGTGGCTTCTACTAGTTGTGAGTAGGAGGATATCCACATATTTAGCCTCAAAATTCACAGATTGTATATAATATAAATTAAGCTTATCACAAATAATAGGTCGGTTGTGATCCTAAGCTTCTCTCTCGAGAGAGATTAGTTAATCAATTTATAAAAAATCATGTCTTATTTGAAAAATAAAGGTTTTACACTCATCGAACTTTTGGTTGTTATCGCTATTATCGGCATTCTTTCTTCGGTTGTACTCGCATCTCTTAACACAGCACGTGGTAGAGGAAATGACGCCAAGGTAAAGGCTCAGCTTGCAGGTGCTCGTTCAGCTGCAGAGCTTTACTACGATACAAACGGTTCTTACAGCACCTCAGCTCTATGTAGCGGTGGTATGTTTGCTGACACTGCTTCAAACATGGCTACATATGTGAACCAAAACAATTATCCTTCTAACACAATTATTGCTTGTGGTTCAAACAACACAGCCTACGCTATCAAAGCTTCACTTAACGGTGGTTCAGCTTACTGGTGTGTAGACAGCGTTGGTAACTCAAAGGGTTACGCATCAGGTTGGAACACAACTTCAATCACAGTTTGTCCATAATCTGATCTAGTAAAAACAAGAGCCGTCCCGAGCAAGACTCGGGCGGTTTTTGTTTTTCCGCTTCCCCAAGGTCAGACCTTGGGGAAGAGAGAAAAAAGAAGTAAGTAGGGTATAATATAAATATGGAAATACTTTTGAGTATCTTGGCTTTTATTTTTGGTGCCGCTTTAGGCAGCTTCCTTTTGGTGATTGCCGATAGATATCACACTGGGCTTTCCTTTTGGAAGGGGAGATCATTTTGCTTTTCGTGTAGTCACAAGCTCAACTTCCTCGATCTTGTGCCATTCTTTTCTTTTATATTTTTGAAAGGTCGATGTAGGTACTGTGGGTTTAAAATACCTGGTGAAGCCTTTGTCGTCGAGCTTTTGATGGGAGCGTTTTCGGTATTGGCGTTTATGAAGTCAGGATTGTTCGTTTTGCCAGAGCTTACTTCATTGTTTCTTTATGTAATTTACGTGCTGATTTTTGGAGTAGTGATACTCATATCTATATATGATCTGCGTCATTGCATTATTCCAGACTCGTTCCTTATTGCACTACTTCTACTCGGGTTTGGACTTCACCTTGTTTTGGGCTTCACGGTCATATATCTTTTGGCTGGCGCTATGCTCTGCTTTCCGTTTGCGATATTGTTCGTCATTTCAAAAGGAAGATGGCTTGGTTTTGGAGATGTAAAATACATGTTTGTGATTGGGTTTCTCCTGGGTCCCGCCGAGGGGTTATCGGCGATCATTTTTGCATTTTGGATTGGGGCTGTTTTGTCGGTGACTTTGGTTTTGTTGCCAAAGGTTCTTCCCCGACTCGGTTTGCCTTCTCTCGGACGGAGCTTTACAATGAAATCAGAGATTCCGTTCGGGCCGTTTTTATCATTGGGAGTTATCTTGTCTCTAATATTTCATGTCGACCTCTTCAACCTCAAAATACTTTCAGATTTTTTCATCTAAAATGCACAATAAAGGATTTACTTTGACCGAGCTTTTAGTAGTGATATCTATCGCGACTATCCTTCTCACGGCGATGGTCTTTCAGCAAAACAAATGGAACGACAAGCTCGCCGTGAACACACAGATATACGAGCTCGGCCTCACCTTGCGTCAGGCACAAGTGTTTGGTCTAGGCGTAAAGGAATATGTGGGAGGCTCTGGAGACAAGTTCGATAAGGCTTATGGGGTCCACATCAACATGTCTACTAACGATCGTTACTATTTTTTTGCAGATGCTGACAAAGACGGTGTTTTTGATGTCGGAGAAGTCCTCGAAACCAAAATGCTCACGCGAGGTGTGACAATAAATCGCATCTGTGGCAGAGTCGGCGGCTCTCAGTCTTGCTCTACCTCAGGAGCTCTCTCGCAGCTAAGCACCACTTTTTTGAGGCCGGAGCCCAAAGCTAATATCAGGTTTTTGAATAATGGTGGGAACGACCTGCCGACGTTTAGTGCTCCAGCCGAGATATATTTCCGATCTAGAAATGGCACCGAAAACTATGTGCAGATAAATTCAAACGGCTATATTTCAATCAGTCAATGATAAAAAGACGCGCACAAAAAGGTTTTACTCTAGTGGAGATGCTCATAGCCATCACGCTTTTTATCATCGTTGCTTTCATTTCAATTGGAGCAATACTTACGATCTTTTCTGCCAATAAAAAATCGCAGACCAGCAAGACTGTCGTCGATAACCTCAACTACACGATTGAAAGCATGGTGCGAAATATCCGCTTCGGCAAAACATACCACTGCGGTACAGGCTCACCATATAACACACCGGTTAACTGCTCGAGCGGAGATACTTTTTTTGCAGTGCAATCTGGCACCAACACTTATATATATAGACAAAATGGTAACAAGATCGAGTACAGTACAAACGGAGGATCAACTTATACTGACCTCACTCCTCCGGACGTGGTCATAAGCCATATGCGTTTTTATGTATTTGGTGCTTCTACTTCTGACCAGCTGCAGCCTTATGTGGTAGTAGTGATCCGTGGCTATGTGGGCAATAGACCGACGACGCAGACGGTGTTTTCGCTTGAGACTTTGATTTCACAAAGAGAGCTTGATCTATGATTTTAAATTATTTCAAAAAAAATAAAAAATTTGGTTTAAGTTTAGGCTTTACCGTGCTTGAATCTATCGTCGCGATCTTTGTGCTCTCGGTCGCAATCAGCGGAGCATTTACAGCAGTGCAGACGAGTCTCTCGCAATCGACTATTTCCAAAGATGAGGTCAAAGCGTTTTATCTCGCACAAGAAGCGGTCGAAATAATCCGCAACAAACGTGATGCAAACCAACTCTCTAGGATCAGCGGAGTGTCTACAAGCTGGCTCTCGGGCTTTGCCGAAAACGCGAGTGACCCGTGCTACTTTGGTAAAGTTTGTAGAGTAGAGTCGAGTCTGCCTACTACCTTTGTGACTTGCGGCAGCTCCTGGGACACTTGCCCAAACTTGAGACAGGACAGCAGCTCGTACCTCATCGGGTACAACGGAGGGTGGGGGCTCACCAACTTTAAGAGAGAAATCATGATGGGCGCGCCGAGTGCGGATGAGATCGCGGTAGTCGTGCGCGTGACGTGGACCAAGGGTGCACGTACATATGAATTCAAGGCAAAGACTCACATGTTTAACTGGGTACAATAAATATGATTTATAGAAGCAACAAATCCAAAGGCATTTCAATCTTTATTGCGGTGGCGATCATGAGCGTGCTTTTGCTTGTCTCTTATGCTGTCACTCAGATAGCACTCAAAGGGACTCAATTTGCGACCTCGGGTAGAGATTCTCAATTTGCGTTTTATGCTGCAGACACCGGACTTGAGTGTGCAATATATTGGGATGTAAAGTTTGATAAGTTTGCCACCTCAACTCCCGGCAACAATATCAGCTGTGGCAACTTCCAACTTGATACCGGAGAGAGCATACCTTCGAACCAAGGCGTAGTTGGTACCACGACTCTCACAAGGATCGGTGGAGGAGGAAATGCAAACCCAGTGAGCGTCTTTGGATTTAATATGAATCAGGGTGGCAACGCGATGCCGTATTGCACTATCGTGACTGTATACAAGTACTATCAGGGTGCCAATCTCATGACCTATATCAAATCTCGAGGGTATAATACTTGCGATCCAACCAATCCTCGCCGGGTAGAGAGAGGTATAGAAGTGACGTACTAATTTTGAAGTCGGACTGTGATAATATGGGGTCAATATGGCGCCAAAAGATATCAAAGAAAGAGTTAAAAAGCTTCGAGAAACGATCGAAAAGTACCGCTACGAGTATCATGTTTTAAACAAAAGCGATATTACTCCTGAAGCGCTCGACTCGCTCAAGGACGAGCTATCAAAGCTTGAGGCAGAGTATCCGGAGCTTTATGACCCAAACTCTCCGACTCAGAGAGTGGCTGGTAAGCCGTTGGATGAGTTTAAAAAAGTGCGGCACAAGGTGGCGCAGTGGTCTTTTAACGATGCATTTACCGAAGAGGATATGCGTGCTTTTGATGAAAGAGTCAAAAGATTTTTGGGTCCAAGTCTCAAGGAGCCAAATGTAGAGTATGTTTGCGAGCTCAAGATCGATGGTCTCAAAGTGGTATTTGAATACAATGATGGTGTACTTGAGACTGGGGCGACGCGTGGTGATGGGACGGTAGGGGAAGATGTCACTCAAAATGTGAGGACGATCGAGTCGGTACCTCTTACACTAAATCAAAAAATAAACTGCATTGTCGAAGGTGAGGTCTATATGCCAAAGAGCTCGTTTGAAGTGCTTAATAAAATACAAAAAGAAAAAGGTGAAGAGCAATACGCAAACCCTCGCAATGTCGCCGCTGGTACGATCCGTCAGCTCGATCCACGCATTGTAGCGGAGAGGAGGCTTTCGACTTTTATATATGATCTCTCTCAGGTATCACCCCCTAACTCCTCCCAGCCTCGCCTGCAGGCAGGTTACAATAAGAGGGGGGAAGAAATAATCCCCCCAACCCCCCTTTACACTAAAGGGGGGCAGGAAAAAATCGAAACTCAAGCTGATGAACTAAACTTTTTGAAAACACTTGGGTTTAGGGTAAATCCTCATTTTAAGGTGTGCAGAAATATGGACGAAGTGATTGCTTTTTGGAAGCATTGGGAGAAGGCAAAAGAAAAAGAGGATTATTTGATTGACGGTGTTGTGGTCAAGGTCAACAGGCGCGACTATCAGGAAGTGCTTGGCTACACGGGCAAAGCTCCTCGTTTTGGTATCGCACTCAAATTCCCTGCAGAGCAGGTGACGACCGTTGTCGAAGATATCGTACTTCAAGTGGGACGTACAGCAGTGCTTACGCCCGTAGCTCATTTGCGACCTGTGCTTGTGGCAGGGTCTACTGTCTCTCGAGCGACTTTGCACAACGAAGATGAGATCAAGCGTCTCGATGTGCGTATAGGCGATACCGTGGTGCTTCAAAAGGCGGGGGACGTGATACCTGATATCGTGAAGGTTGTTGTAGAGATGCGTACTGGCAAAGAGCGAGAGTTCGTTTGGCCTACGCGAGTCGCTGACTGTGGAGGCGACGGAGAGATCGTGCGAGTAGCGGGCCAAGCCGCTTGGAAGTGTAAAAACAAAGATTCCTTTATCCAAAAGAAGCGCAAGCTCTATCACTTTGCCTCTAAACACGCGTTTGATATAGAAGGCCTCGGCCCAAAGGTGATCGACGCGCTCCTTGATGCGGAGCTTATCGCCACATACGATGATATTTTCACTTTGAAAAAGGGCGACCTACTTACGTTGGAAAGATTTGCCGAAAAGTCCGCTGACAATCTGATATCTGCTATCGAGAAGGCGAGAGAGGTGACTCTGGCTCGAGTGATAATTGCTTTGTCTATCCCCAATGTGGGGGAAGAAACAGCGGTCTTGCTCGCTAGAGAGTTTGGCGCAATTGAAAAATTGAAAGAAGCAAAGATTGAAAGATTAGAACAAATCGAAGGTGTGGGACCGATAGTGGCACAGTCGATCGTTGATTGGTTTAAAGACAAAGAAAATCAAAAATTGCTCTCTCGACTTCTCAAACAAATTAGAATTTTAAATTTTGAATCTTCAATTTTGAATAAAAGCCTAAGCGGTAAAACTTTCGTCCTTACCGGCACACTTCCAACTCTCGATAGAGATGAGGCGAAGGAGATAATTCGCTCACTCGGTGGGGAAGTATCAAGCTCGGTTTCCAAAGCGACAGACTATGTACTCGCGGGCGAAAATCCTGGCTCAAAGCATGAAAAAGCCCTCGAACTCGGGGTCAAAATCATCGACGAAGCAGAATTCAAAAAAATGATCTCATAATGCAAAAAGCGTAGCACTTGCGCACTACGCTTTGGTTTTGGACATCCTATCTTCTCACCCTCGGGTGAGGTTTGATGGGTGCTGGAGGCACAGCCTCCAAAATTTGCATGTTGTTGTCCAGAACTTTGGGCGTTTTTCACGCCCCAGGCCATTGGCCCACTTCTGGAAAAAATTACAAATCGTAGCGCTGATTATCAGCGCAACGATTGGCCCGATAAGGGCCATGATGGCGATGTTGGTAGAGCTCATTTTTTTCTCCCGTTAGTATATTACAATTAAATACATAACATGTCAATGTTTTGAGATAGTCACACAAAGAGGACAGAATAGGTAAAAAAATGGTAAGTTAAAAATGTGCTTAAAATCTGATATAGTAGCAATATGATTTCCGCAGATGATATTAAAAAGCTTGCCGATTTGGCGAGGATCAAAGTGGACGAAAAAGATGCCGAAGCCCTAGCGGGCCAGATCGGCGCTATTTTGGGCTACGTGGGTCAAATCAAAGAGGTATCCGGAGGTGTGGTGAGCGACGAAGTGCAGTTTGGCACTAGCGTAAATGCTTTTCGCGAAGACACAAATGAAAACCCAGGCGGAACTTACACCGAAGCTCTCTTGCGCGAGGCTCCTCAAAAACAAGATGGGTATGTGAAGGTAAAGAAGATATTGTAGAAACGAATTATGAATCAAGAATAATGAATTATGCGATTTGAGAATTTAACAATCAAAGAAGCGCGCAAACTTTTGGATAGCAAAGAAGTATCCGCTCTTGATCTTGCAGAGCACTATCTCAAAGAGATTGAAATCAAAAACAAAAACCTCAACGCATATCTCGAGGTGTATGACGATGTACTTGAAAGTGCTAAGAAAGCAGATGAGGACATAAAGGCTGGCAATGCAAAGATGCTCACCGGCATACCTATTGCGATGAAGGACAATATCCTGATCGAAGGCAAGAAGGTGAGCGCTGCTTCCAAAATACTTGAAAATTATCGAGCCACTTATTCTGCTACAGCATCCCAAAAGCTTATGGATGAAGGAGCGGTTTTCCTCGGACGAACCAACCTCGACGAATTTGCGATGGGAGGCTCTACCGAAAACTCAGCATATGGTGTGACTCGAAATCCACTTGATGAATCGCGCGTGGCGGGAGGCTCGAGTGGCGGTAGTGCTGCTGCTGTAGCTAGCGACATGGCTCTTGCGGCGCTTGGGTCTGATACTGGAGGCTCGGTGCGCGAGCCGGCGAGCTTTTGTGGAGTGGTCGGCTTCAAACCGACATACGGCAGTGTCTCTCGACATGGGCTCATAGCCATGGGCTCATCTCTCGATGTGATCGGACCGATTACCAAGTCAGTCACTGACGCCGAAATAATTTTTAATGCAATAAAGGGTAAGGATAAGTATGATGCGACAAGTATAAACCCCTCCCCTTCGCAAGGGGAGGGGAATGGGGAGAGGTCGGTCATAGGAGTACCATACGACCTTTTCAAGCTTCCTGGTATAGATGAGGCAGTGCTCAAAAATGTAGACGAATCAGTAACAAAGCTCAAATCTCTCGGATACAAAATAGAAGAGGCGAAGCTTCCAAATATTGATAAAGCGCTCGCGATGTATTACATCATCATGCCAGCCGAAGTGTCTTCAAACATGGCGCGCTTTGACGGAGTGAAATATGGGCTACAGGTTCCATCCGAAAATCTTTTGGAAACATACAAAAACACACGAGGCGAGGGTCTTGGTGCGGAGGTGCGCCGCCGAATACTTCTCGGTACTTATGTACTTTCTTCTGGATACTACGACGCATACTACGGTCAGGCTATGGCCGCGCGCCAAGTACTCAGAGAAGAATTTAAAGAAGCTTACAAAAAAGTTGACGCGATACTTACTCCGACCACTCCAAGCGTCGCTCCAAAAATAGGTGAGAAGTCGGACCCACTTTCGATGTACCTCCTCGATATCTTTACTGTGACTGCCAACATCACTGGCGACCCTGCGATCTCTCTACCTTCGGGTATGGTTGATGTGGGTGGCAAATCTTTGCCTCTCGGCATACAATTAACAGCATCACAGATGGGCGAAGATATTCTATTTGAGATTGGTAAAAAGTTTTTAGGAGAATCCCGTTAGAGTTTTTATAAATACTATCGTGGTATAATTTATATATGCGAATTTTGGCTTATTCTATGATGATTTTATAAATAAAAAACTCTAACGGGATGGCTGAAGAAAAAAAAGACAAAAAAGATGCAAAGCCTGCCGGCTGGAATCTGACTTGGGACGAATGGATCATCGTCCTTATATTCCTCGCTGCTCTTTTAGGAGGTTTGGCACCTTTCATATTTAGGTATGTGCGCTCAGGAGAGATCACCTTTTTTGGTATTCCACTTGGGGGAGTGATCAGCACTTTTTCTGACCTACTACCTTTCTTCAAATTTTTTGGCTTTATGCTTGCAGGTGCGTTTGGTATAGGCACTTTTATCTTCAACAAAAAGGCAGATCTTATTTGGGATACAGTGAAATCAAAAGTGTATCCCGAAAACATGACTTTTGGCGTTGCTGCTCCGACAGAGTTCAAAAATCCGGTGACGGACAAATGGAAGCAGATAGTCGAGTGGGTCGAGTCGCCAAACGAAGCAAACTGGCGCCTGGCGATCATTGAAGCAGACATCATGCTCGACAACCTGGTCGCAAGTCTGCATCTGCCAGGAGACACGATGGGGGAGCGTATGAAGGCGGTTGAAAAGAGCGACTTCAATACTATCGATGATGCTTGGGAGGCTCACAAAGCCCGCAACAATATCGCCCACCAAGGTGGCGGCTTTGCCCTCAATCAGCGCGAAGCGCGCCGCATCATCTCTCTCTACGAAAGAGTCTTCAGAGAATTCCAACTGATTTAGCTTTATAGCTTTTGATAAACTTCTCACTAAAAAAAGCGCATCAGGTGGTCCCGATGCGCAAAGTGCATAGAACTATTCAGCTATTTACCGCAAAAGATAACTCACGGTCTTTAGCAACTGATCTTTGGTGGCGACAAGGGTGGGAGCCACCACGGGCCAGTAGCCAATGAGAACACCGAGCCAAGAGCCTACCGCCACAAGGCAATATCCGATGCATACTAACCCCAATATGGGAGGGAAATACCCCTTAGGACGGTAAAAGAAAACGAGGTAAACTGCAGGAATGGTCAAAGCGACTACCACCCAGATGTTGAAAACGTACCCCATGAGTGCTCCTAAAAACAAAGACATCAAGGGGATAAGGTAATCAAGGAGAAGGAAACCTCTTTTGTGCATGTTCGTCTCTAGCCAAATAAAACCATACTTTATAATAAAATGCAACAACTTAAATGTTGCCTCATAATAAAAAATAATTACCCGATTCTTGTTGCGGGGCCTAGACTTGCACTAGGGTCCCAAGGTTATGAGCCTTGTGAGTTACTGCTACTCCACCCCGCAATGCCTAGAATTATAGCTCTTTTTGATTTTTTTGCAAATTACGGTATATTAGTGGAGATGTCGGCGTACATAATAATGCGTAGCTGACTAAAATATCAAATGTCGGCGTAGCTCAGTTGGTTAGAGCGTGGGACTCATAAGCCCAAGGTCGGTGGTTCGATCCCACCCGCCGACACCATTTTCTATCATTGTCCAAATCACGGCTGCAATAATGCACAATATGGTTAGGTAAATGTCCTGTCACGTTTTATAATTTATCTGTGCCAATATTCAGAAAGGTCGATAAAAATTTTTTTAGAAAATGGACACACCAGATGGCGTATGTTCTAGGTTTTTTTGCTGCCGATGGTTATATTACTAGAAGTAAAAGAGGGGGAAGCTATTGGTCTATACAAATTACTGACCTCATTCTTCTTAGGGAAATTAAAAGAGCTGTACAATCTAATCATCAAATCGGTTTTAGAAAAGTAAAAACTAACGAGAATCCTTTGTATCGACTTCAAATAGGTAGCAAGATTATGTGTAATGATCTTGAACGCCTCGGTTTTAAAAGCAACAAAACTTTAAACATGTCTCTACCTAGCGTGCCTAGAAAATTTCTAAGTTCATTTGTTAGAGGCTATTTCGATGGAGATGGTCATGTTTGGTTCGGTCTGATTCATAAGGAGAGACCCAAAACTACTCTAGCTATCCAAACTGTTTTCACGTCATGTTCAAGAGGTTTTTTGGAAGATCTTAGAGCAAATTTAGAGGGTGTAGATATAATCAGGGGCGTAATAAGAAAGGCTCAAGGCGACTATTTTAGGCTTACCTACAGCATTAACAGCTCTTTGAAATTATATAATTTTATGTATAATGATTCGCAGTGCTCTGGCTTGGTTTTGAGCCGAAAAAAGTTAGTGTTTGAGAGGTATCTGAGAGCAAAAAATGCGGCCGTGGTGTAGCCCGGTTAACATAATCCCCTGTCACGGGATAGATCGAGGGTTCAAATCCCTTCGGCCGCGCAGCGAGCAAAAAGACTAGTGAATATCACTAGTCTTTTTGATTGCCTATGCAGACAAGAGAAGGGACTTGATTGGGAGGTTGTAAAAAGTGCGAAAATAATCGACCTTTTTAGGTCACTCGATCACGTCTAGAATAGCTCGGCAAAAAAGCCTTATTTTAGGCCGTATTCTGGCGAATATAAAAAGAATGTTGATTAGGTACGTAATCTAATCAATACCTTGGACGGGATTTAATAATTGTATTGGCGACAAAA
>CAZAAO010000011.1:11365-17143 GCA_964483435.1 uncultured Candidatus Saccharibacteria bacterium | reverse complement strand
ATCCTTTTTTTGGATTTTATAGTCTTGTCATTACAATCTATATTTTTTCGCGTTTTATTTTCGCTTATTTTCATAAGTCTCTTTCTTATGATGATCCATACGAGCCAACGATTTCTTTTGTAGTACCTGCAAAAAACGAAGGTGATAATATTGCACAAACCCTCCAAAGATTCGTGGAGGTTAACTACCCTAAGAATAAGATTGAAGTTATCACTATCAATGATGGCTCGACGGACAATACGGTTGACGAAATGTATCGCATGCAGCGTGAACTGGGGAAGGATTTAGTGCGCTTTGAAGTGGTCGATTGGAAAGAAAATAAAGGTAAGCGAGAAGGTATGGCCGAAGGGGTCAAGCGTGCCAACGGCGAGATCATCATATTTATCGACAGTGATAGTTTTATTGAGCCTGACTGTGTGAAGCATCTCGTCAAATATTTCTCAAACAAGGAAGTTGGCGCTGTGTCAGGGCATACAGATGTATATAACAGAGACACAAACCTATTGACTCAAATGCAGGCAGTGCGTTACTACATTGCCTTCAAAATTTACAAAGCAGCTGAGTCTGTTTTCGGTGTTGTGACTTGTTGTCCTGGGTGCTGTTCAGCTTACCGACGCTCATATTTGAACGAATTTATCGAAGATTGGCGCAATCAAAAATTTATGGGCAAACAGTGCACTTTTGGTGATGATCGAAGTCTAACAAATTTTATGATTCGCAATTATAAGGCGGCCTATTCTCCAGAAGCCAAAGCATATACTGTGGTGCCGGACAATTTTGGAAAATATATGAAGCAGCAGCAGAGATGGAAAAAATCGTGGGTGAGGGAGACCTTTATCGCAAGCTCATTTATCTGGAAAAAAAACTTTCTGGCGGCTATATTTTTCTACGCATATGTGTTTTTAGCTTTCGCATCTCCTATTGTGTTCTTGCGCGCTTTAGTTTGGAGGCCGTACGTCGATCACACTTGGCCAACGGTGTATCTTTTGGGACTTTTCTTGATGCTCCTCTTACACGGTCTCTACTATAGAGCGGAAGTGGGTGCGAAGAGTTGGTTTTTGGCAATCGTTAGTTTTTGGTTCAACACAGTGATACTTATGTGGCAATTACCCTGGGCCATACTTACTATGAGTGATACGCGTTGGGGTACTCGTTAATCCACTACTATGTTTATAGAAATAAATACAGAGAAGATAATCAAACTTGCAATCGTGACATTTCTCATCATTTTTGGTGTGTATTCAAGCTTGCTCCTTAATAGCAGTTATTCGGTTGGATCTAGAGCCAAAATTGCACTAGAAAAAATAAGAGCGACTCTCGTATACAGTCGTTTTAAGGTTATGAATAATGACGAGAGCACACCTTCTCGTAGTTTTTTTAATATTGCCTCCGCTTTTACCGGATTTGGAGAGCAGAGCGGTGCAAACCTGCTTCAAGGTGGGATTTGGGGTCCTTTGAGTATTCCTCCAAATGCTGTATCGGTGCCGGTGCTTGTGTATCATGGGGTTCCAGATGAAGGGGCTGGGAATGTAGACAAAAAAGAATTTGATAAGCAGCTCAAAACGCTAAAAGCGGCTGGTTGGCAGAGTGTTTCGTTGAGCGATTTTTACATGTTTATACGCGGAGAAAAGGATCTTCCCGACAGGTCTTTTTTGCTAACATTCGATGATGGACGAAAAGACAGTTTTTATCCGGTCGATCCCATATTAAAAGATCTCGGATTCAATGCGGTGATGTTTGCAATATCTGGTGATTCAGTGGATAAAAATCGCGACTTTCCTTCTGTCTACTATCTTTCGGAAACCGAACTTCGAGATATGGAAAAAAATGGACGCTGGGAAGTAGAGTCACATGGCCGATTTGCACACAGGCTATATTCTATTTCGAAAGATGGAGACGAAGGGTACTTTTTAGTAAACAAGCTTTGGTTAGGTCTTTTGGGTAGACAAGAAACAACTGAAGAATTCGAAAGAAGAGTTAAGAGCGATCTACAAGGAGCCAAAGATGATCTTGAGATTGCTTTGGATAAAAAAATAACCGCCTTCGCGTATCCTTTTAGCGAATTTGGCATGCATTCGGCAAATTACCCTGAGTCAAAAGCTATATTGAAAAAGATTATTCCAAGTATATATGAAATGGCATTTTACCAGGTCAATCTCGATTCTAACGAAACATTTAATTATAAAGGGGGATATAGTGAAAAAAATGGATGGATGCTAAAACGCATCGAACCCTCCAAAGATTGGACGAGTGATAGGCTCTTAGAAGAACTTGAGACCGGACGTGCAAAAGTGCTTCCATATAATTCTAATTCTTTTAGTCGCGAATGGCATTCTTCTTGGGGCATGATGCAAGGCACAAGTACTCTCGTTTTAAAAGCTGACGCTAACGGAAGCGGTGCTTCTACTTATTTAGGCGGCACTTTGCATTGGAAAAATTATTTGTATTCTGCCCACGCTAAGTGGCGTGATGGTACTCACTTTATGCTCACCACGAGACATAAAAATGATAACTCGTACGCGATTTGCGATTTTTATCAAGACAAAGTTTCGGTGAGGAGCAAAATAGATGGTGTAGGTGAAGGTGTTTCGTCAGAAAAGAAAAAGGATCTAGACACAAGTCAGGGAGTCGAAGTGAGGATGAAAGTTGAAGACAACGTAGTCTCTTGCTGGATAGGAGATAGACGCATTGTAATTGCCCCCATACCGGCAAGTCTTACAAATGGTGGTGTTGGACTAGAAGTGTGGAATCCCGATCTTGGCAAAGCCGAATCGGAAGTGTCTGTAGTCACGGCTAAAGCAATCTAAATGAAAACGACGTCAATTTATATTTTTGCCGCTATTCTGCTTCTTCTTGCTGGAAGCGCAGTGGTATTTGGATTTAAAGATGATTCTAGTTCTGTATACTCCAACCCTGCAATAACACTCACACAGTTCGTGTATTCCTTTAACGTGCCAGGGATTTTAGAGGAGAAGGGAACCGAGTTAGAGAGCACAAGTCCTTACTGGTGGTTGAATTCAGGAGGTATTTTCGTTGTGAATGATGGTGTTGGAAGTACGAATCTTGGCAAATTAAATATATTTAACCCATGGCGACTCGCATACGCTCGGTCGAGCGCCACGGATACAGAGGGTGGCTACTACCCTCAAAATCTTTTCCGCCTAATCACTCGCACACGCTGGCAAAACTTTCGTGAGCAAGCATATTTCAAAATCATAGCTCTCAATATGACCGACAGCGAAAATAGAAATGAGTCAAATGGATTACTTTTGTTTTCAAGGTATGTCAACAGTGACAATCTGTACTACATGGGTGTGCGAGTAGATGGAACAGCTGTGATCAAAAAAAAGCAAAAAGGGATTTATCACACGCTGGCTCAAACCAAAATATTTGAGGGTGAGTACGATCGAAGCATAAGCCCAAATCTTTTACCAATAAACAAGTGGATTGGGGTGGCCTCGGAGGTTCAAGATATTCAAAATGGAGTTAAACTCACGCTGTATGTCGACATTGATGATAATGGCAATTGGAAAGAAGTCTTAAGTATAAACGATCAAGACTCTCCAATAACGGCGCGAGCATCTGCCGGCATCCGTACAGACTTTATGGACGTACTTTTCAAAGACTTTGTCATTGCCACACTCTGATTTGAGGGTGTGGTATTATTTATTTATGCGTTCCAAAACAAACATATTCTTTATATTACTTTTTGTTCTCTCAGTCATATGGATTGTTATTTCTTCACGTTATAGTGCTCCTTCGGTTAATAATATTTCTTTTTCTGGCGCTGAGTCTATTAGCGCTTTGCATCAATTTAAAGATGGAAGGCATTTGATTGTAGGAAAGATTGCGCTCGGCAACCCATGTCAACGTCTCTCAGTAGAATCAATCGTTAGGGAATCAGATCCAGAGCAAGTTACAATATTACTTTCAACCGAGAGCACTGCAGATACGTGTATACAGGTGGTAACTGAAGAGCAATTTGAAGTGACTTTCAAAGCTTCAAGGGAGGCACATATTAGCGCTCTTCTAAATGGAGCTCCAATAGGCATGGAATTAGTTTCGGCAAACACAGATGAAATTACAAAATTTAAATTAGACATGGCACGCTAAATGTATACTCTCCTCTCTATTTTTTTGATAATCGCAGGATTTGTGCTGGGTCTGGGAGCTGTAACGGTGATTGACCTGCACGGCTTTCTCGGTAGGAAATCATCATATTGGACAGAAGCCACCACTCGTACTCACAAGGTTACTAAACCTCTAATTTGGTTCGGGATCTTTTTGTGCTTGGTGGGCTCATACCTTTTTTATAGTCACGTCTCTCTTCCAATGGATTTGTGGTTTGCTCCGGTGGCACACTTTTGTCTTGCACTCCTTCTGATACTCAACGGTCTGTTTTTGAGCTTTAGCGTAAGTCCTATGCTTATCAAAAAAGAAAAAGAAGGCAGAAGTGATGAATTGCTCGAGAGATCCTGGCAAAATAAAATCATGATATCTCTCTTGTTTTCTGATATTGGTTGGTGGGGGAGCTTGCTGTTGTTTGCTTATGTAATTACTCGTCTAATATAATATTAATATGGAAAATGATACCTATGTAAGGTTGTCCGAATTAGAAAGAAAAGTCGATCAAATTTATATTTCTGTAGAAAAAACACGCAAATACTTTTTGACTGTACTTATTGTTTCTGTTGTGGCCTTTGTCTTGCCGCTCGTCGGTCTCTTGTTTGCAATACCATCATTTCTTTCAAATTATAATAATTTGATGGTTGGTTTATAAAATGCAAAACAATATTATTAGAGACTCAGGTCTGTCAAAGTTTTTGTTTAGTGATAAGCGCAGTGCACTTTTGTGGCTGCCGGTTCGCTTGTATGTAGGCTACGAATGGCTCATCGCCGGCTGGCACAAAGTTGTAAGCGAAGATTGGGTAGGTTGGAACGCCGGTGGTCCTCTTTTCAAATTTGTAACAGGCGCTCTGTCTAAAACGTCTGGCGCACACCCAGATGTGCAGGGGTGGTACGGAGAATTTTTGGGAAAGGCGGTATCAAGTCACCCTGCTCTTTGGTCCAATATTGTTTCTTACGGTGAGTTACTGGTCGGCATCGCGCTCATTATCGGCGCCTTTACCGGCATCGCTGCTTTCTTTGGTCTTTTTATGAATCTCAATTACTTGCTCGCTGGTACGGTGAGTACAAATCCTATTTTGTTTACCTTAAGTATTGGTCTTGTGCTTGCATGGAGAGTTGCGGGATACATAGGACTGGATGCGTTATTGATTCGTATACTAGGCGCTCCGTGGCAGCGGAAAGAGACTACCTAAACAAAAGTCCCCTTTGGGGACTTTTGTTTAATGATGATGTGCTGCTTCTGCCTCCGCTTTGGTTGTGTGCACTGTCCCGTCTGCGTGCTCCGGTGGAGTATATATAGAGTAGAGCTTCATTTTGGTTTCGCCGGTGTTTATGATGTTGTGTTTAGTGCCTGCAGGGATCACGACTGCAAAATCATCCTCGATAGGGTATTCGGTGTCATCGAGCACTGCCTTACCCACACCTTGCTCAATGCGGATAAACTGATCAACATCGTGCACTTCTTCACCGATATCTTCTCCTGGAAGCAAGGACATGACGACAAGTTGACTTAGCTTAGTAGTAGAGAGGACTTTTCGAAAATTGTCATTTTCTATTGTGTCTTGCTCCAAATTTTTTACGTATGGCATAAAAATAGATTAGTGATAATGCAAACCCATTATACTCGCAAATCAAGTTTTATGAAGACCG
>CAZAAO010000011.1:0-11265 GCA_964483435.1 uncultured Candidatus Saccharibacteria bacterium | reverse complement strand
AGATTAGTGATAATGCAAACCCATTATACTCGCAAATCAAGTTTTATGAAGACCGCCGTATTTGGTATACTCCTCCTATGACCCAAAATCAGGCTCTCGAAATACTCAAATCCGGCGCCAATGTTTTCCTCACCGGTGAGGCTGGAAGTGGCAAAACTCATGTTTTGCGAGAGTATTTGAAATACCTTGATTCGCACTTTGTGGAAGTAGGTAAGACTGCTTCAACTGGTATCGCCGCGACTCACATGGGTGGCGTCACTATACATTCCTGGTCAGGTATCGGGGTTAAAGACGCACTCACCGGATTTGATCTAGATGACATCAGAGAAAGAAGTTACCTGCACGGCAGACTCACCAAAGCTCAAGTGCTAGTGATAGACGAAATTTCAATGATGCACCATTTTCGTTTTGATATGGTGGACGAAGTGCTTCGTTTCGTAAGAGACAACAACGAACCTTTTGGCGGACTGCAGGTCGTGGTGAGTGGTGATTTTTTTCAGCTGCCACCGGTCGCGAGAAGTTTTGAACCAGAGTCGCGCTTTGCTTATCACTCGCGCGCGTGGAATGGACTTGATCTAAAAGTCTGCTACCTCGAAGAGCAATACAGACAAACAGATCATGTATATAACAGTATATTAAATGCGATACGCGCTAACAGAGTCGATGATACGGTGTATGAAAATCTAAATAGCCGCCTTACGACCGTTTTCAAAAATGACGACGCGATTTTTCGCACGCGCTTGTATACGCACAATATAGATGTAGATGCCGAAAACGAGAGAGAGCTCCTAGCTATGTCGGGGATGGTGCACGAATACAAGGCAGCTCACCGAGGACGCGGCCCGCTTCTCGAAGCGCTCAAAAAAAGCTGTTTGGCACCTGAGATACTTCGGCTCAAAAAAGGTGCTCACGTCATGTTTGTAAAAAACAATTTTGAAGCAGGGTATGCGAACGGTACTCTCGGTATAGTCGAAGATTGTTCAGAAGACAGAATTGCGGTAAGGCTCAAGACCGGCACAATTATAAAAGTCGAGAAAGAGTCTTGGAGGATTGAGGAGGACGGCAAAATCAAAGCTGAAATCGCTCAATATCCTCTTCGACTTGCTTGGGCGATCACAGTCCACAAGAGTCAGGGTATGAGTCTTGACGCGGCACATGTGGACCTCTCCAAAGCCTTTGAAAAGGGGATGGGCTACGTGGCTCTTTCTCGTATTCGTACACTCGATGGTCTTTCACTAATTGGCTTCAATGATGAAGCACTCCGAGTGAGTGAAGAAGTACTTGCGATGGACAAGCTCTTTCGAGAAAAATCTGATTTAGAATCTAGACTCTTTTCAGCTCGAAACAAATCCGAAATAGAAAAGGATCAAAAGGAATTTATAAAAAGAGTCCAAGGCGAAAAACAAAAAAAAGAAAAAAAAGATACGGTCACGAAGACCAAAGAGCTAATAGAAGAAGGTAAAAGTCTTAAACAAATATCTGAAGAGCGCGGACTCACGATTGATACGATACTTGATCATATTGAAAAGATAAAAGAGAGCGACCCAAAAATAGATATTAGTTTTGTAAAAAAAGCGATGAGTGCATCTCGCATGCAAAAGATATTGTCCGCATTTTACAAAGTGGGAATTAGCGAAGGAGGCAAACGACCACTTAGTCCAGTCAAAAAAATACTTGGTGACAGCTTCTCATTTCAAGAAATACGCATCGCACGTTTGTTTTTATAGCTTCTTTTTACCTTCATTTTTGTTTATTATTATATCCGTACTAACGAAAATTTATATATGTCTACAAACAAACTTATTGTCGGAATCATCATTTTAGGGCTTATCCTTGGAGGGGTTATTTATATGGGTGGAAGTAGGGATGTGGACCAGCAAGTGAAAATGCCCGAATTTAAGACATATGTATCCGATACCCTCGGTATCAAATTTGAGTATCCTAAAAATTATATTTTGGATGAGAGGAACACTGGAAGTGGCGCACGCGGACGCTACACGATCTCACTTTTTGAAGACACTCCGGGTAATCGCGCTTTGCTAAATGGCGATGTGCAAGGTGAAGGTCCAACTTCAATCAGTGTTGATATCTTTCAAAACGACCTCGACAAGGAAAATGCTTACAAATGGGTAACAGGGAATGCGAACTCAAACTTCAAACTTGGCAATGGTGAGCTTGCTTCAACTACCGTTAGCGGCATTGCAGCTATCGATTACACTTGGTCTGGACTTTATGAAGGCAGATCAAAAGTCGTCTCTACTCCAAACTATATCTATATGTTTAGTGTCACTCGTCTCAACCCAGAGGACAAAATCTTAAAAGATTTTGAGGCCGTGATCGATTCTGTGCTTATTACGCAGTAATATTCCAAAAGTGGCTCTATGTGATAAAATGGGGCAATGAAGAAAATAATTTGGATAATCATAGCTATTTTAGTAGTTGCAGGGCTATTTTTCTTGTTTACTCAAGGTGGGAGCGGGTCAGACTCCAAACTCTACAAGGCTGGCATACCAAACGCGCTTGATAATACGAAGGGTAATGCAAGCTCTACTGTGGTGCTTATGGAATACAGTGACTTCCAGTGTCCTGCTTGTCGCGCATACTATCCAGTGATGCGACAGTTGATGCAAGAGTTTGGAGATAGAGTACAGTTTGTATATCGTCATTTCCCTCTGACTGGAATTCATGCAAACGCCGAGTTTGCTGCTCGTGCTGCTCAGGCTGCTGCAAATCAGGGTAAGTTTTGGGAAATGCATGACATTCTTTTTGAAAAGCAAGAAGAATGGGCAGAGAAGGGGGACGCTCCAAAATATTTTGAAAGTTATGCCAAACTCATCGGACTTGATGTTGATCAGTTCAACCGCGATTTTCGTTCAAAACAAGTCAAAGACTTCGTGGCAAGTCAGCGGATACATGCGCTCTCAAGTGGTCTTCAAGGCACACCAAGCTTTTATCTAAATGGTCAAAAAATTGATAATCCAAATTCTGCAGATGCATTTCGTACTCTTGTACTCAAAGCTCTCCAAAAATAATTGATGGATTGGATCCTACATATCGGTATATTTCTCGTCTCTGCATATGTGTTGCATATTGCGGGAGGGTTCATAGTAAGTGGACTCACTCGTACGGCGCGTTTTTTGGGTTGGAAAGAGTTCGTCGTTGAATTTTTTGTAGTATCCTTTGCCGCTTCTCTACCAAACCTCTTTGTCGGAGTAAGCTCGGCAATAGACGGAATACCTGAGCTCTCCTTTGGAGATATCATGGGAAATGATCTTGTCGCTCTTACTCTCGGTATGGGACTTGCACTTCTTTTTGCGCCAAAGCTTGAGATACCTGCGCGAGGCACCACAGAGCAGACGACGGCGATATTTACCGGGGTTGCGGCCACCTTACCTCTTTTACTTTTGAGCGACGGAGTGCTTTCTAGAGCTGATGGGTTGGTGCTTATATCTATGTTCATCTTTTACGTTTATTGGTTATTTTCAAAAAAAGAGCGGTTTGAAAAAATATATGAGGCAGAGCACTCTGACCCCCTAAACGACTATAAGGAAGTTATAAAAGACGCTTTTAGGATGATCATTGGAGTTGTGCTTCTCGTTCTTGCGGCACAAGGTATCATCTATGCCGCTACTTTTATGGCCGAAGAATTAAACATGAGTATTGCTCTTGTAGGACTTCTAATTGTGGGACTTGGAAGCGCATTGCCGGAAGTATATTTTTCTATATACTCCGCGGAGCGGGGCAGGGTAAATATGATCGCAGGGAACCTGATGGGAGCAGTCATAATACCTGCTTCGCTTGTGCTTGGTATCATTACGTTGATCCACCCAATACATGTCGTGAACATCAAGTTTTTTGCGCTGAGCAGAATATTTTTGATAGCTGCATCAATTTTATTCCTGTTATTTTTGAGAAGCGATAAAAAGATCAACAAAAGAGAAGCTTATGTGCTCATTTCTCTTTACTTCGTATTCATCATTTCTACACTTTATTTTTATTAATGTTATTAAATATCCTTAATCCAAAAACATGAAAGCAAAAACCATAATTATATTGATCTTGGTGTTGGCGCTTATATACGGCGTCTATGCATACTTTGTAAAGAGGATATCTGACGACTCGATACCTCAAAACGGCACGACCCAAAACACTCCTGTATATTACAAAGACTTAGTCAGAGTTGATTCTCCACTTCCAAATTCAAAAATAAATAACAATGTAGTAATACGCGGAGCCGCAAGGGGTCCTTGGTACTTCGAGGCATCCTTTCCTGTGAAGATTGTCGATGCTGAAGGACGAATTTTGGCCGAGGGTGCAGCTCATGCTGACGCCCCATGGATGACGAGCGAGTATGTGCCGTTTACTGCGACTCTGCAGATAGGAAAAATTCAAATTGCAGAAGGCGCTCTTTTACGAATTATTCTTTCAAAAGACAATCCAAGTGGTTTGCCAGAAAATGAGGATTCTACATCGATTGGTGTCATATACTCTTCTATCTAAAATAAAGAGTAATCAACAGTATTGATTTCCTCCTTTCCCATAGCGTTGTATCATTATTGTATGAACATTGTCTCATACTCTGATGTATATTTTGCTATCACATCTGTCGCAACTCTCGCGATAGCGGGGCTCCTCGTGCTTGCACTGTTTTTCGTGCTCAGCATTTTGCGAGATATAAAACGGATCTCAAAGATTGCTCGCAAAGAGTCCGAATTTATTGCGAAGAGCTTTTCTCAAGGTGTAAGTGTATTTGGTCATGAGCTAGGTGAAGAGACTGCTGGATTTCTCCGTACAGTCTTTTCTCTTCTTTTGACTAAAGCAGTAAAAGCTAAAAGCAGACGAACTACTAAACGAGTAGTCTAAACATGGTCAATACCATCAAATATTTTGCATACATTATCTGCTGTGCCGTTGTGGTACTTCTTCTTTCAAACGCAATATACAAAGGTCAAAATGAGCAGCCGAAGCCTGCAAACGTTTTTGAGTGGGAAAAACCGGTAAGTGTTTACTTTTGGAATGATGGCTCTGGATCAAAGGATGACTGTGACGTCGTCTTTGCTACCACTCATCGTGTACTAAACGCGGAGACTCTCGCTCCGGGAGCCTTGGAGCAACTTTTGAAGGGTCCTACCGAGGCGGAAAAAGAAGCTGGCTACTCGACCGCAATCCCACAAGGTATATTGCTTCAAAGATTTGAAATTAAAAATGGAGTGGCTTATGCAGACTTTAGCTCTGAGCTTGGTAAAGCCTCAGGTTCGTGTAGGGTAAGGGGAGTAAAGGCGCAAATCGAAAAGACTTTGACCGACCTTTCGGATATCGACAATGTGGTAATTTCCATAAACGGACAAACTGAAGGAATTTTAGAGCCATAAAAAAACGGACTCCCAATCCGGTTTATTGGGAGTCCTTCTTTGCGAATTTTTCTTTCATTTTTGCTCGCAGTCGTTCATACATCTGCGAGACTAGTTTGGCCTTGGTTGCTTCGCTTGACTTGGCCACCAAAGGCTTCACTATGTTGTACAGCTTTTTCATTCTTTTAATATATTACATTACATAAACAAATAAATCAAGACCCTACTTCATTGCGATCGCAGGAGCTGTATTAGTTTTTATTGTGCGCTTTGCAATCTCTTTTTTACCGACAGTTATTACCGAATTAACTCTTGAAATTTTAATCACATTTTGGGGAATACCGGCGTCTTTTGTGTATTTTGCTGCCAACAGTTTAAGGTCGTTAATTATTGTCTCGGCGCTTTGAGATTCAACATAGCCTTCGCTTACTGCGTCTTTCAGAGTGTTTTCTATAAATTCTATATGAGAAGATAGGAGCGCTGCTTTTTTTGCAATCGAATAATCGGAGATACCAATCATGGCTTCAAGCTTGTCAAAATTTTTATCCTTATAATCCGCACACGTATCAAATATTCTTTCCAGTATGGCTTCATGATCGCGTAGTATTAACTCAAAATCAGCTATATCTTCTTCAGTTGGCTGCATAGCTTCTATATCATCATACTTCAAAGTGTCAAGATTAATAAATTTTCTGTGTTCTTCATATATATGCTCCTGGTCTGGACCGCTAGGAACAGATGATTTCACTTGTATAAGGTTCATTTCGCTTTCAGCAATGCCTGTAAAAATTATTTCTATTAAGTCTATACCCATCTTTTCATCAAGTAGTGAGTTGAATCCAATTACGAAGCTTTGTGCAGGAGAGGTGATTAAAAATTTGTACCTTTCTCTCACATATTCGATAACACTTCTGATTCCTACGGAATTAATTTTCCATCTTTGTTGCAGTGCGCCCTCTCTGATCTGACCCGTTACTCCTTTATCCGCTAGGTATGAATTCACTATTTTGGCAGTTTCTTGATGCAATTTTCTAATAATACTTTCAATGTCGTCGTCTTTTAGATTAAGACATGCCTCTATAATTGAGTTTTCTAGAATGGTAAATTTGGCGACTCGTCCGTGTGAGTGTTTTTGCAAGTAAGCGTCAACAATGTCACGGTATACTTCTGGTTTTAGGAGCCTCCTTGTAGCTGCTTCCAAGACATCATTATACTCACCACTTTTTAGTGTGTATGGATCCACTGGTTCATTGAAAGGTGATACTCTATCTTCAGAGTAAGCCAACCCACCTTCTTTTTTGGAAGGTCTTTTTTCAAGAATTGAATAATTATTACTTGATGGAAATGATTCTTCTGGATTCATATCTATTTTGTATCCTTTTTAGGTATAAAAAGCAAACCGAACAGTGAAATGATAGCAAGAAAGAAGAATGAGCCGCCGAAAGAGGTGAGAGAGATGACAGGTATAGCGACAATCGGTGCTATGAGAAATGCGACAGATCTGGTAATGCGGAAGAGGCTTATCTGAGCAGAGTCGACCGACCTCACATGCTTGAAGAAGTAGGTTTCAACCATGATTTCAATAAGACTTGCCCCTACACGAGTTATAAAGAGAATTGTCGCCCATAAGAAGAAGCTGCGAGTGTGGATGAAAGGAATTATTGCAGTGGATAAAACTAGGATTATAAAACCGAGTACCATTGTCTCCTTTTCGCCATATTTTTTATCAGCGAGATAGCCTGCAGGAAGCTCGAAAAGTAGAAATGGCAAAAGCATCACAGTGAGAAGGAAAGCAATAGTCGACCATTCAAAGCCGATCTCGATTCCTAAGAGTAGTGGCAAGTATATAACCATCCAAGCGTAGTAGAAGTTTAAGAAAAACTGCACCGCAAGTGCTCGGAGAGTGTCTTTGTCCTCCACACTTCGAAGTGATCCTAAGATACTAGAATTGCTTGGGCTCGGCACTACGTCTCTAAAAGTGAAAAGGACGATAAGGAAAAAAGCTGCAAGTGCTACACCGGAGACAAAGTAGACGTTGCTAAAAGTGAATCTGCTTATATTTGAATTGCTGCCAGATATAAGGAAAGACACAACCACCGGCGAAATGACCCAGGCAATATTTTGCATGGTTAAGTAGACCCCACGTTTGCGGCCGGTTGTGCTCTCTTCTTTTGTCTCAGATTCGAGAGACACATCCATGCAGAAATAAATTATAAATTCGGCCGCTTGATGTAGTACAAATAATGACATTACAAGTATTGCAGCTCCGACGCTGCCAAGTCCGAAGACGGCGATCATCTCGAGCAATATAAATATTCCCATCGTGTAGATGAGGCCGATCTTGCTCAAAAATCTGGGTGCGACAGCGAGCGAAAATATACTAGCTGCCGAACCTAGTGCAAAAAGGAAACTTACTTGTCCGCTACTAGCGAAAATAGAAAGTAGGGAAGAATTTACGTATGCGACTAGGGCGTAATGTACAGCAAGCAAGAAACCTCCCAAATAAACCCACCAGATTCTTTTGTTTGAACTCATAAAGCTAATTGTAGCAGTATTATTTTTAACACCAAACCCCTCTTTCTGAATATGAAAGAGGGGTTTGGCTTTCGGAAGATTTTAGATGTATTAGACTCCCAAAACTACAGGGA
Source organism: uncultured Candidatus Saccharibacteria bacterium (assembly GCA_964483435.1). Lineage (GTDB taxonomy): Bacteria > Patescibacteriota > Minisyncoccia > Phycocordibacterales > WO2-35-19 > CAZHJF01. The sequence continues at coordinate 3,266 of CAZAAO010000011.1, read as the reverse complement.
TAACAATCGGGTGCTTAGCAGTCTTTTGGAACAGGAAGCGGGTGACTGTGTCGGTAACATTGGTTTTGACGAAGTCAAAATTGATAGGGTTCATACCGGCAGTCGAATCCTCGATTGCTTTTTTCACTATAAGGCGAGATTGCTGCAAGAGATCCTGTGATTCACGTAGATAGATAAATCCACGAGAAATAATATCTGGAGACTTGCGGAGTTTGCCCGTTTTCAAATTGATCATGGCAATGATGACGAACATGCCATCCTCGGCGAGCATTTTGCGATCTCTCATGACCACTTCTTGCACATCAGCTATAGCAAAACCGTCTACCATCACAGGCGAAGAAGGAGCTTTCTCTTTGAGCGCCACAATCTTTTCGCCCTTATCTTGGATCTCAATGATCATGCCGTTGTCGGGCACAACTATATTTTTTTCTGGCATACCGAGAGACTCGGCAAGCTCTTGGTGCACGCGAAGCATGTAATGATGTCCGTGTACTGGGATAAAGAATTTTGGATTGATATGTCGGTGCAACCACTCAAGCTCGCCACGGTTGCCGTGACCTGTCGAGTGGATGTAGACATCGCTTGTGCGATAGTGAATTATCTTTGCGCCTTGTCGAGCAAGGTTGTCTTTGAGTTTTTGTACAGCTCTCTCATTGCCTGGAATGATAGAAGATGAAAGAAGCACTGTGTCTCTCTTTGAAATTTTGAGATGCTTGTGAGCTTTGGTCGACATGCGCATAAGCGCTGCAAACTCGTCACCTTGGGCGCCAGTCGCGAGTACTATCACCCTGTCTGGTGGGAAGTTTTCAATCTGCTCTACTGGGACGATCGTATCCTTGTGTACCTTGAGGCGGCCAAGGGAGCGGACGATCTCGATGTTTTGCTTCATGCTGCGTCCTTCTACCACGACTTTTTTGCCATTGCGCTCTGCAGCCTCGACTATCGCGATAATGCGCTCAATCTGAGATGCAAAGGTACCTATGATGAGACGTCGCTTCGTGGAGCGGATGATTTCTTCAAGATTTTTGTGAACTAATTTTTCAGGAGTAGAGAAGCCTGGGTTGTCTACGTTCGTAGAGTCCATCATGAGAAGGAGGACTTTTTCTTTTTCAAATCTCTTGTATTCGTTTACTTCGCGTTCGGTAGGGATACCATTTTCGTGCTCGAGCTTGATATCTCCTGGGTTTACGATTGCGCCGTATGGGGTCTCGATAATGATACCCATCGAATCTGGGATGGTATGTGTCACAGCGAAGAATTTGATCTTGAGCTTGCCAAGAGTGATCGTGTCTTCTTTTTCAACAATGCGAATATCTAGAGGTGGAAGATGAGGGAACTCCTCTTGGCGCTTTTTGATCATCACTGTCGTAAGTGCGCGCGAGTATAGAGGTGGGTTACCAATACGGTGCATGATGTAAGGGATACCGCCGATGTGGTCGAGGTGTCCGTGGGTGATAAGCATACCGCGGATTTTATCTTTTCTTTCCTCAAGGTATTTGGTGTTTGGTAAAATATAATCAACACCTGGAGTCTCGTCGTCTCTAAATTGAAAACCAGCATCCATGATGATGATATCGTCGCCGATCTCAATCGCGGTCATGTTTTTGCCTATCTCTTCGGTACCTCCGAGTGGGATGATGCGGATGTTGTCCCCAACTTTTGGCAAGTTTAGAGTCTCTGTCGTCTCTTTGTTCTCCATCATTTCTTTTGGAGGAGCAGGACGCTTGCGCATAGAGTCAAATCTGCCGCGACGAGCGCCGCCGCTTCTTTTCGGTCTGTCTATGTTGCGTCTCTCAACTGGTGCACCAGATATGAATGGCTTGCTGCGATGGTGGTGCGGAGTTGCGATTTGAGTGGGCTCCGGAGCTCTCGCGGATGAAGATCCTGAGCTATTAGTGTGAGTGTGGAAGCTCCGGATACGCGAGTGCCGTGCTTCTCTACGTGCTCTAGAGTTTGTGTTCTTGCTTAGTTCTGTCATGTTTCTTAATGGGGACGATTAAATAAATAAATTATTGAGCGAAAAATTTCCATACGCTGTCTGTCTGAATGTACCAATCTTTAATGTTTTCAAATCGCTCGCTTGGGGCGGTGACGCCTTGAAGAGCTATGTTTTTGACTTGAGGAGCAGGGATGTAGACCATATCTGGCGAGAAGAGGAATATTGCAGCCACGTCATCTTTGATTTCCTTCACAACCTCGCTCTTCATATCTTGACGTTTGCCTTCGTCACTTTGTGCTCGTATCTGCTCCAAAAGTTTGTCGGTCGAAATGTTCGCATAAAGTGCGATATTGAGGCCGGGGTCGTTGCGTTCGGAAGAGTGCCAAAATGGATAAAGATCGCCGCTTTGGTTTATCACTTCACCAAAGAGAAGTGCTTCGTACTTGCGAGGTCTGATCACATTTTGACTCAAGTCTCCTGCTTCAAATACTTTTACCTGCACGTCCGCCCCGATTTGCTGCCACGCGTTTTTCAACTCTTCTGCTACGGCGCGAAGCTCGGGAGCGTCCGAAGTGCTGATTGAGAAGGCGAGTCTCACTGTTTCAGTTTTGGTCTTTTTTGTAAGTATGCCGTTTTCATCTGCTTTCCAACCTGCTTTTTCTAATATTGCTTTGGCCTCGGTCACGCGGCCGGCAGCTTTTTGCTCCGCACCGTCTTTAGCTTCCCTTTTGTCGTACTCTTCGGGAGTTGGACCGTTTATCACCTTGCCGTAGCCAAACAAAATATTTTCTACTATTTGCTCTTTTGGTGCTGCTGTATCGAGAGCTCTGCGCACATCCCTGTCGAGGAAAACAGTGGCCACGCTCTGATTGAAAAAGATGCCAAAGATACGAGGAAGGGAAGAATCGTGCAAAACCTTTTTGTTTTTTTCGATCTCTGCGAGAGCTTCGCTCCGCATACCGTATACGCTCTCTACTTCACCGCTCTCATAAGCCTTGAGTAGATCGTTTTCATTTTGATAAAACTTGAAAGTGATGCCATCGATCTTTGGTCTGCCGAGCGCGTAATGGTGTGACGAGCTCAATGTGAGCGAAGTGAGGATGCCGGCGTTGTTGCGCTTTACACCTTCTACTTTGTAAGGGCCAGCTCCGACCGGGTTTACGTTGTATTCGCTAAAAGGAAATTCTTCGGAGGTCGCATCTTGCCATATGTGGCGCGGTAGTATGCCCATCGTGAGAGCTTCTGCAAAAGGAGCATATGGCTTTTTGAGGGTGAAATCGATTTCTCGGTCGCTAATCTTTTGGATACTTACTCCGTCCCAGCTCAA
>CAZAAO010000010.1:15031-19356 GCA_964483435.1 uncultured Candidatus Saccharibacteria bacterium | reverse complement strand
GGCGGATCTCCTTGGCAGCCTTCTCACGGATGTGATAGAGCTTTGCTCGGCGGACCTTTGATCTCTTTACTACTTCTATCTTCTCAATAGCTGGAGAGTAAAGTGGGAAAATTCTCTCTACCCCTACTCCGCTCGCAGTCTTTCGTATTGTAAATGTAGCACCAGCTTCCTTGCCATGCTTTACAGCGAGACAAAGTCCTTCAAATGCCTGGAGGCGAATCTTTGGCTTGCCTGTCTTTTTGTCACGCTCGGTGATCTTTTGGGTGACGCGAATAGTGTCTCCCGATCTGATGTCGAGATTTTTTCGCTCGTCTATGTTTACCCCGTGTGCAATTATCTTGTTCATAGTAGTGATTTAGTTCTTCTGCTTACCTACCTTGCGGCGAGATACGATGTATTTGTCAGAATACTTCTTAGAACGTCGAGACTTCTGACCCTTGCCGGTTGGCTTACCCCAGAGAGATACCGCTCTGCGGCGACCTCTACCCTGACGACCTTCACCACCACCGTGTGGGTGATCTACTGGGTTCATAGCTGTACCACGTACTGTAGGGCGAATACCCTTCCAGCGTGAGCGGCCAGCCTTTCCATAATTTTCGAGTCTCTTTTCTGAGTTTGAAACTTCACCGATAGAAGCAAAGCAATCTTCGCGAACTTTGCGCACTTCGGTCGAAGGAAGTTTGATATCGATAAGACCAGCGTCTTTAGCGATCACCTGAGCGAAAGATCCAGCAGAACGTACGAGGATCGCACCCTGGTTTGGCTTGAGCTCAATATTGTAAATAAATGTACCTACTGGAATCTCCTTGAGAGGAAGTCTGTTGCCTGGTACTAGAGGAGCGTTCGCGCCTACCAAAAGCTCGCTACCAAGTGCTACACCTTTTGGCAAAAGCACATATCGCTTCTCACCATCGCGGTAAACTGCAAGACCAATAAAGCCCGTGCGGTTTGGATCGTATTCTACAGAAACAATCTTGAATGGAATTCCGATCTTGTTGTATTTGAAATCGATATCTCTGAAAAGTCTCTTGTGACCTGAGCCCTTGTGGCGCACAGTGATACGTCCTGCGTTGTTTCTACCCACAGCGCGCTTGCGACCGTAAGTGAGAGATTTTAGAGGAGCATTTTTGGTAAGAAGTCCGCGATAAAGCACCACCTTTGTATGGCGTAGGGACTTTGTTCTTGGTTTGTGTGATTTGATAGCCATTTTAGTTCGTTAGTGCTTATTCGATTTTGTCGCCTTCTTTCAAATATACATAAGCCTTCTTTACACCCTTTTTCATTCCAAATTTACCTCGGATGAAAACTTTCTTTGCTGGGTTGCGGACGATGGTCACTCTCTTTGGAGTTACATCAAAGTAAGCTTTGACCGCGTTTTCTACATCGGTCTTTGTTGCTGTTTCGCTTATTTCAAAAGCGTACACGTTTTTCGCTGCAAGAGCTGAAGCCTTCTCGGTGACGCGAGGAGCTAAAAGTGTGCTTGCGTATTTTGCTTTGAGATTCTTTTCCATGTTGGTTTATGCTCTCGCGCTTAGAGTCTTAATAGTCTCCTCTGGATTTGCGAAGATCACATACTTGTATGACAAAACGTCCATTGGATTGATGTCCTTCGCGAGACCTACTTCAACGTTGCCAAAATTGCGGAAGCCTTTGACTGTAGCCTCTTCCATTTCATTGAGAGCTATGAAGCAAGCATTCTTCTTGTTTTCAAGTTTTTCAAAACCTTTGATTGATTTGAGAGAAGAAATGATCTTTTTTGCTTCGCGAGTCTTTGAGTCCTTTGGAGCGATAGAGTCTACGAAAAGCACTTGGTTGCCACGAAGCTTTTCGGAAAGCACTGTAAAGAGAGCCTTCGCGCGCATCTTTTTGTTTACTTTGCGCTCATAGTTTTTGTCGTTGCGAGGACCGTGTGAAATACCACCACCGACCCATATAGGTGAGCGTCTAGATCCGTGTCGAGCGCGACCCGTACCCTTTTGTCTCCATGGCTTTTTGCCTGTACCCGAGACCTCACCGCGGTTTTTGGTATGAGCAGAAGACTGACGAGCATTGCCCATCATAGCTGTGACCACCTGGTGGACTAGAGTTTCGTTTTTTGGAAGACCAAAAAGATTCTCCGGAAGCTTGAGCTTTCCTGCCTCTTTGCCTGTCTGATTGTATATAACTGCTTCCATGGTAATTATGAAAATATTATCGAATTTCTACGAGAGTACCGCGGCGACCTGGTACTGCACCTGATACAAGCATTGTGTTAGTAGCTGGATCAATCGCAAGGACGATCAAGTTTTTGACTGTGACGTTTTCGCCTCCCATACGGCCTGCCATGCGCATACCCTTTGGTACGCGACCACCATTACGAGTACCACCAGAAATGGATCCTGGCTCTCTTTCTGAGTGCTTCTGACCGTGAGATCGTGGACCTCCATGGAAGCCGTGACGTTTGACCACACCCTGGAAACCCTTTGCTTTTGAGATTGATCGGACATTTACTTTGTCCCCTACCTTGAAGGATTCGAGAGTAATCTCGTCGCCCTTCTTGAAAGATGACCCGTCCGCTACTCTAAACTCTTTGAGGTATTCAAATGTGCCCAAATCGCCTAGCTGCCCTCGCACAGGCTTCGATACGTTTTTTGAAGCACGTGTGCCAAAGCCGGTCTGGATAGCAGTATATCCGTCGCGCTCTGATGTTTTGACCTCAGTCACCTTGAGTGGACCAGCCGACAAGACTGTAGCAGCCTTGACTCTGCCGTCCTCCCCGAAGATCTGGGTCATATTCACTTTTTTGGCTAGCATGAATTTCATACCGTAAGAAAAAGCCCTGTGTGGCTTTTGGACAAATTTAGCAGATATCTGATATTTATGCAAGTGTTTTAACCTCACCCACCTCGCCTTGCTCGGCCCTCTCGGGTAGCAGGAGAGGGGTAAAAACAAAAAAACAACAAGGTGGGACACAAAAACAGCCGGGTCGCGAAGCGACCCGGCTGTTTTTGTGTTGTGAGTTATATAATCTTTACATCAATCGATACACCGCTTGGGAGAGAGAGGTTCGTAAGAGCCTCCATGATCTTTGGGGAAGGATTGATTATATCAATCACTCTGCGATGCACTCTCATCTCAAACTGCTCACGTGCGTTTTTGTAAACGAATGGTGCGCGATTCACGGTATACTTTTTGATTTCTGTTGGCAAAGGCACAGGACCAGCGACCTTAGCGTCATAACGCATAGCTGTGTCGATAATCTGTTTTACAGATAGATCGAGGACTTTGTACTCATACGCTTTTACACGTATGCGAAGTCTCTGGATCACATCACCCTGCTCTTTGGATCGTTTTGGTTTTGCTGCTGCTTTTGCCATAGTAAAGATCAAATTCTAATGAGTTTATTTAAGCTACGATTTTGGTTACAACTCCAGCACCCACAGTCTTGCCACCTTCACGGATAGCAAACTTCTGCTTCTCTTCGAGAGCAATAGGAGCTACGAGTTTTACTTTGAATGTCGCTGTGTCGCCTGGCATAACCATTTCAACACCCTCCTTCAAAGTCACTTCACCTGTAACGTCAGTTGTGCGGATGTAGAACTGTGGCTTGTAACCAGTGAAGAATGGAGTGTGGCGACCACCTTCCTCTTTCTTCAAGATATATACCTCTGCTTCAAAATCAGTGTGAGGTGTTACTGAGCCTGGCTTTGCGATAACCTGACCGCGATGTACGTCTTCTTTCTTAAGACCGCGGAGAAGGATACCTGCGTTGTCTCCAGCTTGACCTTGGTCGAGCTGCTTGTTGAACATTTCGATACCAGTCACAGTTGTCTTCTGAGCATCCTTGAGACCGATAACTTCAACATCCTCACCAACCTTTACCATAACACTTTCAATCTTACCGGTAACTACAGTACCGCGGCCTTCGATCGAGAAGATGTCTTCGATAGGCATAAGGAATGGCTTTTCAAGATCGCGAACTGGCTCAGGGATGAAGGTGTCCAAAGTATTGATAAGTTCAAATACTTTTTGTGCCCACTCATCGTTTGTGTCCTTAGCTTCGAGAGCCTTAAGACCAGAACCACGGATAACAGGAGTATTTGCTCCGTCATAGCCGTTCTTTGTAAGGAGGTCGCGGATTTCTTCTTCCACAAGGTCGATCATATCTGCATCTGGCACCATGTCGCACTTGTTTAGGAATACTGCAATTTTTGGCACACCCACCTGGCGAGCCAAGAGTACGTGCTCACGAGTCTGAGGCATAGCACCGTCAGTCGCAGCTACTACGAGTACCGCACCATCCATCTGTGCAGCACCTGTAATCATGTTTTTAATATAGTCGGCGT
>CAZAAO010000010.1:10299-15021 GCA_964483435.1 uncultured Candidatus Saccharibacteria bacterium | reverse complement strand
GTGACCTGGAGCGTCGATGTGAGCATAGTGACGAGCTGGAGTCCAATACTCAGAGTGGTGCAAAGCGATCGTGATTCCACGAGCTTTTTCCTCTGGGGCGCTGTCAATTTTGTCCACCGCTTCTACGCGAGCGCCATAACCCTTGTCCTTGTTCATATCTAGAACATGGAGGATAGACGCTGTGAGAGTGGTCTTACCGTGGTCAACGTGACCAATGGTACCTACGTTTACGTGAGGCTTACTTCGATCAAATGCATCTGCCATATCTTTATTAAATTAAAATATTATTAATTTCTAAATTTTAAAATCTCGCAGCCGAAGGCCGCCTATTTCTCAATTGAAACATAATAGCAGAACTAGGAATTTAGTCAATGGAATCGGGGGTCATTTTAGCTTTCGTAAGACCCGATCACCCATTCAAACTCGGTCTGCCAGTTTCGGCCACTGCAGCTCCAACCCGGACTTCGGGGGTGCGTGCCCGACACTGTCTCTAGATCCACTATCCCAAGCACATAATACGCTCCCCTATCTGCTGGGCAACCATAGCTCCCAGCTCCATACCTATAGTACCGATAGTTGCCACATGAGTCGTTCAAAGTCGGGTCGGAAATGTTTTTCATAAAGCCGTTGGAATCAAGAGATGTAAGGAAGGTGCCATTGCCCGGAGTATCCCACCCTCCGCAACCGGCCGAGTCTGAGTCCGGGTATTGATTGTAAGTGGTTATATAAAGATCGAGGGCACTGCGCATTTGACGTATTTCGGACATCCTTTTTGAATCGCGAGCCTTGGTCCGTGCGTTGTTTATAGCTACAAGTACGATCGAAGAGAGTACTCCGATAATAGCTATCACCACCAAGAGTTCGATCAAAGTGAATCCTTTTTGCTTGCCAAATCGCAATGTGAAAAACTTTGTCTTCATTAAATCTTCATTGAAGTACAAACCAGAGCATCAAAAAAAGTAGTTAGGCGAAGATGCTAGTAGTAGCCCTCCGCAGTCTTGCTAGCTCCTCCGCTACAATCTCGGTAAAGCCCGGTACGTTGTCCTTCAAAAAGGCGATCACTCTGCCATACTCTTCCCCACTCTCGGCTATGCAGGCTTCAAATTGAGATATTAGGTTTTCGTCCATCACATCAAGCGAGCGCTCTACCACGGATTCAAATAGAAGTGTGCCGATTTTGTCGATCATTTCGTCTTGGCCTGATTGGTCCATCTGACCGAGACCAAAATCGTCAATTATTTTTTTCTTTAAATTTTCGTCCATGATTTATGCGGCTTTTTTTATATTTGTTGCACTGTCTTCTTCATGTCTCTTTCGTATACCCATACCCAACCTCAACATGAAATCTTCAAATGTCTCCACCGGTTCTTCTTTTCTCGGCCTAACCGTACCTCCTGTGTATTCCATAAACTCATCTAGCCTCTTCAGCATTTTTTGGTGGCGTTTATTTTTTGACAGCTCTTTCGTCACCTCTTCCGGGAGTCCCGACTCTTTTGAATTTTTATATCTAAATTCTAGCACCTTGTATGCTGGCAGTCTTTTGATTAGTCCCCAGTCTGCAGACTCGACGCCAGGTGTTTTGACACGACCGAGCCAATTGGTCTCAGTGTAGATATTGTTTATCTCATCACCCAGCGCTCCGCGCATTTCATTCATCATTTCAAGATCGTTCGAGTAGCTTCTCATATTTCGTGGGGCTCCGAGGTTTGTTTTGAGGTCGCGACCGCCTTGGATCACACCAAATTTTGATTTGCTATCGACTTGTCCCTCATTTTGCAGCTCTGCGTATCGTCTCTTTGCATCTTCTATTTCTTTTTGAAGTTCTGCTGGACTCTTTTGAGCATCAGTAAACATCTTGCCTACCACAGTGGCCCCCGTAAGCGCCGCTCCACCTTTGGCAAGATTCCCAAAGTTATCTGGCGCAGACTCTATCTTTGGCCTCTTATTCATGAGGTTGAATATTTCTCGGTTAACCGCACTTCTTTCATTCAGGATATTGCGAAGCGTTTTTGCCATCTCTTCCAGTTTGGAATCATCTACAGATCCTGGATTTCGTATAGCTTCATCAATCATTTTGGTCAACTCGTCATCAGTTTCTTTAAACAGAGCGGCTAGTTCTGCTTCTCTTCTCAAGAGACCCTCAAGTATTCGCGATCCAGACATCTGAGGTGCTTTCACATCGAGAGAGCCAGCCGCTTTGATTTGAGAATCTATTATTTCAGGATCTGTACCACCCTTCTGTGCAGCAGATTCCAAAATTGACTTATCAATCTGAGATTTTACCGATTCAAACTCACGATTCATTTTTTCAAACGAATCACGCATTGCTGCTGCTGATTTCTTGATTGATTCAATTTCCTCCAAATTTGGAGTAGTGTCTCCCCCATCAGGATAACTTTCTGTCACTTCCGGAGCAGGTGTCTCGTCTTCAAAACCGGGCTCTATATGAGGTGAAGACTCCGGTACGTCACCTTTTGGTATGAGATCGTCCTCCAATGTCGCATGGTTATTTTTTGAATTTAAGATTTCATCAATTTTTTCAGGAGTTGCTTTTTCACCTGGGTGCGCCTTGACCCAGTTTGCTATAGCTTCATCATTGGTCTTGATATTTAGTTTTTGAGCGTCAGAAAGGTTTTCCGCTTTTGTAAGTAGCTTTTCAAACTCATCCTTATCTCTAAAAAGTTCTGCAAAGTTTATCTTCTTGCCTATGTCTACACGAATCTTAAAATCTGGATCCTCTTCAAATCCATAATGCTCTGGATCATTAAAAGCCTTGTTCAAATAAGTAGACTGAATAAAGTGCTTTGCTTCAGGAGAAAGCTTTGCAAATCTTTCGTTATTCTCAAGCACCTTACCCATACCTCCCCAAAGAGTGGAGCCCTTTTCCGGCACAAAGTCTGCTTGCTCGGGCTTTTCAAATACACTCTTCACCGCCCCCGGAGCCTTTGCCACCCTCATCATCGATTCGTGCTCGCCCGTCTCATCGGTGTAGTTTTCTTTTACGACACTACTTGTGTTTGCTTTTGGAGTTACAGATTCTGGAGCAGGATTTTGTTTGGTTCCCCCTCCTTCCACCGCTCCACCTTTACCCGATGGGTTATTTGGTTCAAACCTACTTTTTGGCATCCGGTCCGGCACAGCACCACTCGGCTTTGCTCCAACGGCATCTGCAAAAGCTCCTGTCGTGACGCTTGCACCAATTCCACCCACCAAGCTTCCAATCAACTTTGAACCCGCAACTTTACGCTGCTTACTCAAAGCCAAATCTCTTACTTCTTGCAGCTTTTTTGTTTTTTCTGCAAAGCTGCCAGGGGTATTTTTTATTTCAGCTTCCTTTTCTTTGAGCCATTCTCCCCATATGTCTTTTTTCTTCTTCTCATACTCCTCGTCTAATTTTTTTATTTGTTTCTCAATCTCATCTTTAGATAGACTCCTGTTGTTTTTTATTTCTTGCTTAGCATTTTTTTGCTCTTGGTCGAGTTTCTTTTCATTTTCTTGCTTAAATTTGCTCATTCCGGTTGCTTTCATACCTGCCCAGTTACCAGCAGATGATCCTAGAGATCCCCCCGCAAGAGCAGCGATAGATCGTGCGGTGCGCAGAGCTACTAGCCCGCCAGCAATCGTCGCGGAACCAGACGTTGCCAATGCACCAACGCCTACTACTGTCCCCATAACAGCAGTGTTAATAGCCCACCTTTTAGTTCTACTTTGTCCCACATACCACTGCACTGCCTTAGTGCCAGCGATATTACGAGCGGCTTCGAGCGCTCTCGAGAATATCCCCGCTTTCCTATTTTCCCTTATAGACTTTATATATTGATCGTGCTCTTCAACCACCAACGTCTGAAATACTGCGTTATCGACCTCTTTTGCGTAAAGTATTTGATCTTCTTGAGTTAAATTTGTTTTACCTTCATCCATCCACCTATCTTGAATAGCCGAAACTATCGAGTTAACACATTGCTCCTTTTCATGCTCATACTGTGCACGCAAAGATTCCAAAGTCTCGCCACCTTCTTCTTCAGATTTCTTTTGTACCTCGAGCTTGGCGATACGCACTCTCAAATCGGCAAGCTTTGTACTTTGCTCTTCAGATAAATATTTTGGAGCTTTATTTTTATTTGAATCCACCTGCTCAACAGGCACTGGGGCTGGTGCAGGAGAAGGCGTCGGCACAGCTGCCGGTGCGCTATTTGGATCTTGAGGAGCTGGAGGAGGAGGGACCGGAGCAGTGGGAGCTGGGGCATTATCAACCAGGGAAGGCGCAGCAGTCGGTGTTGGCGATGCAGTTTGTTCACCAATAATATTCGCCACAGGAGCGTTTTGGTCTGGCGATACTGGGACAGGAGTTTCTTCCGGAGTAGGAGCTTTCGCCTCTTCAGGTAACTTGAGCTCACCACTTATATCGACTGTCGACATAGATCCATCATCTATTGAGACGTTATCTGCAACAACCTCTTTAAGTTCGTTTGTGTCTACCTCAGATAAATCAATATCAGGTGAATCACTCCTCTTGAGATCTACGTCCTTCTCCTCGTCTGTAAGATCTGACTCAGGAGCTTCCTCACCGATAATGCCTAAAGACTTCACATAACCCACAACATGCTCAACGTCCGCATCATATCGAACCTTGAGAACATTTTCTTCTTCATCGTATAAAGCTAAGTTCATTAGGGCATCCACAACTTCTATTCTTATACCTTTATTAGCGAGCCCAATTAT
>CAZAAO010000010.1:4567-10199 GCA_964483435.1 uncultured Candidatus Saccharibacteria bacterium | reverse complement strand
ATCCATGCTCAAATTATATGACACTTAAAAACATAAGCAATTTAAAGTGTTTGCAACGCCACGGATATGGGGATTTGACAAGAGAGGGGCTTTGGGTATATAATATAGGTACAATACTGAATATGAAGGCTCGCCGAGAGGCGGGTCTTTCGTTTTTAGAAATTTATTATAATCGCAAAATCTAATGTTTGATCTAAAGGTAATAAACTCTGTTCTCGACCAGCTCGAGGAAGAGCGCGGTATAGCAAAGGAGAAAGTCCTCGAGGCGATCGAGATGGCTCTTGCTACTGCTTATAAAAAAGAATACGGCAAGCGCGGACAGATAGTCCGTGCCAAATTTGATATTGGTACAGGTGCGGTTGAGATGAGCCAAGTCAAAAAAGTAGTGGACGACACTCGTGTCTTCATGGACAAGGAGTCTCTTACAGAAGCTCTTGAAACTGCAGAAGAGACCGAGGACGACCGCGTACTTTTCAACCCTGAGCATCATATCCTCCTCGAAGATGCAAAAAAGATCAAAAAAGATTCAAAGGTGGACGACGAGATCGTCTTCCCTCTTGAGCAAAAGAGCGACTATGGACGCATCGCTTCTCAGACTGCAAAGCAGGTCATCATGCAAAAGATTCGTGAAGCTGAGAGACAGAGCGTACTCAAAGAGTTTGGCGCACGCGAAGGCGACATCATCCAGGGCACAGTGCAGCGTATTGAACGCGGCAATGTATTTATCGATGTCGGTCGCGCTGTGGGCATACTTTCTTATGAAGAGCAGATACCTGGCGAAAGATTTAGCCAAGGTGAACGAGTCCGCGCATACCTATATCGCGTAGAAGATGGGCCGAAGGGTGTGGTACTTCGACTTTCGCGCTCACATCCTCGCTTCCTCATCAAACTGTTTGAAAACGAAGCTCCAGAGCTTGCAAGCGGTGCTATCGAGATCAAGGCTGTGGCTCGCGAAGCTGGTTCTCGTTCCAAGGTTGCAGTTTCTACAAATGACTCATATATAGACCCGGTCGGCTCTCTAGTCGGTCAGCGCGGAGTACGCGTGGCTACAGTCACAAGCGAACTCGGCGGTGAAAAGATCGACGTGATCGAATGGTCCGAAAACCCTGCAGAGTTTATCGAAGACGCACTCTCTCCTGCAAAAGTTGGCAAAGTTGAGCTTGATGAGGTCAACAGACAAGCGAAGGTAACTGTAAACGAAGACCAGCAATCTCTCGCTATCGGTAAGGGTGGTCAAAATGTACGCCTCGCTGCAAAGCTTACAGGATGGAGAATTGATATTTCTTCAGTAAAAGGTGAAAACCTCGGCGGAGCAGAGACCGAAGGAGAAGTTGTAGAATAAAAATGAATCCTGTAGTAGAAAATGGCATTGAAAAGCTACAGGTCTCGAAGTAAGATGAAAAATGTCGATTAAAATTTATTAAAATTTAATTTTAAAAATGGCGGCTTTTCAAAGTAATGCCATTTTTCACTAACAGGATGAATCTTTGGCACGAAATAGATCCAGGCGTTAAGGAAAAAATGAACGTCATTGTTGAAATCAACAAGGGATCAAAAAACAAATACGAGGTCGACAAAAAAACAGGCCTCATCGCGCTCGACCGCGCAGCTCACACAGCTCAGGACTTCCCATTTGATTATGGGTTTGTACCACAGAGCCTCTGGCACGACGGCGATCCGCTCGATGTAATACTTCTTACTACTTACCCACTCCTCCCAGGAGTACTCGTGCGAGGACGCCCAGTCGCTATCATGAACATGATCGACGGCGGAGAAGGCGACGACAAGATCATCGCCGTACCAGTAGACGATCCTCGTTGGGACGAAGTCCTCGATCTTGAAGATTTGAACAAACACACATTGAAAGAAATCGAGCACTTCTACTCTACATACAAGAAGCTTCAAAATAAGCATGTGGAGGTGACCGGTTTCAAAGGCAAGAAGGAAGCAGAAGACGCATTTGAAGAAGGTCTGAAGCTATACAAAGACAAATACGCTAAATAGAAATCAAAATAAAAAGCCCCCGTCCACCTAAATTTAAAGGACGGGGGCTTTTTATTCATGAACAAAGGTTCTATAATTACAAGGTCCGGCATTTAACAAAGAACCTTAATATAAAATATGAAAAATTTTAAAAAGTTAGCGGCAACGGCAATCGTATTTGCAATGTTGCCAGTTGGTGCATTTGCCGAAAATTCAACTTCATCTAGAGCCACATCGACGCGACCGAACCGCATCGAAGAACGCCAAGAGAAGCGCGACACTATAAAAGCAAAGATTGAAGAGAAAAAAGAAGAAGTAAAAGCGAAGGTTGAAGAAAGACGCGAAGCAGTCAACGAAAAAGTAAAAGAGCGTCTAGATAAATTTAGCCAAAATGTGATCGAGAGATTTGGAGCAGCTCAAGACAGACTCGAGAAGCTTGCAGCACGTATTGATTCTCGCTTGGCAAAGATGGAAGCAGAAGGCATAAACGTCAGCACACAAAAAGCAAAGCTTGCAGAAGTAAAAATAAAGATCGCAGCGATCAAAACAGACATCGAAGCTCTCAACACCAAAGCTAAAGAGACAGTATCAGGAGACACTCGAGCACTTTACCCAGAATTGAAAGCCCTTTTTGAAAAGGTAAAGACAGAGATCAAAGACGCTCATGCTGCTCTCATCGATATAGTCGAAAGCACCAAAGGTATGTCAGGTAAGCCAAAACTAAACGGGGGCAAAGCTACTACTACTGCTACCACAACAACAAATTAGTTAATTATTTTTAGAAAAATATGGAAAACAATTTCAACCCAAGCCAAATGCCTCCAATGAGCGCAGTGCCTCAAAAAAAGAGCACTGGCCCAATAATCGCAGTCATCGTGATACTCGCTCTCATCATCATCGGCGGTTTGTACTTCCTCAAAGCACGAGTGTCGGAGCCAGTGTATGAGCCAGCGCAGAGCGACGCAATGACCGAGTCTCTCAAACAGCAGGGGTCTTCGGACGACCTCAACTCTATTGAGGCAGATCTTAAAGCAACAAATGTAAACAACCTCGACCAAGGCGCAGCCGTAATCGAAGCAGAGTTGCAATAAGATTGGAATAAAGATTTTAGAATCTAGATTACCTAAAGAAGTGAGCCCCTTTCGGGGCTCACTTCTTTATTCATAAAGCGGGAATCTAAATTTGCTGATATTCTTGTCATAAAACGAAAATTCGGCTAAACTGCTCACCATGCAATATACATATAAAATACAAAATCTCCCCAAGTCAGAGATCGAAATCTCAGTCGAAGCGGCTGCAGACTCTTTGGCCGATTCCCGCACCAAAGCTATTAAAGCTATACAGCAAAACCTCGAAGTAGACGGTTTCCGCAAGGGTATGGTCCCAGAAAAGATGGTAGTAGAAAAGATTGGCGAAGATGCCATTCTCGAAGAAGCCGCGGAAATTGTAATTAACGAAGTGTTGCCAAGGATTTTTGATGAAATAAAAAAGGATACTATTGGCCGCCCAAGCGTCTCTTTGCAAAAAGTTGCCCTCGGAAACCCGCTTGAATTTAAAGTGCGAATCGCAGTCGTGCCTGAGTTTGAGGTGCCTGACTATAAAAAAATTGCCAAGGACGTGCTTAGTAAAGAAGACAAGGACGCATCACTTGAAGTAAGCGAAAAAGAAATCGAGGACGTCATACTTCAGATCCGCAAAAACAAAGCTCACTTCGATTGGCATCAAGCAAACCCAAATGCTGATCATCACAACCATCCAGATCTCGACAAAGAAGAGAGCCTTCCAGAATTTAACGACGAGTTTGCCAAAGCAGCCGGCAATTTCAAAGATGCAGCCGAGCTTAGAGAAAAAATAAAAGAAAATGTACTTGATGAAAAGAAAGCTCGCATCGCAGAGAAGAAACGAGTTGCAATAATGGAAGAGTTAGTAAACAAAACCAAAATGGAAATACCAGAAGTTTTGGTTGAAAGCGAAATCGCCAAATCTCTCGCCCAAATGAAAGACGATGTCGCTCACGCCGGAGGAGATTGGGAGGAATATTTGAAGCACGTCAAGAAAACAGAAGAAGACATGCGCAAAGACCTCCGCGATGGCTCAGAGAAAAAAGCTAAGATCCAGCTCATTTTCAATGAGATTGCCAAAAAGGAAGATCTCAAACTCAACCCTGCCATCCTTGAAAATGAAGTGAAAAACATAATGGAGCACTACCCAGGCGCAAGCGAAGAAAACGCGAGAGTCTACGTAGAAACGCTCATGCTCAATTCAGAGGTACTGAAACTGCTAGATAGTCAGAAGGCATAATAAAAAGTCCCCTCAAGGGGACTTTTTATTATGCTGCAAATTTGCTCACTGCCACGATCGCGGCGGTTTCGGCGCGGAGCGTGAGAGGTCCGAGAGAGCAAATGTGTGCTCCTCTTTCTTTAAACATATTTATTTCCTTTTCACTCCACCCACCTTCAGGACCGATAAAAATAGAAGCCCCACCCCCTGCCCCCTCCCCCAAAGGGAGGGGGTTTTTATTTCCCCTCTCCTTTACAAGTAGAGGGGCTAGGGGTGAAGTATTTCCCCCCTTATCAAAAATAATAATATTCTCTGCGAATTGAATCGCATCTTCGAGGTCGATGATTTCACCTAGCTCTGGCACATCTCCCCTGCCGCATTGCTCGCCCGCTTCTATCAAAATCTTTTTGAGGCGCTCCTCGTTTATATTTTTCTTCTCGCTTCTCTCTGAGATCATAGGGACAATCTTTGCCACCCCAAGCTCGGTGGCCTTTTCTGCAATCCATTCAAAATTATCTTTCTTGATCAAAGATTGGTAGAGAGTGACATTTGTATTTGGGATGATGCTTGGTTTTTTTGAAACCACCTCAAGTTTCGCTTCTCGGTTTGAAATAAAGCTGATCACACACTCGTACTCAAAGCCACTTCCATTGAAAAGCACCACTTCACTCCCAACGTTATATCGGAAAACATGCCGCCACTGATGAACAAGCCTTTCGTCACTAATCCCTACGTCTTTGTTTTCTATTTGGTTTTCTATATAAAATCGATGAATACGCATATTCAAAATTATGCCACAAAATGGCTCTTATGCTATAATCCTCACGTAATTACAAATAAACCTTAAAAACATGAGCATTTTAGTACCCACAGTTATAGAAAAGACACACCAGGGCGAAAGAGCTTACGATATTTACTCTCGCCTTCTAAAGGAGCGCATCATTTTCCTAGGTGGCCCGATCGAGGACACGATGGCAAACCTCATCATCGCCCAGCTCCTCTTCCTCCAAGCAGAAGATCCAAAAAAGGATATCTCGATTTATATCAATTCACCCGGAGGTTCTGTCACTTCTACCCTCGCGATCGTAGACACAATGAAATTCATCAAGCCTGATGTATCTACTGTCTGCGTTGGTATAGCAGCTTCGGGCGCTGCTCTTATACTTTCGGCTGGAACAAAGGGCAAAAGATTTGTCCTCCCAAACTCTGAAGTTATGATCCACCAGCCACTTATGAGCGGAGTCGAGGGTCAGGCGACAGATATTGCTATCACCGCAAAGCAAATCCTTAAGACCAAAGATCGTTTGAACAAAATGCTTGCCGATCATACAGGTCAGCCACTTTCGAAGATCGAGCTCGACGTGGAACG
>CAZAAO010000010.1:0-4467 GCA_964483435.1 uncultured Candidatus Saccharibacteria bacterium | reverse complement strand
TATAATCCAAGCATTACCATTAAATTCACGCTTGACTGATAACGGATGAAAGCGGCGGAATAGTGCTTATTTACCCCTTCAATGACTTCAAATATTCTGAAAACCAATGAAATAAATAGACATGTAGCCCCGGGCTTTCACGCTTCAGTTGGGCGCTAAAACGCCATGTCATTAAAATTAGCAGTGCTCCTTGCGGGCCTCGCCTCCCTTGTGGGAGTGGCATTTGGTTATTTCCTCCGCTGGATCATCTCACTCGGCCAGCGCGGATCAGTCGAGCTTCGCATCAAACAGATGGAGCTCCACGCCCGCGAAGAAGCCAAGAAGATCACAGAAGAGGCAGAAGCCAAAGTCGAAGAGTCCCTCCGCGAAGCTCGCCAAGAAGCCAAAGAAAGAGAAGAAAAGCTCAAAAAAACAGAAGATCGCCTTATCAAAAAAGAAGAATTCCTCGACAAGCGCCAGCTCGATATCGACCGTGAGATAGAGCAAATCAAAGAGAAAGCTTCCGAAATCAGACTTATCAAAGAAAGAGCCGACGAGCTCGAAAAGAAAAGACTTGAAGAGTTGCAAAGAGTTGCAGCACTTAGTCTCGACGATGCAAAAAATTTGCTTCTCGAAGAAGTCGAGAAAAATTTCCAAGAAGACATTACTGTCAGGCTTCAAAAACTTGAGATGCAGGGTGCAGAGCGCCTCGAGTCGAGAGCCAAGGAAATACTTACCACTTCGATTCACCGCCTTGCCAATTCTGTTTCGACAGATGTGTTTTCGACTACAGTAGCCATTCCTTCTGACGAAATCAAAGGTAAAGTTATCGGAAAGGAAGGTAGAAACATCAAAGCATTTGAACGAGCAAGCGGCGTGGAGGTGATCGTCGACGATACTCCAGGCCTTATCACACTCTCATCGTATGACCCAGTGCGCAGACAAGTCGCGCGCGTAGCTCTCGAAAACTTGATCCAAGATGGCCGTATCCAGCCTGCCAAAATCGAAGAAATGGTAGAAAAGGCAAAGCAGGAGATTAACAAAACTATCAAAGAAAAGGGTGAACAAGCCGCGTACGAGTGTGGTGTATTCAATCTCGACCCTCGCATCATCTCAATATTGGGCCGACTACATTTTCGTACCTCATACGGTCAAAACGTGCTGCAGCACTCGATCGAGATGGCACACGTCGCTGGTATGATCGCTCAGGAGATCGGTGCTAACGTAAACATCGCAAAAGCTGGTGCCCTACTCCACGATATAGGTAAAGCAGTCGACCATGAGATCACTGGCACCCACGTCGAGATCGGTCGCCGTATTTTGCAAAAGTTTGGAGCTGACGAAGCTATTATTAGAGCGATGGAGGCTCATCACAACGAATACCCGTATTCGACCCTCGAGTCTTACATTGTGCAGGCGGCGGACGCGATCTCTGGCTCTCGCCCAGGCGCTCGTCGTGACACAGTAGAAAACTACTTGAAACGCCTCGCCGAACTAGAAACAATTGCAACGAGCTTCAAGGGTGTAGAAAAGGCCTACGCTCTCCAAGCTGGACGCGAAGTGCGCATCTTCGTGACACCAAGCGAGGTAAATGACCTTGAGGCAAAGACAATAGCAAGAGAGGTGGCAGTCCGCATCGAAAACGAACTCAAATATCCCGGAGAAATCCGTGTGATCGTAATCCGCGAATCTCGAACTATCGAATACGCGAGATAACCCCCTAATTCCCCCTTAAGTTAAGGGGGAATTTGTGGAAAAACAAGTTTTACTAATATGCAGCCCGCGTTTGGCTTCGCCAAACGCGGGCTTGCTTTTATTACAAGGCTTCATGGTGTTATAATTTAAATATGATAGGTTTTAAACTGACAAACATCCAAATGGACAGGTTGTCATCCTATTTGCTTGATATTTCAAAGTTAGTATTTGGCGCTTCAGTGGTTCCACTCTTTATTACTGGAAGTCAATTCGGGGCGGCTCAATTTCTTTTAGGCATTCTCGTATCGGGATTATCATTTGGGATAGGTCTAGTTTTATTAAGAAACCAAGAAAAATGAGCTACCAACTTGCATACACTCTGATCGGATTATTTGTAGTAGTAATTTATCTTCTGGTTAGAAATAATCTAAAAAAATAACATGGATAATATTTATCTAAATATCTTCACAGCCGCAGTAATAGCAGCAATGATATTCATTGTATTTTTTGATAGACCAGGTAAGTCTCGTAAAAATAATTAATTTAAATCTCGTATTCTTTGAGAGCTTCGGGGTAGACTGCTTCTATATCGAGATATTCTCGGATGCGTTGCGCGAGGAAAAGCGAAGACTTTGGCTCGCCCATGATGACAAAAACTTTAGGCTTCTTCACATTAGCGTCGCTCTCGGTACCTTCTATCCCCTTCTCTCCATACACAGATTTGTCTACAAACTCGAGCAGATGATCCGAGTCTTTGTGCGATGAAAATCCACGAATATTTTCGACATGCGCGCGCACCTTTATGTTTTGATGATTGATATTTATAACCTTACTTCCTTCCTCAATGCGCCTACCTACCGTACCCATCGCCTGAAATCCAACGAGGATGATAGTGTTTTCAGGATGAGGTAAAAGCTCTGCTTCGTGACCAAGCACCCTACCCCCTTCTGACATTC
The DNA here is from genome assembly GCA_964483435.1 of uncultured Candidatus Saccharibacteria bacterium. GTDB lineage: Bacteria > Patescibacteriota > Minisyncoccia > Phycocordibacterales > WO2-35-19 > CAZHJF01. The sequence goes on along the minus strand of CAZAAO010000010.1, from coordinate 1,837 downwards.
CCGATCCGGCAAGTATTATTTTTGGACCCTTTACTTTATGTATCTCTTTAGCATCTTGTACTGAGCGAGTGATCTTTAGCTTGGGGAAATTAAATATATCGTCGCCCGCTTTGATCTCTCTTTGGACTTCTAGTTTAAACAAATCCTCATTTCGTTTGTATATGTCTGTCACTTGTGCAGCGAGTGGCGAGTCGATGTATACAGGTATAGAAGGTATGTGGCCGTCTTCGATCAAATTGTTGAGTTCATAAAGTATGACCTGTGTACGCTCGATCGAAAATGCAGGTATAAGTATTGCGCCCCCACGTTTGATCCCCTCCTCAATCGCGCGCTTGAAGTTTGCATCTCGCACCTCGTGCGGATCATGATTTCTATCACCGTATACACTCTCCATTATAATAGCGTCTACATTGTTTAGGTATTCTGTGTCAGGCAAAAGAGGCGAAGGTGAATTACCCAAGTCCCCTGTAAACGCGTATTTCTTTTTGCCTACAGTCACATTGATGATCGCCGACCCCAAAATATGACCGGCATTTTGCATATAGACAGAGACGTCTTCAAATAGATTTAGAGTTTTGCCATATTCGAGAGTGTCCCAAAGAGAAAGGGCTTTTTTTATATCCGCCTCTTCATAAAAAGCATTTTTAGGATCGCGAGACATCATGACCTTGAGAGCATCGTGGAGCATCGGCAAGGCAAGCTCTCTTGTTTGTGGTGTAGAGATTATTTTGCCGTGAAATCCGTCTCTCACAAGCTTTGGCACACGCCCGATATGGTCCATATGAGCATGAGTGATGAGGAGGTGTGACACTTCACTTGGATCAAATGCAAAAGGAGCTTTATTTACTTCCTCCGCATTTTCTACACCCTGTAAAATACCGCAGTCGACCAAAATCTTGCCTTGCGCTGTCTCGAGCATGATATTGGCCCCCGTCGTAGCCCCTACCCCACCATAAAAAATAAGTTTATTCATTGGAAATAGTACTGCTTGTATTATCGTTTAACTTTTCAGTCGAATGTTCCAATTCGCGCATATATCCATAAAACGCTCCTGCTATGCTTCCCAAAAAGTCCATTACGAAATCGAGTGAAGTGTCTGAAAAATAATCTTTCCAGTGCACAAATGTCACTTTTGCCAAAAGCTCAAATATTTCCCAAGCGACAGCCACAAAGGCAATGCTCAAAGTAGAAATCAAAAGGAAGCTCGATAGGTTTCTCTTTTTTGGAGCAAAAAGACCAGAAAAAAAGAAAAACCAAATAAAAGTAAGTGATACCCAAAGACCACCCAAAAAATGCATCAGTGAGTCAAACTCGCCCCACTCCCAGTACAGATAAAATATGATCGCGAGCAAATGCAAAATTGCGATCCCTAGTAGCAGTAAGGCCGATTCTTTGAAAAGTGGCTTTTTGAACATAGTGCCATTTTAGCATAAATACAAAACCCGCCTAACGGCGGGATCTGTAGTAGAGCAGCTTGGAATAATTCCCTAATTGTAAAAATTAAGGTGGGTGACCGCACCAGAATTCGTCAGAATGAACTCGTTATGAGAACTCTCATCGGAAATCTTTGAGATTTAGGTCTCCCTAAAAAAGTGCAGTTAGAAAATATCCAAACTGCTCTGCGACCATTATAGCACAAATTTATGTATCAAAAATGAAGCAAAAGTAATCCGCAGCAGGGCCAAGGCCAGTAGGACTGAAAACAACAGTGTCCACATAGCGTCTCCTTTTAATGGAATCCGCAAAGATTATACACCGTTTATAGCGTAAGTCAAATGAGCGCAAGCCGACCCTTTTGGGTACATATTGACTTTTTGCCGAAATTATGTAATATGCA
>CAZAAO010000009.1:15864-19989 GCA_964483435.1 uncultured Candidatus Saccharibacteria bacterium | reverse complement strand
TACAGATAATGAGAAAGATAGCTTGAAAGCAAATAGATTTGCAGAAATAAACACTGCGATGGCAAGTGTAGCTCCGTTACCCGCAGGCACAGGAAAGAAGATTCGCGGTCTCAGCGATAGCGAACTGGAAATGATAAGCGCTTCTCATATCACTGAGAATAGGTTTATAGACGAGATGCGACCTGCACAAATTGAAGCAGTATTAAAGAGTACCAAATTTACTTCTTCACAAAAGGATAAAATAAGAGAAAAGAGAAGAGCCCCTCTCGAAGCCGCTATCGCCGCAGGTAATATTACTGCAGCCCAATCTTCGATGAGAAAATTGGGAGCAAAAGAATTAGCCGCTCTCGACTACTCATCAATTCTAAGCACACCTACTATGCTCCAAGCATATACACCTCAGATATTGAAGCGTATGATACCTGAAATGAACCCTGCTGATGTTGTTGATCTAGGAGATAAGTTAGAGTTGGGAAGATACCCAAATACAGCCACATGGATAGGTAAACCAGAAAATAGAGATTTGTTTAGATAAATGAATAAATTTACAATCATCCAAATAAGACAAGCTGTTGCTAACTTACCAGTAGAGGTTAGGCATTTTATTTCTGACCCAGATACAACTTCAATTATTGAAGGTTTATTGAATTCCAACAATATTAACGGTGATAATGCAGAGCAAGCCGATACTGAAATTTTATATTGTCTTTGGGGTTTGCAAAGTTTGACTGCAGCAATTGAAAATATAGCCAAAATTACGAATAGAAGAGTTTCAGAGTTTGATCAGTTGCAGGCTGATATTGAATCTAAAATATTGTCCAAAATTTCTGAAATAAAAAAACAAAACGAAGGGAAGCCCATAATTAGAAACCCGCAGCCAATTACCGCAAATAAAATCGGGGATTCATTTGAAAAAACGATACTTAATCAGGCTATAGCTATGCGTAGAGTGGGGGAGGCGCCTGCAAATCTGCCGACTTCTCCAAATACTCCAAAATTTGGACCTCGCAACGAAGAAAACCGAGCTCAACCAACACAAAACAATCAACAAAACGCAATCCACAACTACGTCCCAGGATCGGATCCTTACCGCGAACCAGTTGAGTAGGTTATAATAAATACATGCGTTTCCAAGTACCGCAATTTATTGACGTCGAAGACAAAATTTTCGGCCCATTTACATTCAAGCAGTTTTTGTATTTGGCCGGAGGAGCGAGTGTGACATTGGTGGCAGTCACTTTTTTGGGCTGGGTATTCGGAATAATGGTATCGATGCCTATAATTGCATTCGCTCTAGCCTTAGCTTTTTACAAAGTAAACAACAGACCATTTGTAAACGTACTTGAATCGGCTTTTAAATACTTCACAAGCGACAAGCTCTATATTTGGAAGAAAACAGAGCCAGAAAACACCGCAGGGCAAGCTCAAGATGCTAAATATAGCTCTCTTATCGTACCAAACCTATCCGCAGGCCGACTCAAAGACATGCACTGGGAGCTTGATGTCAAAAAGAAAGAAGAGGAAGACAAAACTTCTGCCTAGTTTGAGACGAAGCCACAGTGCAGTCTATGCTCGGGGCGATTTCGCCTGTATAATAAATTTATGAACAACGCGACGCAAAACTTTGTACCGATTCAAGACGTAAGAGATGGTATCGTCATGCTCAAAGATGGTGGTATGCGCGCTATTATCATGGCTTCCTCAATCAACTTTTCCCTCAAATCAGAGGATGAGAGGCAGGCTATACTTTTGCAATTCCAAGATTTTCTCAACTCACTCGATTTTGAAATCCAAATCGTCGCGCAGTCTAGAAGGCTTGATATTAGGCCGTATATTGCCCTTTTGGAAGACCAGTACAAGCACCAAACAAATGATTTGATGAAGATACAGATCGACCAGTATATACAATTCATCAAGACATTTACCGAGTCAACAAGCATCATGACCAAAAATTTCTTTATCATCATTCCGTATGACGCAGCTATCATCAGAGCTTCTACGAGTCCATTCCCTTGGAGCAAAAAAGGTGATCAACAAAAAATACAGGAGCAAGATTTTGAAGAACGTCGCAACCAACTCGAACAGAGGATCGGCGTAGTAGAGCAAGGTCTAGTACGTTGTGGTGTTAGAGTAGCCAAGCTTGGCACCGATGAGGTGGTAGAGCTTTTCTACAAAATATTCAACCCAGGAGAAACAGAAAAGCCAATTAAAACAGGATAAACATGTTTGATTTTTTCAAAAAAAAGAATAGGAGTGAGCCAACCACAGTATCCATCCTCCCAAAGGCGATAACGAACGCAAATGATTTGGAACTGCGAGATATTTTGGCACCAAGCGCTCTCAAAGTCGGTTCAAAAGACATCGGGCTAGGGGAAAAAGTGGTAAGAAGCTTCTTTGTGATTTCATATCCTAGATTTCTCGCTGAAGGATGGTTTAGTCCAATCATCAATATGGACAAAATGTTTGATATTTCGATCTTTGTTCATCCGATGGAAACTTCCAAAGTGCTTCGCACATTCCAAAAGAAAGTAGCCGAAGTACAAAGCCAGATCCGCACAAGAGAGGAGAAGGGGCTTGTCCGCGACCCAGTGCTTGATACCGCGTATCAAGACCTCGAAAACCTCAGAGATCAGCTTCAGCAAGCACAGGAGAAAATGTTTGAAGTAGGGCTCTATATCTCGGTATATGCGGATAATAATGACGATTTGGATAAAGTAGAATCGGAGATCAAGTCTATACTCGAGTCAAAACTTGTATATGTAAAGCCAGCCCTCTTCCAACAAGAACAAGGCTTCCAAAGTATTTTGCCGATTGCAAAAGATGAATTGCAAGTACATTCGAAGATCAATTCTTCACCTCTATCTAGTATTTTCCCATTTGTTTCTTTCGACCTTACTTCTGACAAAGGTATCCTTTATGGCATCAACCGACACAACTCTTCCTTGGTTTTGTTTGATCGATTTTCACTCGAAAACTACAACTCAGTGACATTTGCAAAATCAGGTTCAGGTAAATCATATTCCGTAAAGCTCGAGATTTTGCGCTCTCTTATGTTTGATACAGAAGTGATAGTGATTGACCCCGAAAACGAATACCAGTATATGGCGGAGGCGATAGGAGGAAGGTATTTCAATATTTCACTCAACTCCGATCACCACATCAACCCATTCGAGCTTCCAGTGCCAGCAGAGGATGAGTCTGGAGCAAGTGTTTTGCGATCCCAAATCATCAGTCTTGTAGGACTCTTCCGTATCATGATGGGAGGCCTCACCGCAGAAGAAGACGCGATCATCGACCGCGCTATCACTGAAACTTACGCGTTGAAAGACATTACCCCTGATTCTGATTTCAAAAACGCTGAGGCACCTTTGCTTTCCGATTTTGAATTGGTACTTGGTGGTATGGAGGGAGGGGAGTCTCTGGCTCAAAGACTCTCCAAGTACACCCGCGGTACGTGGGCAAATTTCATAAATAGGCCGTCAAATATAGATATAAACAAGAAGTTTGTAGTCTTTTCGATCCGCGATATGGAAGATGAGTTGAAGCCGGTGGCAATGTATATCGTTACACATTATATTTGGAACTCGATTCGTCGTGAATTAAAGAAGAGACTGCTTGTGATCGATGAAGCTTGGTGGATGATGAAATCAGAAGACACCGCTTCGTTCCTTCTGTCCTTAGCTAAAAGAGGTCGTAAGTACTACTTGGGACTCGCCACCATCACTCAGGACGTGGACGACTTTATCAAATCTCCATACGGATTGCCGATCGTCACCAACTCTTCAATCCAGATACTTTTGAAGCAGTCGCCAACTGTGATTGACCGCTTGCAGCAAGTATTTAACCTTACCGACGAAGAGAAGTACCTACTGCTCGAATCAGGAGTAGGGGAAGGAATATTCTTTGCAGGATTGAAGCATGTCGCTATCAAAATCATCGCTTCATACACTGAGGACCAAATCATCACATCAGACCCTTCTCAAATACTTTCAATAAAGAAAAGTAAACTGGCTGAGAATAATACATAGATAAATGGAAAACGAAATCGAAAATGGTTTTGATACAGCTAATCAGGTTGAAAGAGTAAGCAACGCCGAAGCGGAAATAAAATATAGAGTTACTTTT
>CAZAAO010000009.1:0-15854 GCA_964483435.1 uncultured Candidatus Saccharibacteria bacterium | reverse complement strand
ATAAATGGAAAACGAAACAAACTCTTACGTCTTCGATTATAACCAGGCTCAAAGCATAAGTGATAATGAGAGTGCAATCCGTTATCGCATCACATACCTTTCTGGTATAGTCCTTGTACTAATAGCACTAGTTACGGATATTTTAGAGCTCCTTGGGACCTATTTCGGTTTTGTGATACTCGGAGTTGTCGCAAGTGTATTTGGGGCTGTGGTCATAGGCACAGTTTTTAAAATACTTGAGGTAGATTATACAAGCAATACAAGAGTTTTTATTTCAAGTTTTATTATGTTTGCGGGAGAGCTTATCCCTGGTTTGGATGCATTTCCACCTTATTTCCTCTGGACTGCCGGTGTGATTGTAATTTGCACTTTAGTCAGAATGGAAGATAGGGGACAAAAACCGACTCTCGTCGGGGCATTGGGTAGGATAGCAACTTTTGCCACTGGCCCATTAGGTATCATCACCAGATATCCGATCCAAAAAAGGAAGGATGTTGAATTTCAAACAAAAAGAAGTGATCTTATACGTAGACGCAACCAAGAGATAGCTGCGAACCCCGATAAAGAAGAATTTATACGCAAAAAATACCAGGGTTTGATGAGTGAGACGCAGGAAGCAAGTATGTCTCCACTTGAAAGAAGGGTAGATAAAATAGCACAAATCAACAAAGGAGGGGTTAAGTTTGCGGGTAATTCAAATATGCTGGACCTCAAATCCGCAGTCAAAAACAGTCAGAACATAGCACAAAAATTACCTCAGAATCCAGGGACTAAAGGAGTGGGACCTAGCACTCCAAAAAGAAGTGGTTAATTTCTCCACACGATTTTGAATAACAAAATATCTGAGGTGGTATAATTGAAATAAAGAAATGATTTCCTTTAAGAAATACGCTTACATATTATTTTTGTCATTGTTGACAGTCTTCATGGTTGCTTTGCCTGCGCGCACAAATGGGCAGGTAAACGTCAACATTCCTGGCGCTCTAAAAAATGAATTGAGTGTTGACGTTATCCCTGAGTATCCAGGTCCTTATGAAAACACATCTATCAACTTGTCTCTTTACACAGATGATCTAAATTCTGCCCATATTTCTTGGTTTAACAACGGAAAATTGGTTAGCGAAGGAGTGGGCAAAACATCATACATATTTAAAACTGGCGCTGTAGGGCAGGAGACAAGAATTGATGTGGTGGTGGTTTTAAAAAATGGTATTAGCTTCAATAGATTTTATACGATCACCCCAGCAGGGGTAGAAGTGGTTTGGGAAGCTGATTCATACACATTACCTTTTTATCAAGGCAAGGCTCTTCACCCAAAACAAGGACGTTTGAAGCTGTCCGCATTTCCTGAATTTATAAAAAATGGCAAATCAATAAACCCTGATAATCTAATATACACCTGGCAAGTAGGGGAGGATGTGATCCAGAGTCAGTCTGGATACGGACGTAAGGTAGCGATAATAAACGGAAACATTCTTGGTGGTGCAGAAAATGTTCACCTTACAGTGAGCGACCCAACAAATAATATTACAGCAGAAAAATACATCGATATTGAAACTGCCGATCCTGAAATATTGCTTTACGAAAACAGTCCTTACTATGGATTAAACACGGACACAGCCATCAAACCAAATAATCCGCTGAAAGAAAGTGAGCTTCAGATTTTGGCAGCACCTTTCTTTATGACAATAGATGGAAATAATATTACTTACACATGGAGTATAAACGGCCAAAACAAGCCAGATTTGGAGAATTCTAGATCAGCAGTATTTAGGAAGCCAGATGACAACAAATCAGGAAGATCTATCATTAATATTGAGGCTTCAAATTTGAAAAGAGTTTTACAGTTTGCCGAGCGTAACACGATCATTAATTATTGAGATGAAAAAAACAGCCATTAAATTTTTATTTATTTTCCTAGCTCTTGGAGCAGTGTCGGGAGTGGCAACAACACCTCAAATAGTCGTAGCAGACGCTGATTACACCGTGCTTACACCTCTTCCCGGTACCACCAAAGGAGACTGTACCAAACCAGGGGACGCAGGTTGCAAAACCGATCTCAAAACATACGTAGAAGGTGCCTTTAAATTGGCGATTGGTATATCGATAGCTTTTGTTTTGATCAACTTTATTATTGGCGGATTCCAATACATCACCTCTCAAGCAATGGGAGGCAAGAAGGATGGCAGAGAAAGGATTGAAAATTCCATCAAAGGTCTAGTTTTGGTCGCTGCCTCATGGCTTATTCTATACACAATCAACCCAAGTTTTACCAATATCAATTTTAGAATTGATGCTATTGATTACAGCACTGGCCCAACAGGAAATCTTTCCGCACCAGGAAGAGCTATGACCCAAGCCGAAGAAAGTGCAAGTAAAGCAGTAAGACAGCAGCTGATAAAGGAAAGTAATGAAAATATAAGTATTTATAAAGATGAGTGCACAGAAGGGCAAACAACTAAATGTGTAAACCTAAACGGGCTTACACCTAAAGCAATTACTGGAATATTAAATTTACAAAAAACCGTTAATAGTAAAATTGAGATAACAGGGGGTACCGAATCAGGCCACTCCGCTACCGGAGGTCATTCAGATGGAAAATCTCTTGATGTTAGTTTTAATACTAAACTAGATGAATACATTCTTTCTAAAGATAAAAATCCTGTAAAGTCAAATTACAAAGGATATTACTTATATACTGCTCCAATTGACAACAAGGGTACAATGGCTACCTTTTTAAGAGAAACAGATCCACCTCATTGGCATATAACCTTCCCATAAAATATGACAAAAAAGATATTACTTTTGATTGGGATATTGATCATCATCGCTCTAGCGGTATTTTGGGTATTGAACAGAGGTGCTAGTACTCAAAACCCTGATGGCACTGTCGGATTTTCTATCCGAGATTTCCTTCCATTTGGTTCAAATAACAATACTGTTCAAATCGACACATCCTCAAGTACACCTGATGTTGTAGACAACACTCCAAACACCACAAACACAAATACCCCAGTCCCAAAACTTCGCAAACTTTCAATTGAGCCGGTAGCGGGTGCTGTCGTTTTCAATCGAGGTACTTCTACAATAGTTCGTTTCGTCGAGAAGGGAACAGGTAATGTCTACGAAGCAAACGGGAGCACTAACCAGATCACAAGACTTACTAACACCACTATCCCAAAAATTATTCGTGCAACCTGGCTTCCGGACGGCTCAGGCTTCCTTGCTCAAACTATCGATGCGTATACAGAAGTCATAGAGACAAGTCTTGTAAATATAGTCAATTCTAAAACCTCTACTTCTACCGAAAACCTAACGCCTTTTAGAGCTTCTATATCCAAACTTCCGATTGGTATAAATGAAATAATCGTAAGGCCAGATAGCAAAAAAATTGTTTACTATATAGTCAATCCAAACGGGTCGTCTTGGTATATTTCAAATCCTGACGGCACACAAGCCTCAAAAATAATCGATATGTCAGTTTCAGAGTGGATACCTAGGTCGTATATAAACAACAAAGTGATAATACAAACAAAGAGTAGCTATAGTAGTGCGGCAAATACTTATGTTTTAGACACAGAAGCAAGGTCTATTAAAAAAACAGGTGCGTCAATCGTTGGCCTCTCCGCCATTCCTGATTACGACCAAAAACCTTACTTGATATCAAAAGGTGGACAGATTCCTGCTTTGGGGATAATGAATGATGTTTCTGGTACTACTGTCGAGCTAAAAACATTTGGTTTAGCCGACAAGTGTGTATGGTCAAAATCAAAAGATGTGGCAGTTATTTGCGCGGTACCAAACTCTATTCCTTTGGGTCTATACCCAGACGATTGGTACAAAGGTAAAATAAGCACCACAGACACTGTAAGAAAGATAGATTATGTAAATGGAATTCAAACCAATATTTCTGATTTGAGTGCTGATTCAAATGAAAAAATAGATGTAGTAAACCCACAAGTCTCAAAAGACGACTCCTATCTCATATTTAGAAACAAGATCGACGGGTATCTTTGGATGCTTAATCTAAATAGTTAAGCTTTTTGAAGTGAGGTTTTATATTGTTTCTTTACAATATAATCTTGGATCATACTTACTACGTTGCTCGTAAACCAATAGAGCGCCACAACACCAGAAATCTGCCACGATACCAAAAATATGACTACAGGCAAAGTAAATTTCATTTGCTTTGCCATCATTTGTGATAAATCAGGTGTGCCTGACGAAGAGTTTGAGTTTGAAGAAGTATTTTGCGTTGAAAAATGCATCTGTACAAAACCGCTAAGAGCCGCCAAAAAAGCCAACAAAATGCTTTTTTGGGATACATCAATCAAACCCAAAAAATTCATCGAGATATTTTCGGGTATTTTTATAAATGTGTACAAAAGTGTCGTATTTACCGAGGGTAGTCCTGATTTTAGGAAAATATGGTAAAGAGAATAGATAATCGGTATCTGAATAAGAAGTGTACCAATACTCGATAGGGGATTTATCTTGTGAGTTTTATAAAACTCCATTGTTTTGAGAGCCTGTGTCTCACGATCTTTGTATTTTTCCTTTATATCCTTTAGCTCCTTTTCGTGCTCTTTCATTTTGAGCTGAGCCAAAGAAGCCTTCTTTGCCATAGGGAAGAGTACAATTTTTACCAGAATTGTAAGTATTACCGCTGCTAGGCCAGCGTCGATATGAGTACTCGATATGATGAAGATCAAAAAGTTGTATAGAGGTTCGTAAATGACCGTTTTTATAAGATTTATCATTGTCTTTGATTATTTTATTTTTTGGAGCAAACTTTCTATATTTTTCATTATAACCATATCATCTAATTCTATTTTTTTGAAAGAAATTTGAATTAGAGCAGGTTTTTTTAGATTTGGATATAGGTCTCTCAAGGCTTTGTATCCTTTACGGCGCAATTTGTTGCGCATCACCGCTTGTTTAACCACCTTTTTTGAGACTGATACACAAAAGCGGGCATTCCCGCTAAGTTGTGAGACACCTCTAAGAGAAAAAACTTCATTAGAGCCTAAAATATTAGGTTTTTTAAGAGTTTCAAACAGTCTCCTTGGTATTCGTTGATTCTTTGGGAGCATGTATTTAGACCGCTAAGCGCTTGCGTCCTTTGTGCATCCTGCTCTTGAGCACCTTTTTACCAGATGTGGTCTTAGAGCGCTTCAAGAAGCCATGTGCTTTTGATCTCTTTTTCTTCTTTGGCTGATATGTGATTGACATAAAATTAAATTGATTATGGATTTCCGTTGTCCACTAATTATTCACACATTATAAACATTTTTAGGCCTAAATACAAGTTCCATAATTTTAGTGGCGCTATATAATAGTTGCAACAATAACATAATCGAGAATCTTTATGGATACAAAAGAACTCTGGGACAAAGTTTTAAGCGAAATAGAAAGCTCTGTTTCCAAAGCGAATTTTGCAACATGGTTTCGAGATACGAAAATTTCTGGCTTTGATAGCGGCATAGTATACCTAAGTGTGCCAAATACCTTCGTACAAGAATGGCTTAACAAGAAATTTCACCCTTTAATACTCAAAAGTCTTCGTTCCGCTTCCGAATCTATTCACGGTTTGGAATATGTGATCAAAGAGGAGTTAAAGCAAAAAAACCAATATATACCAACAAAACAAGCGAGTGCGACGCGAGAGCTTCCTCTTTCTGAATACTACGTAAACAAAGAAGATAACCTAAATCCTCGCTATACCTTTGAATCTTTCGTAGTGGGACCTTTCAATGAGCTTGCTTATGCAGCAGCTCAGGCTGTGATAAAAAACCCTGGTATCGCTTACAACCCACTTTTTATATTTGGTAACACTGGTCACGGCAAAACTCACCTTATCCAATCGATAGGGAATGCAATCAAAGCATCAAATCCAGCAAAGAAGATTTTTTATTTCACTTCTGAAAAATTCTCAAATGATTTTGTAAGCTCGGTGCAAGCAAATAAAGTAAATCAGTTTAAAGAAAAGTATCGCAAATATGATGTATTGATAATGGATGATATTCAATTTTTATCTGGTAAAGACAAAACACAAGAGGAGCTTTTCCACCTGTTCAATACAATGAAGGACAACAACAAGCAAATCGTCTTTTCTTCTGATAAGCATCCAAACTTTATTACAGGCCTAGAAGACCGTCTAAAATCAAGGTTTTCTGCTGGAATGGTGATTGATATACCTGCACCAGATCAAGAATCAAGACTTGCTATCATCAAATCAAAATGTGCTTCAATAAACCTATTTTTGGATGAGGATGTCACCAGCTATCTCGCAGAAGCAATCAAAGGCAACATCCGAGATCTTGAAGGTGCTTTGAACTTGATCGTTTGTCAGAGTGAGACTAAAGGTAGAAATTTGAGCTTAAACGAAGTTAAAGAACTTGTAAAAAACAATGTAAAACAAAAGAGGTCTATCTCTCATAAGGAAGTAGTTAAAATTATTGCTGATTTTTATAAGATAGAAGAAGAAACTATCTACGAGAAAACAAGAAAGAAGGAGGTAATAAAACCAAGACAGATAATTATGTATATTTTGAGAGAAGATTTTAATATCTCTTATCCTTCAATAGGGGAGAAGCTTGGTGGGAGAGATCACACGACAGTTATCCACTCCTGTGAAAAAATAAAAAATGATTTAAAGAATGATTTTGCGTTGGTAAAAGAGGTGCAGGATATTAGATCAATAATCGGTTGATTGACTGTGTATAAATGGTGAAGATGATTGTGTAAAAGTACTATGAAAAAGTGGATAAATAATATACAGTCAACTTATACACATTTATTCCAAAATTATTCACACTCCCGATTTGATAAAGTATTCAAAAACGCAGGTAAATTAAAGGTGTTAATGAGTTATTCACATATCCACAGCACTATATAAGCTAAGAAATTAATTATATGAAATTTGAAGTCAATAAAAGCAAATTAGAGGTGGCTGTGAATAAACTTGTAAGGTTGACTCAAAAGCAACTTACTTTACCTGTGCTCTCTTGTGTCTACATGCTCCTCTCTAAAGATGGAGATCTGATACTCAAATCAACCAATCTTGATCTCGGAATGGAGATAAAGATCAAAGTGAAGGCTACTGAAGCGGGGGTGGTGGCTGTGCCTGGAATGGTGCTTCAAAGTACACTCTCAAGTATTAAAGAAGAAAATGTGTCTTTTGAGCTTTCAAATCAAAATCTAAAAGTAAGCTCATCAAGAAACTCTGCTCTTATAAAATGTATGCCATATGAAGATTTCCCTAGCATCCCACGTCTAGAAGAAGGTAAATCTTTGAAAATATCATCAACTGATTTTATAAACGGTCTAAAGTCTGTTTGGTATAGTGCATCTGTATCGTTTGTAAAACCTGAGCTTTCGAGTGTTTATATATACAAGCAAGATGAATATCTTTATTTCGTATCAACCGACTCTTTTAGATTGGCTGAAAAGAAAGTTCACATCAAATCAAATCTAGATTTCCCAACTGTACTTATCCCGTACAAAAATGTAGCTGAAATAATCAAGATTTTTGATGATTTTAAAGGTGATCTTGAAATTATATTTGATAAAAATCAAGCCGCTTTCCAAAATAGCGAAATTTATCTTGTGTCGCGCCTGATAGATGGTACATTCCCTGATTATAAGCAGATTATTCCAAAAGCACCGATATGTACCGCTACAGTACTAAAAAATGATTTTATAAACGCACTCAAAGCTTCAAACGTCTTCTCTGACACTCTAAATCAAGTCAAATTGAGAGTTTTAAATGAAAATGGGACTTTAGGTGTTGAAGCTAAAAACAATGATGTAGGCGAGTATAAAGATGTTATAAAGGCAAAAAATACAGGTGAAGATATCGAACTAAACTTCAATAGCAAATACATTAACGATTGTTTCCAATCCATATCCTCAGAAAGTGTAGTACTTTCATTTGCAGGAGTTGGTAGACCATTAATAATTCAAGGCAATTCAGATAATTCATTTTTATACATCGTGATGCCGATGAATAGGTAACATGCTCAATATAAGCAACTTCTTCGAGAAGTTTAAAAAACTACACCAAAACAATGCCAATATTCGTAATTCTGTCGTGAGTGTTGTAAAGGAGGTTATAAATATAGAAATAAAAACCAGCCAAATCGAATTTAGGCAGGAAAAAATATATATAAAAGCAGCTCCAATCATTAAATCAGAGCTACTTATGAATAAAGATAAAATTGAAGAAAAGCTTAGTTTGTTGGGGGTGTCACAGAAGCTGGGGTAGGGGTGTAAGGGATATTTACAGTTGGGTCGTTTCCGTATCCGTTTAAGATTGCCCAATTGCGCACACCATACTCCCATCTTTCAAATTGTGGATCAGATTGAGGGCTTGTAGGATTTGCACCACGAGGATCATCCTTGTTGACCCAATACAATATTGAGTGTACTCCACCGGAGACTGTTATATTATTTCCGTTAGTGCTTACAAAACCACCTTGCCAAATTCCTCTCAAAACTGGCTTCAAAGTATTTGGATCTTCAAAGTAAGGATCTTCAAAATTGTCATTTGAAGTTTTTGCCAAAACTTGATCCATAAACGCTCGCCACATTGGAGCTACGATAAAACCTGCCACTTTCTTTTCCATAGGGCTATTGTCATTATTTCCAGCCCATGCCCCCACAGCAATGTTTGGGGTGTATCCGATAATCCAAGCGTCACGATAGTCATTTGTGGTACCAGTTTTTACAGCGACATCTCGGCCAGGGATATTTAAGAAAGAAGACTGACCAAAAGCAGGAGCACGTGCAGTGTTGTCAGATAATATATCTGATATTTTAAGAGCTATTTCTTTCGGAATGACTTCTTTTTGGTTGATTTCTGGTTTAAATAGTACGTTTCCTTCTTTATCTTTGATTTCGATAAGTGGAGTCGTCTCTACTCTTACACCGTTGTTTGCAAATACTCCATACGCACTAGTCATTTCAAGAGGTGTCACTTCGCCACCACCAAGTACCAGTGTAAGACCGTAATTACCTTTATTACTCAAAGAAGTGATACCCATATCCCTAGCAAGGTTGATAGACTCGTTGATACCCGCGAGATAAAGCACTTTTACTGATGGGATGTTTAGAGATTGTGCTAGGGCGTTGCGGAGTGTGATGGGACCGCGGTAAAGATTGTCGTAGTTATCTGGTGAGTAGCAGCCGTTACCTGTGGTTAGATTGTCAGGAGCACATGTGGAAGAAAATTGAGTCTTGACGTCAAACAATACTGTCTCTGGTGTATAACCTTTCATAAACGCTTTTGCATAAACAAAAGGTTTGAAGGTTGAACCCGGCTGTCTTTTGGCAGTAGCGACATTGAATGCACCATCAATATCTTTGTCGAAGTAGTCTCTCGAACCAACCATAGTAAGTATCCCACCTGTTTTTGGGTCAACAGCTACAATGGATGCGTTTTCTGCGTTAAACTTCTTTTTGTTTTCGAGGGCGTAATCATGGGCAATATTTTCAGCCACAGATTGAAGTTCGTAGTTGAGTGTGGTGGTAATTCGCAATCCACCTCTGTCTAACACATCCTCTCCGTACTTTTCCTTAATATAATCAAGTGTATAAAACACAAAGTGGAGTGCTTTTGCACTAGCGTTTCCTTTTTCTAAAAATACTACCTTTTCTGCTTTTGCTTTTTCATACTCTTCATCGTTAATAAATCCATTTTGCTTCATTTCAAAAAGGACCAAATTTTTTCGGTTTTCGAGTTTGTCTTTATTTTTTCCGTAAGGTGAGTAATACGTTGGAGCTTGAGGAAGTGCAGCGAGATAAGCTGCCTCAGCTAAGGTAACTTCACTTGAAGATTTACCAAAGAAGGCCATACTCGCTTCTTCCACTCCGTAAATATTTCCACCATACGGTATTTCATTTAGGTACATAGACAAAATCTCATCTTTGGAGAGCATTTGCTCAAGTTTGAGAGCGAGTACCACCTCCTTTAACTTTCTAGAAATATCTTTTTTTGAGGTAAGAATAGAGTTTTTGACCACCTGTTGAGTGATTGTAGATCCTCCTTGGCTCCAATCTAAAGTTATGATGTTTATTAGAGTCGCTCTGATTATCGCGGTAGGTTTGATGCCGTGGTGGCTATAAAACTCCTTATCTTCGATGGCGATAGTTGCATTTTTGATATTTATTGAAATTTTATCAATCGGAACGATGCTTCTTCGTACGTTTCCACCCGTGTCGTAGAGGAGTATTTTGCCTGTTGAGTCATAAATCTTGGTCGATTCTTCCACACGGCGCTCGCGAATAGAGTCTAAAGTAGGCACTTTGAAGGTGGTAGTCCAGAGTACGATCAGAGCAGAAAGGCCGAAAAATAAGGCTAAACCGAACAAACCAAGGGTTTTGAAGCCATTTTTGTGCTTGGTGTAAATATTTTTAAACATTGACTTTATTATGCCAAAAAATTCAAATTATGGTAAATTTTGATTATGAACAAAGATTTGGCAGAAATAAAAGATCTCCTTCAAAGATCATCTGAAGAATTTTTTGATCCGGACAATTCACTCCTCTCCAAAATTGAAAAAAAACTAAAAGGAGAAAGTAATAAGGAAATAATCATTAAATTTGGAGTTGATCCAACAAGACCTGATATTCATCTCGGACATGCAGTTGTGTTTCGCACATTGCGCAAGCTACAAGACTTGGGATGCAAGGTGGTATTTTTAGTTGGAGACTTCACTGCGCGAATAGGGGACCCCACTGGTAAGAGCAAGGTTCGTCCAGAGCTAGATCAAATCGAGATTGAAAAAAATATGCGAAGCTACTTGGAGCAAGTGGGTAAAATTTTGGATTTGGATAAAAATAAATTTTCTTGGATAAGAAACTCGGACTGGTTTCAATCTGTGACAGATATTGCCCCTGGTCCTTGGCAGATGTTTGGTATTACACCTGTAAATCCAAACTCGTTTGTTGGCAAGGCACTTCATTTTGAACGCACTAGGATGCAATTGACACATTTAAAAAGAGAAGAAGTGGTAGGTATTACACTCTCAACTTTCCTCTGGACACTTCGGCACATCACACATCAGAGACTTATCGCTCGAGATATGTTCCAAGATAGGATCGTCAAAAATGAGGAGCTATATATGCATGAGATGCTCTACCCAGCTCTTCAGGGTATCGACTCTTTTGTAATTGCCAAACTCTACGGCTCATGTGATTTGGAAGTTGGAGGCACTGATCAAACATTCAACATGTTGATGGGGCGCGATGTGATGAAGGCTAACAATCTCGAACCTCAGAGTGTCATCTCGTTTACTTTGCTTCGTGGCACCGATGGTAAGGAAAAAATGAGCAAGAGTCTTGATAACTACATAGCGATAAACGACGCTCCGAGCGAAATGTTTGGAAAGGTGATGTCTGTGCCAGACACTCTTATTGAAGAGTACTTCAAACTTTGTACCGACGTGGATCTCAAAGAAGTCGAAGGATTGATTCAAAGTATTTCTGAAGGTGAGAATCCAAAAAATATCAAAACTAGACTTGCAGAGGAAATAGTCAAAATATACTGGGGTAATAAAGCGGCGGAGTCGGCTCGTGCTTCGTTTGACAGTACTTTTAGTAAGGGAGAGTTTCCTTTGGATGCTCAAATCATAGAGGCAAATGAGGGAGATAAAATATGCGACGTACTTGTCGAGAGGGAGATAATAAGCTCCAAAACAGAATTTAGGAGACTTTGTGAGAGTGGGGCAGTGACTATCTATCCTGATCAAAAAATCACTGAGCCAAACACAATCTTACAAAAAGGAGAACTCAAAATAAAAATAGGCAAAAAAATCTTCATTGTTTTGAAGACAAAATAAAATCCCGTCGGTGCTAATAATTTTTGGCACCACGGGATTTTATTTTTTTAGTATCCTCCTTCTTCTTCGTCCTCGTCTTCTTCGTCATCATCCTCGTCGGTCTCTTCATCATCTCCGTCTTCAACATCTACTATTCCATCATCATCTACTTCTTCCTCTTCTTCCTTCAACACATCTTCTATTGGAAGATCTCCGGTAGCGTCTAAATCTTTATCATCATCTCTTTCATCCATAAATTAAAAAAATTACTTTTTAAAAAATGTGCAGTGCACTTGTACTATTTATCATATGCAGTATGAATTGCAAGTAGATCGTATGACTATGTGGATAATGACACTGAGCAGGTGATTGCGGTAGCTATGGCGTCATACTCATCATCGTGGGTGATTTTTTTATCTACCTTGATGATTCGAGGGATCATATCCATCATTTGCTTCTTGTCACTTTTTCCATAACCTGTGATCGCTATTTTGATCTGTCCTGGATTGTATTCAAATATTTTTATATTTGCGTTTGCTGCTGCTGCAATCACCACACCTCTAGCCTCGGCGACTTGGAGAGCGGTCTTTTGATTTTTTCCGAAGAGGAGTGTTTCTATACCCATTTTGACTGGTTCAAATTCATTTATTATTTGACACACTCTCTCATAGACAAGTGAAAGTCTTTTGTAATGGGGGAGTTTGGGGCTAGTCTCAAAACATTCTGAGTGAAGTAGTGTTTCTTTTCCTCCTTCCTTTTTGATTACAGCAATACCAATTCGTCCATAGCCAGGATCAATTCCCATGATTATGGAATCTGGCTTATCCATTTTAGAATTTGTGTATTTCACAATATTTATACTTGTCCAACTAAGTCCGAACTAAGTCCAAAGTCTAGCGAAGGAGGGGTGGGGCTATTCGGCATTTGTGAAAACTTCTTGCACTTCTTCGTTGTCTTCTAGTTGCTCGATGAGGTTATCGAGTATTTGTCCGTCTGATTCCGAAATAGGCACAAGAGTTTTGGGTATCCATTCGCCACCTACTTCTTTTTCAAATGCCCACTGTGCTGAGCCGGGCGCGGCGAGCTCGAAGCCGTTTTTAGAAAGTATGTGTTTTATCTCCTGTGCTGCTTTATTGCGATTGTCTGTGAGAGCCTCGATCATCAAAGCACATCCTCCTGGTCCATATGCTTCGTAGGTAATATTTTCCATTTCTCCTGCTTCACTCCCTGTACCTTTTTTGACTGCGCGCTCGATATTGTCGTTTGGTACGTTTTCGGCACGAGCTTTTTCAATAGCAGTACGAAGGCCGGGGGAGTTTATATCTCCCTTCGCTTTTTTGGATTCTACTGTGATAAGTCGAACGAGCTTACCGAATATTTTGCTCTTTTGAGCGTCAGTGACTGCTTTTTTGTTTTTAATCTTTGACCACTTATTATGTCCTGCCATGTTCTTAAATTAATTTGCATCTAAATTTAACACAAGCATTTCCGCAAAATCAATAAAATCTTGCCACAGATCTGCTTCTTCAATAGCCTCACTCACCTCGATGTAAACCTGACCTTGAGAGGTGTTTGTGGCTCTAAAGTTGATTACATCCAGTTTTTTTTCTCTTATATATTGAGAAATATAATTCTTTTTATCCTCATTATTGAGAGAAATTTCAATTTGTTCCTGAAGGACGATGATGTTGAACTCGGCCAAAGTTTTATCTGAATTTAAAATAATTTTAGATCTCGAAATATTCGGATCTCCGAGAGTTGCGTTAGTTACTTCAATCTTTATAGCTTTGTTTTTATACTGATCCTCAAGTTCTATTGCACAATGTCTTCTTGAAATCACTCTCTTCATCGGATCGTTTTTAAAGTTGAGCCGCTTGCACATTTCATCAAAAGATTTGATAGAGTTTGTCACCGAGGTGCCGCTCATCTGCATTTCACCTGAAGCAAATGACGAAATCATGGTAATGATAAAACAAACAGCGGCTAATAGAGAGGAATACAAATTAATATTTCTGAACTGGGCTGCGTACACTTCACCTATATGTGGGAAAAATAGTGGAAAAACAAAACCAACACCTAATAGAATATAAAAACTAAAAAAACACATCAAAAAGAGTGACCATGAGCTTATTTTGTTGACCACATTTTTGGGTGGAATAAAGTTGAGGGTGAAAAGTAGTGACGAGATGCAAAAAATTAGGATGGGGTACTTTGGGTGAAATGTATCTTCTCCGACAAGGGCGCTTATACCAGCTAGAAGTAAAGAAAGTAACAAAAGTCTTCCTGCTGTCCTGAGAATAAATATTCTATTCATAAATAGTATTTTATCACTAATGAAATTTTCTTTTCCCCTCTCCTGCTTTTAGGAGAGGGGAGTAAGGGGTGAGGTTATTTTTGTGGAGCGTCTTTCCCAATATGCCTATAAGCGTGATCGGTAAGTACGCGACCGCGCGGTGTGCGCTCGATAAAGCCTATTTGCATAAGGTAAGGTTCGTGGAATTCTTCAAGAGTAGACTCTTCTTCGGAAAGGGAAGCAGCAAGAGTGTTGAGTCCTACGGGGCCACCGTTAAACTTGTCTGCTATAGTCTCTATCAATCGGCGGTCAGAGTGATTAAGTCCTAAAGAGTCTATACCTAATAAGTTGAAGGCTTCATTCACAACATCATCATCCATATCTCTTTTGTGCACCTGTGCGAAGTCGCGTGCGCGTTTCAAAAGGTAATTTGCAGTACGGGGAGTGAACCTGCTCCTCTCGGCTATCGCCCGAGCGGCGCCTTTGGCGATAGGCACACCTAAAATTTTGGCAGAACGCTCAATGATCTTTACTATTTCATTTTCGTTATAAAACTCGAGGCGAAATACTCCCCCCGAAAACCTACTTCGAAGAGGGGATGAAAGCATGGCTACTCGCGTAGTGGCGCCGATGAGGGTGAATTGAGGGAGCTCAAGTTGGATGGTGCGAGCGGACGGACCTTTGCCGATAATGATATCGAGCGAACGAGACTCCATTGCGGGGTAGAGCACTTCTTCGATCGATTTGTTGAGGCGATGAATCTCATCAATAAAAAGCATGTCTCCCGGAGAGAGATTGGTAAGTATTGAAGCGAGGTCGCCTACTTTTTCGATAGCAGGACCGGAGGTGACTTTCATCTGAGATGAAGTCTCCTTGGCTATGAGGTGAGCGAGAGTGGTTTTGCCGAGGCCGGGCGGACCGTAAAAGAGTATGTGTTCTGGTGGGTGAGATCTTTCTTTGGCAGCAGTGAGAAGGATCTTCAAATTTTTTTTGATTGGCTCTTGACCGATGTATTCGTCCCATTCGGAAGGGCGCAATGTCTGATCTAGGTAGTCATTTTCGGGTGCTTCATTTCGGTTGTTGTCTTTGCTAGTCATTTCGGTTGAAATATGGATATAAAATCACAGAACTAATTATATCAATCCGAGATTGCAATCGGGATTGACATATTTTTTATTTGTGATATACTACCCAGGTAAATTGAATCTGGTTGGATTTCTATCTGACTCGACTTGAAATATCGGTCATATCGTTTGGGACCATGAATCTCTAAGCGGCGTCCCGCCAAGCGGGGTTAGGCATTAAATCAAGGACGAACCGGTAATCACTTCGGTGAATTCACTAGTTCTATCCTCAGAGTAATGTTTTGCTTTTGGTATCGAGTATCGAAAGTGCCGCTTAGAGATTCACGTTTCCAAACCTGTTTTAAAATATCGCCACCTACGTCCCATTATTCATAAAAGGAGGGTGGGGGCAATCAAACCTGTGTATAAGATTTAATCGTTGCTTTCGAGATCTATCACGCGTCGGAGCTCATCAATCGATGTCATACCTTTGAGTACTTTGAGCACACCGTCTTGCTTCATGTTGAGTAAGTTTTGATCCTCGGCTGCCTTTACGATTTCTCTCTCGCTTGGATTTTCCTTTACTATTGCCTCTATTTTTTCATTTGTAAGTATCGCTTCGTAGATACCAGTACGTCCTTTGTATCCGGTGAAGTTGCATTTTTCGCAGCCATCTCC
>CAZAAO010000008.1:0-20005 GCA_964483435.1 uncultured Candidatus Saccharibacteria bacterium | reverse complement strand
GGGAGGGTCTTCTTCGATCGGTATCATCGAAGATTTGGCGCGCAATTACCTCAAACTACCTTCTCGTATAGCGCCGATCACGATCCAAGGAAGCAAATTACAAGTCAAAGACTCTTCATGGTCTGTAGCGTATGGTCTCTGTATAATAGGAAGCCTTCCCGAGGAGGAGGAGCGAATGGGCCTCCAAAAGCAAGGCAAAGATGCTATGAGCAAAGTCTGGTCATTTTTGAAGCAGTTTTTGCCATAATTTTGTTCGTTTTATTTAGAACACAAATGCCTTTTTATACAAGTTTTGTGTTTTTTAGGCCTTTTTGTTAACATTTAGGCATATTCTGAGAGGTTTTTTACGTCAGAGTCCTTTATTGGTTAAAGAAAATATCGTGCCACAAATCAAACCAGAAGTAGAAGCATTTGCAAGAATCAAAGTATTGGGTGTCGGCGGATCCGGCAAAAACGCGGTCAACCACATGATCAACTCAAAGGTAAAAGGAGTTGAATTTATAGCAGTAAACACGGACGCACAAGACCTTCACCACTCTCTAGCTAAGAAAAAAATTCACATCGGTAAAAATCTAACTCGCGGTCTCGGCACAGGTATGAATCCTGAGCTCGGTAAAAAGGCAGTTGAGGAGACTAAAGAAGAAATCCAAGAAGCTATAAAAGGCGCTGATATGGTATTTATTGCCTGTGGACTTGGTGGCGGTACCGGTACGGGCGCTGCTCCGGTCGTAGCTCGGACAGCCAAAGAGCTCGACGCTTTAACCGTCGCTGTGGTTACCAAACCATTCTCATTTGAAGGTCAGCAACGCATGAGGCTTGCTGAGGCTGGTCTCGATGAGCTTCGTCAGGCAGTTGACGCACTCATCGTCATTCCAAATGATCGACTTTTGGCGACTATTGGCAAAGACACTACTGCGCGCAATGCGTTTGCCATGTGCGACGATATTTTGAAGTCTGCTGTAGAAGGTATTTCTGACCTTATCACTACACCGGGTCTTATCAACATCGACTTTGCCGATATTCGAGCGGTTATGGAAGGTGCTGGCCCTGCGCTTATGGGTATTGGACGCGCTAGTGGTGAAAAACGTGCTGAAGATGCCGCTAAAATGGCGATTAACTCACCTCTTCTCGAAGTATCTATCAATGGAGCAAAAGGTGTACTCTTCTCAATCGCAGGCAATGATGACCTCACAATGTTTGAAATCCACGATGCCGCAAAGATGATCACCGAGTCAGTAGATCCAAATGCCAAGATTATCTTCGGTACTGTTCGCGATGAGAAGCTCAAAAAAGGTGAGATTCGAATTACCGTTATTGCATCTGGATTCCCAGATAACTACATCAAAAAAAATCTCTTTTCTGAAAACCGTGCAATGCCACAGAGACCAGCAGAAGAAGAGGAAAATAGAGGTAAGATATTTAACTCAATGTTTGGCTCAAAGGAGCGTGACGAGCGCGAAGAACCTCGACGCGAAGCGCCTCAGGAACAGCTCAAAGAGCAAGATGATAAGCCGGTCGTCGCTTCTGACGATGACGAAGACTGGGGCGCAGTTCCGGCATTTCTCCGAAGATCAAAACTTAAATAGAATAAAGAATTTTGATTTAAGATTAAAGAAATTGGAACAAGAAAAAAGAATCAAAGACTTTACCGATCTAGAAGTTTGGAAAAATGCTCACACCTTAGTCTTAAGTGTTTATAAACTGACATCTAAACTGCCGAAATCAGAGACTTTTGGTTTGATTTCTCAGATGCAAAGAGCATCAGTCTCAATTACCTCTAATATTGCTGAGGGATTCGGACGTCAATCGTTCAAAGAAAAAATTCAATTCTATTATTTAGCACATGGTTCTCTAACTGAATTAAAAAATCAACTTATTATTTGTAGAGATTTGTCCTATATTTCTAATTCGGACTTTGATAAAATACAAAATAATCTCATTACTAGCCAAAAGATTCTTCAAGGTTTAATAAGAAAAAGTAAAACATTCTTAAATCCTAAATCTTAATTCCATATTCTAACCTATGTACGAACTTGCAATCATTGGAGGTGGGCCTGCCGGAGCTGCTGCGGCTGTTTATGCTGCGCGAAAAAAAATTAAAACTATCCTAATTGCTGAGACCTTTGGCGGACAAAGCGTCGATTCAAATGATATCCAAAACTGGATTGGCACTCCACATATCTCTGGCGTTGACCTTGCAAAAAGCCTCAAAACTCACGTGAAAGAGTATGCAGGTGAGATCATAGATGTGCACGAAGGTGAAAGAGCTACAAAGATCGAAAAGATAGAAGGTGATGGATTCCTAGTAACTACGGGTAAGGATATTTATAAGACGATGACTGTGCTCGTAGCTACCGGAGGAGCCAGACGAAAACTTGAAGTCACGGGAGCAAGGGAATTTGAAGGCAAGGGTATCACTTATTGTGCATCCTGCGACGGGCCTTTTTTTACGGGAATGGATGTCGTCGTTATCGGAGGCGGTAACGCCGGTTTTGAAGCTGCAGCCCAACTATTGGCATATTGCAAGTCAGTCACACTCCTCAGCCGAAGCGATTTCAAAGCTGATCCTATGACTGTAGAGTCAGTATTAAAGAATCCCAACATGAAAGCCATACCGCACGCTGTACCGACTGAGATCAAAGGCGATAAGATGGTAGAGTCAATCTCCTATCGCACCAACTCTCCTTTTGTAGACAACGCAACCATTCCTGTACAAGGTATTTTTGTAGAAATTGGCCATATCCCAGCTACTTCTTTTGTAGATCATTTGGTGGAATTAAACGATGAAAAAAAGATTGTGATAAATCACAAGACTCAGCGTACCTCAGAGCCGGGTGTTTGGGCTGCGGGAGACTGTACTGACACTTTGTATCATCAAAACAACATCGCCGCTGGCGATGCTGTCAAAGCTCTCGAAGATATCTATCAAGAGCTTCAAAAAATCAAAGGCAGTAAACAATAATTCTTATTGAAAAAACTATTGAGCTGGAGTGCCGAACATCTGGACGACGAATATTGCCGCCTTACCTTTGTATGTACCTGTAGAGGTGGCGATACCGATCTCAGTATATTTTGGACTTACGATATTCATGCGATGTGTAGGTGAGTTCATCCAAGCCTTGTGTACTTCATCTGAATCAATAAAATTTACTGCAAGGTTTTCACCAGCAAAAACATATTTATATCCAGATGCACGGATAAAATCCCATGGAGTTTTACCATCAGGAGTGTTGTGTGAAAAGTATCCGTTCTTTGCCATGTCGTCCGCTTTGGCCTGAGCCGCCTTTTCGAGAAGAGGGTTAACCTTGAGCTCGGAGATATTTTGAGTAGCCCTGTCACGATTGACGAGGTTGACTAGTACGCTGCCGTAAATAGCGCTAAAAGCGTCTACGATGCTTGATCTAAAAGTCGGAATGGTGCTCAGCACTATCAAAAGGACTGCGATCACACCGACCGCAATCTTGAGAGGTATTAATTCTTTGCATTTGTTCCAAAATTTCATAAATTATATTATAACAAATTTTTACCACTTTTGCAACTTGCAACCAAAATTTGTGGATAACTCATTTGTTATGCACATTTCAAAATCACAAAACGACCTAAAAGAGATATAATTTTTTTGTGCAAGACGATATTTTAAAAATAAAAAAATACGTCAGAGCAGCAAACTATCTTTCTGCAATTCAAATTTATTTGCAGGACAATTTCCTTCTTCGAGAGCCGCTTTCGTTTGACCACATCAAGCCGCGCCTCTTGGGACACTGGGGCACATGCCCAGGAATCAATTTTGTTTATGCGCATCTGAACCGCCTCATCGTCCAAAACAATTTGGACGCGATGTTTATATTGGGTCCCGGGCACGGCTTCCCTGCCCTTCAGGCAAACTTATTTATGGAAGGAACTCTCGGTCTCTATGACCACAATGCGCCTCGGGACGAGTCGGGCATTGCAAATATTGCTAAGTGGTTTTCGTGGCCTTATGGCTACCCATCGCACTCTAACCCCGCAGCTCCTGGTGTAATACTTGAAGGTGGTGAGCTTGGTTATTCGCTTGGTACAGCTTGGGGCACAGTCTTAGATAATCCAAATTTGTTTACATTTTGCCTCGTAGGCGACGGTGAGGCTGAGACGGGCCCTACGGCAACTGCATGGCACCTTTCTAAGTTTGTAAATCCCCAAAAAGACGGTACTGTTTTACCAATTCTTCATTTGAATGGCTACAAGATTTCAGGACCAACTGTATTTGGGCGCATGAAAAATGAAGATCTTTATGATCTATTCCACGGGTATGGATATGATCCTATAATTGTCGACCAAAACCATGGTGATGTGTATGAGATAATGTATAACGCTCTCGAAACTGCTTTTGCAAAAATAAAAGAGCTCAAAGAGCACGGCAAAGCTCCAAACGACTCGTTCCCTCGTTTCCCTATGATCGTACTTCGCACACTCAAAGGCTGGACTGGTATCAAAGATCTCGGTGGCGAACGTATCGAGGACAATTGTCTCTCTCACCAAGTAGTCGGTACAAACGCAAAGACCAATCTAGCCGAGCTTAAGGAGATTGAAAACTGGCTCCGATCCTACAAATTTGAAGAGCTCTGGCAGGACAATGATTTCATTTCAGATATCAAATCTCTCATCCCTAGCTCTGACCTAGCGATGGGCAACAACAAACATACTTTTGCCCTCAAACATATCAAACCGGATTTGAGGGTGCCCGACTATCGAGAGTTTGCCGAAGACGCAACTATCCCTGGGACAGTCGGATCATCAAGTATGGTACGAATCGGTAATTATCTGAAAAAAGTTTTTGAATCAAATAAAGATGCTCGAAATTTCCGCCTCTTCTCACCTGACGAGACATATTCAAACAAACTTCAAAAAGTTTTTGAAGTTACAACGCGCGCATTTCAAGGGCCGATCGCACCATGGGACAAAGACATGTCGACCGAAGGTCGAGTGATGGAGATGCTCTCCGAACATTCTCTCCAAGCGATGATGCAAGGCTATGTTTTGACAGGACGTTTCGGTGTATTTGCATCCTATGAAGCATTTGTGCAAGTAGTCTCAAGCATGGCTGACCAATATGCCAAATTTTTGCGTATCGCTCGCGAGACTCCTTGGAGGGGTGACATACCTTCATTTAACTACATTCTTACCTCAAGTGGTTGGCGCCAAGAGCACAACGGCTTTTCACATCAAAACCCTGGATTTATAGATTCAATGCTCCAAAAGCAGGGCTGCTTTGTCAAAGTGTATTTTCCACCCGATGGCAACTCGGCACTTGCTGTAATGAAGCGCTGCCTCGAGTCAAAAAACATGATCAATATCATAATCGCCGGCAAGACAGTTGAGCCTCGCTACCTCACTCCTGATCACGCTGAGCAAGCACTCCAGACTGGTATTGCGGTATGGGGCTTTGCTTCTGATATTGACCCACATATCGTATTTTCTGCTGCAGGTGAATACCTTACCAAAGAATCGCTAGCTGCTATCAAGATACTCAAAAAAGAGACTCCTAATGTGCGCGTAAGATTTGTAAATATTCTTGAAATATCAGCTATCGGTATCGGCAATCAGCTCTGCCAAGTGCCCCTCTACGAGTTTAACGAATACTTTACTGAGGACAAACCGGTTATCTTCAATTTCCATGGCTATCCTGAGACTTTGAAGCAAATGCTTTTTGATCATCAAGACGGCTCTGGTAGATTTTTCGTCCATGGATACACCGAAAACGGCTCGACGACTACACCATTTGACCTTCATTTGCGAAATCAGACCAGCAGGTATCACCTAGCAATCGAAGCCTTCAAGTTACTCGCTGGCAAGGGAGTGATAGATTCAAGTAGAGCAGAAAGTCTGATCGAAGAGTACGAAAAGAAGATCGTCGCGCACAAAGAATACATCACTCGCTTTGGTGTTGATCCTGCAGAAATAGAAAACTGGACTTGGACTAACTAATTTTGATGTAAATGAAGTCTATCCTTATAAACATTGGTAGTAGGTCAAAAAAATATTCTGCATATGATGGTGCAAACGAAATCTATCGTCAAGATTTTTTGGGCAATCCAAAAGACACGTTTGGTATTTTTTTAAAGGAAAGCAAAATCGATATTGCGGATTGTGTCGTAGGCGTAAGGATCGTGGCGCCTGGCCGAAGGTTTACAGATCATACACGTATCGATGATGACTTTGTAAACGATCTCCGTGCTGCTGTGCAGATAGCGCCGCTTCATATAGAGTCGACTCTCGAGGAAATCGAGCATATAAAGGCCACATATCCGAGTGTCTTGATGTATGCAATTTCCGATAGCGCCTTTCACAAATCAATCCCAGATGTACTCAGAGACTATGCCCTGCCAGATAGCATCCGCACCAAATACGGTATCGAGAAGCAAGGCTACCACGGACTTTCGCTTTCTTCGGTAGTAAATTCCCTTTTAAATACTCATGGATCAATTCCAGAAAAAATAGTAGTAGCCCACCTAGGAGGAGGGTCATCAGTCACAGCACTTCGTGACGGACTTTCACTTGATACTTCGATGGGCTTCACTCCGCTTGATGGCATACCGATGGCCGAGCGGATCGGCTCGATCGACCCGGGCGCACTTTTGTATATTGGTAAGATGGAACACAAAAATTTTGCTGATTTGCTCGAATTTATCTCACACTCCTGTGGGCTCGAGGCAGTCTCGGGCGTAGCAAACGGCGATATGAAAGACTTGTTAGACATCGCAGAAGACGAAACCCATCCAAATCACCACGGAGCCTTACGAGCTATCGATCTTTATACGGCAAACGTCGTCAAATTTATTGGGGCAATGGTAGCAGTGCTTGGTGGCATTGATATGCTTGTCTTTACCGGTACTATTGGCGAAAAGAGCGCACCAATCAGGGAAAAGATTTGCAGTAGACTGCAATTTATAGATGCGATCCTTGATTCTGAAGCAAATGGAGAGCTTTCAAATCCATCTGAACCTATATTTATTGATGCTGATTCCAAAGTGAAGATAGTGGTAGTCCCTACAAACGAAGCAAAAGAAATGCAGACTGCCCTTTTGCAGTCTGCACTCTAATCAAACTTTTACTTTCTATATTCTCTGGAGCTATGGAAGTTTTGGCATAGGGAGGACTGACTCAAGCTCAGGGCACACAGTGATGTTGATCCATCTTTGTGTCGTCTTGTAGACATAGCCTGTCGACTCCATATTTTTTAGACCTGCTTCTTTCCACGGTACCAAGATATGATCTTTGTTTTGCTCCTGGAATTTTTTGACCCAATTCTGCGAGAGAGGACCATAAAATCCTGTGATTGGGAGTCCTGCACTCATAAATTTGTTGAGGAATTCCTGAAGTTTTTTGACCTCACTCTGGTCGTTTGATGCACCCGGCTTGATGTATTTGGTGAGATAGAGTTCGCAGCTCGGACCAGTTGAGGCGCCGAGTACTTCACCGCCAGATGAGCCGCCGCGTCTGTGAGATCCCGGGCGAGAAGAATCATTTTCACTCGCTAGAGCGGGTGAGATCGGCCCTTCATTATCATCACCACCATCGTTTATAGCGACACATTCTGTCTGATCATCGTTTGGTTCAAAACCTTCACCACACTCCAATGGGTCGTTTCCACCCTCTTCATCGTCTTTCGTCACGATTTCTTTGTTGACGATATTCCATGTGTGAGATTCTTCACTTACTGTGACTGTACCAGTGCCAGATACGTTTTCCCAACCTGGCTGCATAATTTCTCCAAGCGTGAAGTCACCGTGCGGTACATTTTCAAATGTGACACAACCGTCTTCGCCTGTTACACCAGCGTATCCTTCGTATAGATCGATACCGAGTGTTCCTGAATTATCCCCAAACCATCCTTGGTTTTGATTGCCGTCAGTACCGTCAAATACTCTGAAGTTTACGCTGCCAGTAGTGTTTGGTGTAAACATCTGAGCGTAAGTGTGTGTGCTTGAAGCGTATGGACCCCAGTATCCATCTGTGTTTTGAATTTGAAGCTCGAGAATTCCGTTTCCATAATTAGTTGGGCTTGTATATCCATCCATAATGTTGGAAATCCAATTGTCGGTCGTGCTGTACTCTGGGTCTACCATATTTGCTCCGCCTTGGTTTGCCCAAGTACTACTTGCGATTGCGAAGTAGGACTTGTTTTGTTGAAGCACTGAGCTTGTGTTTATACCCTGGTAGTCAGCAGTGTTGAGAGAAAGATGTTCGAGCTTTGTACCTTTGTACATATAGACAGTCCAGTCTTTAAGTGGTTTTTCACTTGCGTCCCACTTACAGATTTTTACCGTAGACACCTGCTCTGGCATTGGGCATGTCTCGTTTTCTACGATCACGTATTTGTCGTGAGTGAGGCTATTGTAGTTTGGCACAACTGATGTGATAGGTGCACCCTCCGCAGCGAGAAGTGAATCGCCTACTCTATAACCCTTGAGACGATATTTGCCCGGTACACACTCTGCTCCTATCGGAAGTACATTGGAGTTTGAATCCATGTCGCTCGTGATCTCGTGAGTCGTGTACATAGCAGGAGCCGTCATCACGCTAGTAAACGCCGCATATGCAGGAGACCCACCATGGCCGCTCTCATTCAATACATAGTTGCCAGTACCTGAATTACCCGTCCAGCTCCATGTAGCTTGCATTGGGAAGTCGTATCCCGCTGCAGACTCAGCTGTAGCTTGAACACCATCAAGATACTTGTAGATCTTTACTTGCAAGGTATCTGGAGTAGGAGTGTAAGGTTGGTCACCCGGGCAAGTTTTCG
The DNA here is from genome assembly GCA_964483435.1 of uncultured Candidatus Saccharibacteria bacterium. Taxonomy (GTDB): domain Bacteria; phylum Patescibacteriota; class Minisyncoccia; order Phycocordibacterales; family WO2-35-19; genus CAZHJF01. The sequence goes on along the minus strand of CAZAAO010000008.1, from coordinate 11,223 downwards.
AAGGTGCGTAAAGGGTGAAGATTAGACCAGCAGGGTTGTCGTGAGGGCCAGCGTTTGCCATCGCGAAGTTGTGAACACTTACTACAATCGTATTTTGACCCATATGTAGGTTTGCAGCAGGTACAGTGATGTTTGTGAATGCGTTGAAGTTTTGCTCGTTTGTAGTAGAAGCGACTTCTGTGCCGTTCACTACAACCTTATAGCTGTTATCCGTTGCGATCGAAAGAGTAGCATCTGCAGAAGGATTGCCGGATAGATTGAAAGTCTTTTTGAACGTCTTGTATTCATCTTGCGTTGGATTCAACACTTCAGTAGAAGACCATATCCACTTTGCTGCGGTCGTTGTAGATATCCATACCGGATGAGTCCAAGTGAGAAAGGCGGTATTGTCATCGACTATCATCGAATCATCCGAGTAGACAACTTCGTTTTGGTAAGTACATGGATCGATTATCGGCTCAAAGTCGTAGGTAGTGATATGAGTACCAATACCAAGTACAAATTTATCGATATTGCCATCAAATCCCGGCCATGAACCACCCGCCTTGAAGAGTACTGCGCCTTGGGTGTCGATATTTTCGAGCGACTTTGAGCTTATGCGCATATCAGGATATGCAGCCTTGAGCTCAGTCCAGGTACAAGGGTCGCTCTGCTGACAGCTTGTGCCATTTGGACCTGCTACCCACCAATTACCTGTGCCGTTATCTGCCAATGCGTCCCAGGTCTGCCAGGTGTCGTCTTGAGTCGTATAAGTGAAATAAGGTTCGAAAACAATTCTTCCATCGGCTTTTGCAGGATTTACAGGAGTACCGTCAAAATCGACGTCAAACTGTACAGCCGGAGCTAATACACCACCTGTTGGCTCGGCGCGATATGTCGAATATTCGAGTTTGAATATATCCGTGATAAGTGTTCCCGGCGTTAGGTATTTGCGAAGTTTGGTGCGATTATCTGATGTTGGAGTAGTGATACGCGCACTGCCGTTGCCTAGTGGTGCGGTGGAAGGACCTGCGACCATCGCCCCAGTACCCATAGCCCAAGTGTCTCTATCGCTATTGAATTCCCAACCCTTCATATCGAGAGGGTTCACCTCTATTGTCTCAGAGGTGATGACTGGAGGCGGAGGTATCATTTCACCGGTAATTGTGACATCGTCTATGTACACAGTATCGTTACCACTATCTAGATTTGCGTTAAATCTTATGTAGACAGAAGAAATATTATTTGCTCCAGATGGTAGTGTCACCTGTCTTTGAGTCCAGGTATTATTGTCATTATCATCGTCTATATCACCACCTGTGACAGGAGACCAAGTGCTTCCATTTGTACTCCACTCAAGCTTTACATAATCGTTGTCAGAAGATTCCAAATCATCTGCCTTGAACCAAAAATTTACCTTGATATTTTCATAACCAACTGTCGATGTTGAAGTATAAAAATTATCAGGCGTTTGACCGGTTGACCCCTCTACTCTGGCTTTCTTAGCATCAGAATGAGCAAAGTTTGAACTTATGTTCCACTTGTTGCTGTTTGTCGGATTCAAATCCCAGGGATCTCCAGCGGATGAAAAATTTGAATGTTCAAATCCATCTGAAAACAAAGTTACAGTCGTGACAGCAGATACTTTGATCGGTAAGACAAAAGCAAATGCATTAAAAATGAATAGTAAAATCAATAAAACCGAACATGGCGTCTTAACCCAAGCCATTTTTTTCATAGTCAAATAATAAACTGCTAAATTTCGCACGTCGCAACAGGGCGTTATGCTGCCCGTATTATACACCATAAAAAATATAGAATACCCCAACCTGTGGATTGTACTTACCTTTGATATATCTATATATATTTGGTAAATTAAGCCTAAGCGCGGTTAGCTCAGTTGGTAGAGCGCGTCATTGACGTTGACGATGTCGGGGGTTCGAATCCCTCACCGCGCACATAAATATAAAAGAAGGACGGTGATCTCTCACCGTCCCTTATTATTGGTCAAGTTCGGGCATAAACACTCGGCTCACGAACAATTTTGTAGCCAAGCGCCTGTAGCCAGAATCCCAAAAAACACTCTGCGGATCAGGACCCTGTGTCTTAAGGTTTACTCCTCCTGCGGGAGCGAAAAATCTCCTGTAGCCTTTATGCATCAGCCTGTATTGCAGGACTTCGCGCTCCATCTCGGAAAGCCGAACTATCCGGAGCGGCCGATTCATGAACGTCATTTTAGTCGGTCGGAGCAATCCCGAGAGAAGTTTGGTATGAAGTTCTTTCAAAGCATAGCTTTTTCCCAACCACACACCGCTTAGCAACAGATGAGTCCAAATGCTGCCAGCAAGTAAAGTGTCGGGGTTTTCAAAGTCGCGCACTTGCAGACCTTCACGATTTTCTTCTAGCCAAAACTCGACAACTTTACCCTGGATTTTTTTGTCAGAGAATATTTTTCTCAAAACATTTTGAATCCTGGGCCGTTCGGTCTTTGCGATTCCCGGCTTTATGAACACTGCTGCGTCCAGGTCAGCTTTCCTTTCGGCATATCGTTTGAGCCTGGAACCAAAGAAAATCACAATCGGGTAGAACCATTCCTCCTTGTCAGCAAGACGTTTAACCGCAGGAGCAAACTTTTGAAGCTCGTTAGCAACTGAGCTGTCTCCTGAAAATTCCGCATCAAGCTTCGGTAAAACGAAGCCAAAACCAAAAAGATCTGCTTCTGTTATTACTCCCAGATTTGTCAGCCTCACAAGGACGCTTTCCAGTTCATCATCGAGAGTTTCAACTATCCTTTCGGACCAGATCTTCTCTAAAAAAGAACGGGCAGTTTGCTGTGCCGCTTCCAAATCTTTTACTGCCAGAGATTCCAGCGTTTCCCCACCACCTCTTAATGCAGCACTCAAAACTAACTTTTGGTTAGATTCGAGAAGTTGCAAAATGTCAGAATAAAACAAACGCCCTGCGACAACTGCTTCCTTGATACGGGCAGCATACTTAGCAATCAGCCGGTTTTCTCTGTCCTGCCTCTCCCAAGCTACTCGAGCAGAAGGTAGGCCACGGGAAGAATCGAGAGCTTCGCGCATTTCGAGTTTTTTATGCTCGGAACTGAGCGTATCCGACAGACTGACAAACCAATCAAGGTTCGACGCAGCTTCTTCGCTACTCTCCTCTTTGATTTGATTCAAAGAGTCCCAAACTTCTGCGATACTGTCTCTCAAGACTCGGCTTGAGGCAGATCTAACTAGATCACTTACTTCTGTGTCAGTTAGATAACCTTTCTTTACAAGCTGCGGAATCAAATGGGCAGCTTTACGAACCAAGTGCTGCCCGTGAGGGGCAAGTTCTGGTTCTAAAATGTCGCCATCCACAAAATTGGCTCGTACGTCGGACTCTTCAAGCAACTCTCTCCAACGTTCCATAAACGTGTCTATGAAAAGCTTTAGAGAAGGTCTGAGATGAAGGGAATCCAGCAACCAATTTGTGTGGGGCAGAAATTCGAAAGGAAGATACAACACGGCACGCCGGTTATATTCATCTGAGTTTAAGAACAGAGCGAGCTGTGTATACAAACGTGCGACTGTTTCTTCACTCACAATCCCCGCCTTTACAGCTTGCTGCAATTCTAGAGTCGGATTTTGCACTTGCTCTTCAATTTGTTTAAGTGTTGAGCGAAGCGCTAACCGTATTTCGGTTGATTTGATAAGTTCGAGATTATCGAGAATCTTAGCTCCCCACATGGAATTTTTATCCCTTGCAAGGAGAGATTCGACGGGGGGAGCAAGCAAAACGATTTTTTGGGAAGGCTTCTCCATGCGCCCACGTCCTTTCCTCATGTTTAAACATCTTTTCTGCAACAATTTATATCACACTTATTCTTTTTTTGCAAATATCATTGTCCATAATTCAAGCGACGATGATTTAGTGATAAATAACCTTGACAAAATGCGTTTCTCTTGATATAAGAAAGCAAGTTTGTTATTTGTAAAACACACATAAGGAAGGAGAAAAACAATATGCCTTGCAATATCGGGTATAAAAGTTATGAGAGGGTGACAATTCCCTCCCCTCAACCTCAAGAGTTTTCCGAGAAATCGGAAGCTCCTGAAATTGACCCTGAGCTTCTGGAAAAGCTTGGTGTTGAAGACCCAGAATTTTTGGAGTGGGTGACCGAATTAAATGTTAAGCCCCTCCTTGAAGAAGCACTTAGCCGTGCCCTTGCAAAAACTTCAAGCCGCCGCGGAATTGATTTCACCATCAATACTAAAGGCATGCTCGAAGCAAATGGTAAATTCATTTCTTCAGAAGAAAAAAGGAGGATGAAAGAAGTATCTGCTACAGTTTCCAAACTCTGGCAGTTCGAAATTCTGGGCATCGTCGCCGAACTTCTCGATTATACAGTGAATATCACCCAAAAAGGTGACCTTATGACACTGGAAGCCGAGGAAGCCGGCAAATCCCATCCCTGCGATTACATCAAAGTAAGCCGTAAGGGAGACCAGTCGGAGATCACTTTTGAGCATTTTAAATCAAGCAAGGCGCTCGACTTAGCTACGGCGAAATTCAAAGCGCTTGCTGACAAGCTCGGAGTGAAGATCATCGGACGCAACAGAGAAGTTGTCGAGGGTGATCCTTACCCCACAGAAGTTATCAGCAAAACTGGTCACAGGCATAAACACTGAAAGGACACTTTATGGACGCAAAAAATGAACAGGTGGTTCCGATTTTACCAGTTTGGTTTACAGACGAAGTGGCTTCCCGCTTCAAGGCGGGGATTGCTTCCGTGTTTTTGTTGCACGGAGATATCACTTGCCTTGTGCCAAACCCGAATGTGGATACGGAACCCAAGTATCCCTACATTCCGCTTAACGAACTTCTCGCTCGAGTTTTTGACGAGCGCGACATGGTTATTTTTTTCAACATCGCCGGCGGCATGAGATTCTTGACTCCGGAAATGGAGAAAGAGTTCAAAAGCGTAGCAGAAATTGGCGGTGAAGAAGACAACTCTACCAAAGACCCTGTTGCGGCAGCCAAGGCAAAACTGGTAGCTAAGAGACAGCTTCCGCGCGAACCCGAAATTTGTCTGCCACTCATCGAAAAGGTGCTCTCAAAGATGGATAGCGTAGCGGTGATAGTGGAGGGAGTTCACAACATCGCTCCAGAACAATCCGGCGCCGCTCTGCTTCCGAACGAACGCACTCACATTGCTCGATTTCGCACTTGGGCTCAAGACGCTCAGGTAAAAAAACGGAGCAATATTGTCATTCTGCTTACAGATATGGCGGCCAAAGTTTCGGGAGAACTGAGACAGGTTGCTAGTCGTATCCCCTCGGTTTTCATTCCCAAGCCGTCCCCGGTAGAGCGCAGGCTTTACATCGAGCGGCAAACTCAAGGAGTTCCCGAGGAAAGAGAAGTTCGAAAACAAATCGTCGCGTTGCGCAAGAAGCTCAGCGGGAAGAAAGTGAGCAACAGAGCGCAGATTGATGACGAGATTAAAGAATTGGAGGAGAAACTCAATGACTTTCCTCCCCACTTTGAAGTTCCCGAGAATTTCGAAACCGAAGTTTTCGTAAATGCAACGCAAGGCATGAGCCTGCGGCAGATTTTGGAAATCTTCCGTATGGCTAACCAGGCCGATCGTCCAGTTGATGTGACTTTTGTCAAAGAAAAAAAGAAGGAGATTTTGAATGCGGAATACGGCGAAGTAATGGAAATCGCCGAGCCAAATTGGGATCTCGATCAAATCGGCGGACTGGAAAAAGCCAAAGCGTATTTTGCTTCTGTCATGGAAGCTATTCGCAAAGGTGAAGCCAGACTCATACCGCAAGGCATCACCATTATGGGTCCCCCCGGCACAGGCAAAACCGCATTGGTTGAAGCTCTTGCCAAGGGGGCCAGTTACAATTTCGTCAAAATGAAAAATGCCCGATCCATGTGGGTCGGGGAATCGGAGGTGCGAACCGAACGCCAGATTCAAGGGCTGTGGGCTCTGGCTCCGGTCATCGTCATGAACGATGAGGCTGATCTGGGCGAAGCAAACCGAGACGCTCCCAAAGGCGACTCGGGCGTATCCGAAAGGATCATGCAGGCATGGATGAGATTTCTCTCTGATCCTCGTATTCGAGGTAGAGTGGTCATGGTCAACTGCACCAATCGTCCCGACCGTATGGATGCGGCAATGAAGCGAAGTGGCCGAAGTGACGACCGCATCGCTATTCTGATGCCAGCCGAAGAAGAAAGAGAAGCGATTTTTAAAGTAATGTTTCGTCGCTACAATATTCCGACGACCATTACTAACTTCGGTCCGTTTGCTAAAGCAAGCAAAGGGCTCTCAGGAGCTGACATCGAAAGCATCACTTTGAAATCTTTCCGGTTCGCCGGAGAGGCTAACAAAAAGAAAGTCGATGACCAAGCCCTCGCTGAAGCAATCGATGACTTCATCCCTTCCGCAAGCCAAGCAGACATCGATCTCATGACTCTCTTGGCAATATCCGAATCTTCTTCTCGTAGACTTCTCCCTACCAACGTGAGGGAAATTGTCGACGAAATCAAGAAGCGGAACATCGCTCCTGGAGCAATGAGCATTGTCGCTCACATCGAGGAAAGAGGTATTCTGCCTAAATCAGAAACCTCACCTCGGTATGCCATGTAAAATTGTTCTTAAAATCCCCGTCCGGTTATGCCGGACGGGGTTATTTTTTATTATCCATCTTTGGGATCAAAACCCCCGCCTTCAGGCGGTCCTTTTAAGACTCTGATATACTCGGAGTCATGAAGCTGTATCGCTCTGGTCCTCACACTGTATTTGATTTGAGATATCACCTTGTATGGGCTACTAAGTATCGAAAGCCGATAATGGAGGGACGTCTTGGAATGAGGATCCGAGATCTAATCAGAGAGATTTGTGCTACGCATCAGGTGCAGATATTGAGAGGTCATATATCAAAAGATCACGTACATCTGTTTGTCTCTGTGCCTCCACAAATCTCTATCTCTAAACTACTCCAATACATCAAAGGCAAGACGTCCCGAAAGATACTGCAAGAAAACCCGAACTTAAACAAAAAATTCTGGGGTCAACACTTTTGGGCCAGAGGCTACTTTGCCGCTTCGTCTGGAGCAATCACCGATGAAATGGTAATGGAATATCTTGCAAACCAAGACGACGACGCAGAGAAGAGGGGTGATGACTTCACCGTACTCGACCTGCCGCGTTGAGCTTCAGCTCTCAAAAATACTGCCGCCCTTCCAGGCGGCAGTGGTTTATTGTCTGTTATAAAAAACCGGCAAATAAAAAGTTTTCGGATAAGAAAAAAGACTGGAAAGTCTGATCCTGGTAGTTTTCAAAAGCGCAAGCAGCGATGCTTGCGCTTTATTAATTGTGTGGTATACAGTTGACAGACAAATAGGAGAAAGTGATGTTAATTTTGAGTTTACCACCTGTTCACCAAGAAGAATTACTCAGATTTATCATCGAGCATCCTGCTGTTGGCGCTGTCCGCTACAACACTGGGATGTCATCGGCCAGGGATCCATACGGAACCTTGAAACTCATCAAAGAACTCGCTGATATAATCAGCAAACCTGTCTATGTCGATCTAAAGGCAAAGCAGCTTCGGGTGACTCAGTGGGCTGATGTCCCATATGGACCCATAGAGCTGAATCACAAAATTGAAGTAGGCTTACCTGCAAGAGTTTATTTTCGCAACGACGACAGTGCAAACTTGCGCCAAGTCGTAAACGGAAACGAAATCTACGTTGATCCCCTCCCCAGATTCCCAGTAGGCAAAGGACAGTCGGTCAACATTATCGCCAAAGACCTCAAAATCCAAGGCGGACTGCTTGAAAAAGACTGGGAGTATGTGAGGGCAGCTCTGGATCTTGGTCTTGGCAGATTCATGCTTTCTTTTACCGAGAGTATGGCAGATGTAGATGAACTGGTAGAGACCTTGCATCTATGTTCTCGTGGTGCTGCTCTGCCAGAAGAATGGGAACTGGTTTTTAAAATCGAATCTAGAGCGGGAGTAGAGTTTGTACAAAAGGCCTCGAACAAAACTTTCCGTAAAGGAAGCCACTATCGGCTAATGGCAGCTCGAGATGATCTCATGATTCAAATCGGTGTGCTGGACATGCCAGAGGCTTTGCAGATTATCGCAAAAAAAGATCCCCGAGCAATTTGCGCCTCACGTCTTCTTATGGGATTGTCCGGGGAAGAAAATGTGGTTTCCATGGCGGACTTGTCCGACTTGGAATACATGCGCGCTTTAGGCTTCAAGCACTTCATGCTCTCGGACGGCATCTCGCAAAGGCATGCCGAGAATGCATTGAAGTTTTGGCAAGAATATGTCGTCTTTCGCAAACATCAAACTGTGTAAGCAGACTGATGACTGTAGGCTCGAAATTTCTCATAGCGAGGAATTTCGAGCCTTTGTTTTTAGATATTGACAATATACCAAGTATTGTGTATAGTCTGGCCCAGACTTGCATCCAGCAAGGATCATTGAAAGATAGGAGATATTGCATATGCGCAATAAAGGTGCCTGGTCCGAGGTAGAATATACATCTCGGGAGGCCGCGGTAAAATCGGAAGGTCGCGGCTCTGCGACTTTCGTGGCGGAACAACGAGTCCGCCAAGGTCAAGAAATGGATCCTCTTGTAGACCCGAAGGGTCTCGAGAAATACGGTCCTGTGCGAGGATCAAACAATCTGCTTGTCCCCGAGGGAAAGCAGTTTGTCCTCAAGTTCGGCGTAGCCATGCCGGTGCAGACCGATTGCGATCTGACCGGGTCAATGGGCAACAACGTCAACATTTTCTTCAAGGTTCAACCGAAAGTTCAAAACCTGCTTGTGCAGGGAAAGAACGCGGTGCTGAAGCGTTACCAAACGCAGATGTGCACCGGCGCCGTCCAGGATCTAGTCGATCTGTACCCGTATCAAAGGGCTCAATTCGAGCCCGACAACGAAGTCGAACGGCAGATGGGACTTCTGTATCCGCAAAAAGCTGGCGGAGATGAAATCGAAGACTACCAAATCGGATTGTTTGCGGCGGCGTATTTGACCGACGCAAGCATTGTGAAATACGGCCTACGCGGCTACTACTACGCTGTCGGAGATATTTTCGGACGCGATGTTTTGGACCCCAATGGCCGACTAATGAGGAAGGTTTTCGGTGACAAACTCGAAGCTGTCCTCAAGGTAACAGGTTTAGACGAGAAACGGCTATGTACCCTCAAAACACCTGACATCGGCAAGAAACTGCTTGAAGGTTGGCACGGATTCTTCCTTCAGGTCAACACAAATCGATATGCTACGGAGTGGTGGAGTGAAGTGCTCGGCAGAGACCGTGTCATTTTGCTCCCCAAGACGGAACATCTCGCGCAGGTCCAGGCAGTCACCATCGGTCTTACCGAGGGTGTACTGGATCTTCAGAGCGCTGTGGACTACCTTGTTGAGAACAAGGAGTCCAAGGATGAAGCCAAAAGAATCGTCGAGGCCTGCTCGGGAATTCCCATAGGGCTACAGACGACGTTCCCCAACTTCGGCAAGATTCCTATGGCTGGCGCCAAATTTGCCAGCCGTGAGGACATCTGGCCGGTGAGCAACAAAACCAAGAAACCTATGCCGGCTGCAGGCAAAAAACCGGCTGCAGGCAACGGCAAGACACCGGGCTGGAAGGTTTAACCACCCGAACTATGGGCAGCCTGCGGGCTGCCCATTCTCTTAATAAGGAGGTGAAGGATGGAGAAAAAAGCTTTCATTGTTACAGGGCTTGGATTTGGAGATGAGGGGAAAGGAACCACTACTAATTGGTTATCCTATCTCCATAGAGCTCATACTGTTGTAAGATTTGGTGGGCCGCAGGCTTTGCATCATGTGGTGACAAGTAGCGGAAAATCCCATGTATTCTCGCAATTCGGATCAGGTTCTCTTCAAGGGGCGGCAACGCACCTTTCGAAGCATATGCTCATCGACCCTTCTGCAATTTTGAAGGAAGGTGAAGCATTGAAAAACGAGAGTGGCGTCACTGATGTCTTCGAAAGGATGACTATCCACGAAGATGCTCTGGTGATCACACCTTTCCAGGCAATCGCCGGGCGTGTCCGCGAATTATTGCGAAATAAAAATCGGAACAGTTCTGTTGGCATTGGTGTGGGAGAGACCATGCTTGATGCCGAGGAATTTGGAGATTTCGCGATTAGAGCCAAAGATTTAAAATCGCCAGAATTCCTGTCGGAAAAACTACGGATCATTAAGCATTATAAATGGGCTCAGTTTGAGGAGTATGCTGATCGAGCAAGTGATTTGCCTGCCGAAACCGCTGAGCGCATACGCTCAGAGCTCGCCCAAATGGAGGCTTACAACACACTTGTCTGGGCTTTAGTGAAATTTGAGGAACTTGTCAAACGGGTACGCATTGTGAACACCGAGTATGCAGCGGAAAAAATCTTTGGAACCGAGGGTGCAGTAGTGCTCGAAGGTTCTCAAGGGGTGCTGCTTGACCGGTATCACGGATTCCATCCATATACAACTAAAGTACGCACCACCCCTATGTCTGCCAAAGAAATTTTGAGCGAGTGCGGATATCGGGGAGAGGTTAAAAGTATCGGGGTCTTGCGTGCTTACCATACTCGGCATGGCAGAGGACCGTTCGTCACCGAATCGTCCGAGTTGACTCTCGCTCTTCCTGACGAAGTCAACCAAAATCATCCGTGGCAGGGCAACTTCCGAGTTGGACCTCTCGATTTGATTGCGGCACAATACGCTCTTGAGGCTTGTGGTGAGGGAGCTATAGATGCTCTCGTTATCACATGCCTAGATAGGGTGCTCGCTCGAGGCTCTTGGGACATTTGTGACAAGTACAGTGTTCCAAATAATGCGGACATGAAATTCGCATTCCGATTTAATCCGACTGGCGAGATTATTGCTATAAAGGCACACGCCAATGCGGAAAGTCCCAAAGATCTAAAACGACAGGAAAAAATCGGTAAATTTCTCGGCGCGTGCACTCCACAGTTCTTTTCTCACAATCTTTCTTCTGTCTCCCAGGAGGAATTTACTTCCTTGTGCGTTAAAACAATCGAGGAAGCTCTACATGTTCCCATTATGGCTGTCTCGTGCGGCCAGACGGAACTGGAAAAATTTGAAAAACAACCACCGGACTAAGGTCCGGTGGTTTTTCTTTATAATATATAAGTAAACAACCACCGGACTAAGGTCCGGTGGCTTTGTTTGTGTAGCCGACTGATC
>CAZAAO010000007.1:0-20719 GCA_964483435.1 uncultured Candidatus Saccharibacteria bacterium | reverse complement strand
ATTAAAGTTATATTTTTTGTACTCATTTTATTTGGTTATCAATCCAATACTTTTTTTACCGCAAAAAATAAATCAATATTTTCTTGCTTGTTAAGGCTTCGTGATCTAATATCAGATTCAACAAAATCAAAACTCATTATTGGATTGCTTTTCCCCTCTAATCTAACTGCCCGCCACAATTCCAAGATCTCATTTAGTCGATCTTTTATATCAGTATCTGCATTTGATGACTCGATGAAGATTAATGCGTCATCATATTTTGCTTGGATTTCCTTTTCTCTCTCCGGACTAATTTTTTGATTTGGTAAGCTTTCCATATTATGAGTTTGTAATCTTTTAAAACAATATTATTTTACCACAAATTGACATTTAGGAGCTAAAGTTGATTTCAAACGGATACATACCCATACCACAAGTGCCCTTCAGAGTGCCAGACTTACTTGTACCTATATCTATATCGGTCGCTCCGCTTTGCGCAAGAGTTTTGCTTATGCCAAGACTTGGTATACGTACCGCAAGTGAGCAGTCAAATGTGCCCGATGTGTTAAATCTGATAACGGTCGGCATATTTGCTTGTGCAGTGCTTTTGCGTGGGCGGTAGCCGCCTTTGGCTGTGATTTCGATCACTTGCTTGCCGGCTTCTACTTTTACGTTGTCGACAGCAACTTGGTTTTGAAAAGATTCCGAAGAGTTGTTGGTCTGACCCGAAGATCTGTCGTACCAAACGAAACCTGCAATGATCGCCCCGCATATAATGATGAGTCCTATTACACCTTTCATTTCAATATTTTACTACAAATTTATTAAAGGTGGGATGAGACCGATTGCGCTGAGACTTCCTATCAAGTTTAGGATTGCAAACAATATGACAACAATCCCCGCAGTTTTGAAAAAGACTCCTGACCACGAGCTTTTTTGGATGCTAAAAGATGAGAAGCTTACGAGTGCGAGCACTGGTAATGTGCCTAGCGCAAAAGTGAGCATAGTAAGTCCGCCACTTAGGAAAGACCCGGTAGAAAGTGTATAAAGCTGCATCGATTGGGTAAATCCGCAAGGAAGGAAAAAAGTCGCTACTCCCACGATAAGCGGGGTCACCGCGTGCCCCCATTTGGAGACTTTGTGTGCATGAGCTCCGATAAATTTTGGTATTCGCGGTTGCAGCCTCTTTGTCCACGGGAAAACTTCCAAAAGATTTATACCGAGAATAAGCATAACGATACCTATAAACAAACTAAGTCCAAATGATGCGCTGCTTGAAAGTGTGAATACACTTCCTGCTGCTCCTATCACTCCACCGAGAATAAAGAAAGAAACGATCCTTCCTACGTGGAACATAAGCTGAGGCTTCACTTTGTCCCCTTCTTTGGCAAACGTCGCAGACATCGAAAGCACAAGCCCGCCCACTACTGCCATACAAGTTGAAAGAGAAGCTATCACTCCGATGAGAAAGACAGTACCAAAGGACATGTTGCTTGCATCTACCCAATTGATAATCCCGAGTTTTTGGAGGATAACGAAAACAATGGCAAATGCTATTGCGATCGGGATCGCTATCTTAAAGTCGTGCCAGTTTTTAGACTTGATTTGCTTTTCGAGCGAGAGCGTATAGCCATGTGGTTTGATTGGCTTTGAGAGAAACTCTGCGATCTGCTCTGGGGCAAGATCGCCGAAGTCACCTTCTACCTCCATAGTGTTCGTTTTTAAATCAGCCTTGGCGCGAGTTACTCCTGCCACTTCAGAAATTTCGCTCTCTGTAAGTAGTACGCATGAGGCGCAATGCATGCCGTGTACGTGAAATGTGTATTTTTTATCCATTATATTCTTTTAGATTTAATTCGAAGTGAGTTTGTCACGACTGAGACGCTCGACATCGCCATCGCAAACCCAGCAAATATCGGATTGAGTAGCCAGCCAAATATTGGATAAAACAATCCTGCTGCAAGCGGTATGCCTACGGTGTTGTAAGCAAATGCCCAAAACAGATTTTGCTTGATGCCGCGCATGGTAAGCTTGGACAGCTTGATTGCCTTTACAAGTTTTGAAATATCGCCATGAAGTAGTGTGATGCCGGCGGATTCTATCGCGACATCGGTCCCTGTACCCATAGCGATACCCACATCTGCTTGTGCAAGAGCAGGCGCGTCGTTCACCCCATCCCCTGCCATGGCGACTATCCTACCTTCGTTCTGCAAGGATTTTATCTTCTCCAGTTTATCCTGAGGAAGCACGTGAGCTATGACCTCATCTATGCCCACTAGGCTTGCGATGTGGCGGGCTGCTCTCTCATCATCTCCTGTAAGCATGACCACTTTAATTTTCATTTTATGGAGATCTTCAACTGCTTTTTTGGACTCTGGCTTTACTTCATCTGACACGGCGATTATACCGAGTAATTCATTCTTTGTGGACAAGATTACCGGAGTTTTGCCTTCGCTAGTGTATTTAAGAAGAGCGTCCTCGCTAAATTCAACCCCGAGACTTTTTATGAGCTTTGCATTGCCTACAAAATATTCTTGTCCTCCGACTTTACCTTTTAGACCCATACCTTGAATGATTTCAAATTCTTCGACCAGAGTAGAATCAATTTTGTTTTCTTTCATATATGTAGAGATTGCGTGCGCTATTGGATGTTCTGATTTGCTTTCAAGAGATCCGAGAATCCTGATGAGGTCTATATCGCTCATCTGTGACTCGTTTTGTATATCGACGAGAGTTGGTTTGCCTCTGGTGATGGTGCCGGTTTTGTCTACTACCACAGCACTTACTTTATAAAGTTTTTCGAGAGTGGCGGCGTCTTTGATAAGAATGCCGTTTTCTGCGCCTTTACCTACACCCACAATTATTGCCGTCGGTGTAGCGAGTCCAAGTGCGCAAGGGCACGCGATCACAAGCACGCTAACGAACGAAAGTATGCCCAGCGATAGTGCTTGCGAGAAGCCGAGATAGGCGCTTCCAACCGTAAGCCATAAGATGAGGGAGAGACTTGCGATCGCCAGGACGATAAGTACGAACCTTGCAGAGATTTGATCGACAAGTGCCTCAATCGGCGCCTTGCTACCCTGAGCCTCCTCTACCATTTTGATAATATGAGAGAGTAGAGTTTCGCTTCCGACTTTTGTCGCTTCAAAGACAAATGATCCAGTGGTGTTGATTGTACCCGCGACAACACTGTCACCAACCTTTTTTTCTACAGGAATAGGCTCGCCTGAAATCATTGATTCGTCTATGAAAGAGGTGCCTTCGATCACGATACCGTCTACCGGAATTTTGCCTCCGGGCTTTACCACTATATGGTCTCCGTGCATGACGTCTGTGAGTGGTACCTCAACTTCTTTACCATCACGCAACAGTAGGGCTGTCTTCGCTTGAAGCCCTATTAGTTTTTCAATAGCGGCACCAGTTTTCTTTTTAGAGTTTGCCTCCAAGTATTTCCCAAGTGTAATAAATCCAATCACGACTATAGTGACATCAAAATATGTAAACTCTGGGGCGTTAAGTAATGCACGTATTGCAGGGAAAAGCGTAATGAGAAGGCTGTAAGTGTAAGCCACCAGAGTGCCGATACCTATGAGAGTGTCCATATTGGCGATGCGGTATTTGATGTACCTACCTACACCAAGGAGGTACTGACTTCCCACCCAAAAGAGAGATATCGTTGCGATAACCATTGAGAAGGTGTTGAAGAGATCCATACTTAAAGGGATCTCTGGGACTATGCCAGTTGTTTTGTGCGCTATGTCCCACAGCATCAGCACAAATATGATTATAGTTATAGGAAGAGAAAATTTGACCCTAGTCTTGAGCGACTCAAGCTCGTGCTCTCCGTGTTCGTGCTTTGTGTGATCTTCGGTCGGTACAGAAACGTCGCTCATCGTATAACCGAGCTTCTCTATCTCATTATTTATCTCTGCAAGTGAGGTCAGGGTATCATCATGCTCGATCTTTGCTTTTTCGTTTGCATAATTTACCGTGACGGATTTTACATTTGGAAGCTTTGAAATCTTTTTGGTGAGGACGGCGGCACAGCTTGCACAGTGCATCCCGTTTACCTTGTAGATATGAGTATTCATAAAAAATAAAAGAGAAAATTACTTTCTCTTTAGTCGATAAACTTTGATAATTTCTTCGGTTGCTTTATTGGCTTCACCTTTTTTGATCTGGTCTACTACGCAGTGTCCCAAATGATGCTCCATGAGCATGTCTTCAATATTTGAAAGACCTTGCTTGATAGCTGAACTTTGGGTGATGACATCAATACAATATTTGCCACCCTCGATCATCTCGCGGAGCCCGCGTACTTGACCTTCGATAATCTGAAGTCTCCTTGTAAGCATGTCTTTGCTAGTTTTTTGGTGTTTAGTTTTTTGCATACATATATAATACCCCCTAGGGGGTATTAGTCAAGAATGTTGTGGATAAGCAAAGGACTTTAATAACCCATAAAAATTGAGATAATAAGATCATGACAAACAAAAAGCTCTTGATTCTTATATTAGTCGCGGCAGCGTCACTCGCGGGGCTTGTACTTACCTTTCCTCAAGTGCTCAAAAACAAGCTCTCCCCTACGGACAGTCGGAGCTCAAAAGGCGAACGTCATGCAAGTAGACTCAATCTGTATTCAAATGAACGTGTGGGTTTTGACTTTGCATACCCTTTCGATTTTCAAGTTGTGAAAAATGATTTGGGCGATTCTTTAGATGGAGTTTTAGAATTAAACTACAATCATACTTTTGGTACTAGTACTGAATCCAATTCAATAATTGTGTCCGTCGTGAAGGATGCATCAACACCAAAAATGCAAAATGAGCAGTCGAGAAAGGTTTCGTCCAAACGTGTTAATAAAAGATTATTTCGAGTGGAAGAAATATATTTCACCGACGGGTCCGAGATCAAAAATTACATTCTCACACTTCCTTCCGATAAAGATTTTTATCTCAAGTTTTCGATTACGGGCACTCCCCAAAACTTTTACTATCTTGACGACCTCGTTCAGTCAATAAAATGGAAATAAAATGAGGCGGGCCGCTAGGCCCGCCGCTCTCTACTATTTTGTCCGTGATGTTTCTCCTACCAAATCTATGTACTCATGGCGGTAATCATTGAACTGTAAAGAAATTACCTCCGGCATTCTCTTACTTGTGAGTGCCAGAAGCGAGATGACCGACTGGGCTTGCCTGTACTCGCTAGGAGTGTGTGTCCGAGCTATACATAAGCTACCGCACATGATGGTCTCGTGTCGGAGACCTATTTCGAAAAGCACATCAGCGTAGTTGCATTCTTCGCCATGTTCAAGTGCGATGATTCTGATGTAAGTAACCTCAGACATTTTGCTCGCGCTTGTTTTGTAGTGAAAAGCGAGATAGTGAATAAAGTTATGAACGCTGAGTTGTCCCGAGCCGGGTGTGTTCATAAAGATAACTCGGTACTCATCTACCAAACTTCGGCTTACCATTGGGATTGTAAGACCAAAGGGATGGTTTTTCAGATACCTTTCGGGTCTGAGCTGGCTACCATCCGAGTAGTCCATATGGGTAAGCAATTCATGTATGCCCTGACGGGCGTTTTCTGCATTGATATCGAGTGTCATCTGTACTCCCGCCATACAATAACATGAATAACCGCATATTTCAAGTATGAGAAATTTATCTCACAAGTTTGAGAGTTTGGCGAATGGAGTCAAAAATGGAGATTAGGGCCTCGCGGTCGAATGGGCGCACTGAGCCCTCAGGGTAGTTTTCAAATGCTCCGTAGTGGATATAGTAGCGCACCGCGATGCAAGGATTTGTGCCTGGGATTGCATATACTTCTTCTTCGTACCTGTTCCCCGCTCCGGCTCCTGTCGAGGAGGAAACGGAGTATATGTTTTTACCTTCTTGTAGAGAGATAGATTTTTTGCTTATTTGCGGGTCGAGGAAGAGCGCGGCATCGCAGGTGGAAACTTGAGGTATGGACTCGATACTGATGTAAGTATCCATTGCAAGATTGGTGCTTGTGGCAATGTTTGGATCTATTGTGAGTTTGGTGCCGTATATCTCTTTGTGCGGACCTAGATTGCCATAGATATACTTTTCGTTTACCGAAAATCCCTCTGGGTATCTTATAGATACACCCATCTCACTATTTGAATATACGTTTGGAAGAGTGCCAGGGTTGGCTGCAGTTTCGATGCATCCGATGTAACTCTTCTCATTATTATTTTCTAGCACAAGTGCGCCGTTGCCTTTGTTCCAAAATACGAAAGACTCATCTGCATTTGCAAATCTCACTCCGCTTGCAGAAAGTGTCTGTGGCAAAGTCATCTCCCTCCCATCGCTAAGCTTAAGACTCACTTTTCCTTTAGGTGTCGGTGGGGTGTTGGCGTCTTTTGAGGTGCCAGGCTCTCCGTTATAAAAAGTAGCATTTATAAACTTACCCTCGTTACATGAGTAGTATGCGCTGATCCCGGCAGAAGTCGGAGCTGGTGAATTTTTAAAATACAAGACTCCGATGACTAAGAGAATGATTATTAAAATGAAGATCAAAACTTTGAGAGATTTCATGTTTTGTATTGTATAACAAAGAAAATATTTGTGTTAAAGCCCGCCCTCTGTGAGGGCGGGCCGATAATTAAGAGCACCGTCGAGGATAAAATTCGTGAGTGCCCTGGATTTTTAGGTTTGCCGCCCGAAGAAGAAACCTTTTGGCGGCTTCCTTCTTCATCTGTGATACTCGACCAGCTGTGACCCCAAGCTCTCGTTTGATTTCGTTTACTTCCATCTCCAACATGTAGTACATGTAGAGGATCAATGGGTATCGCTCTGGCATCCCCAGACAGCAAATCCGAATAAATTTCCAAAGTTCTCTGTTGCGAATGTAGTGCATCTCGGGGTCCTGCCGCGCGTCGGCAATATCGACGATCTTTTGTTTTTTTGGATCACTCTCGGATTTGACACCGGTGATAGATCTGATCTTGGGACTGCTTCCTGTGGTTCTATTTTTGTAGAGCCAAAACCTGATGTAATCAGTCATTGCTTTGCGGACGTGGTACTCTACGAATGTGTGTAGTAGCGAGACCCTTGAATCGAAGCTCTTCATCTTTCGACAAATCCGATAATTGGCTTCGCTCACAAGGTCGTCGTACTCGATACTCTTTGGTATCGTGCGCTTTCTCATTTCATGTCTCACCTCCTTTTTGATTATATGCGCTGCTTTTTCGAGAAGTCTCACTTGATGATGGTTCATTTTTTACTCCGTCTATTCTCAATATAGTTTACTGAAGGTGAAGCGGAGGTGAATAAAGAAAAGCGCCGCGGGCAAAGCCCGCGGCGGTTTGAAATTCACTACTACTTGATTTCGTATATGAAATCAAGTAGCGCGTCGATGACACACTCTCGATCGCTCCCTTCCCAAAGCTCCTGGGGAGACTTCCCTCCGGGGGCTAAAGGCATGATCCAAAACTTTCCGAGTTCTCGTGGTAGAACGTCGGGACCAGCCATCATTTTAATTTCGTTCGGGACGATGTTTCTAGCCGCATCGTCCCTGCATTTCCCACAGATCACGATTCCTTCCATGGTTACATGGTCGTTTACAACATCCGGCTCTAAATCAGAGCCGCATCTGGAGCACGCGACTGTTGTTGGCATTCTTTCCATATATAACCATGGTCACTAAAAAAAGCAAGTAAAGGAAAAGCCGCGGGGCCAAGTCCCGCGGCGTGTTTTCTATTACCCCATCACTTCCCTCATCCTGGCGAGGATCATGTCCAGAGTGTAAGGAGGAATTTTGAAATTGGGATCTGTCTGGTAGTTCTTGCCCCAGAGCGGATCACTGAAGGCGATGCCTCCAAACATTACTACTCGGTCGTAGCGCGGGATCACATGGCAGTGCATGTGGGGCGTCTCATTGCCCAGAAAAGAATAATTAAACTTGTCAGTATTAAATGCTCTTTTCAATCCGCTTTCGATCGCGCGGAAGAGAGTCAAAACCTCCGTCCATTCTTCTGGAGTGGCGTCCGTCACACTTGCTGCCCCACGCCTCTTTGACCACAGATAGCACCTTCCCAGATAGCCCTGGTTTTCGTGCAAATACAAATCCCAGTGAGTGTATTCTTTTATCAGAAAATTCGCGTATTGGTCCACTGTCGTCTCCTAACTTACCCTACCCTTTTTCTTGCTGAGCAGAGAGAGCGTGTCTGTGATATCGAGTTTACCTCCTTGCATCGCTGCCAATCGCGCCAGCGTGTTGAAATCTTCTACCGTTATTGCAGTGTGATGCAGATCGAGCTTTGCGAAAGGCTCGACAATGTTGCGAATGTACTCACTTGCGGGCAGGTTTCTGTGCTCAGCAGCCATTTCGATGATTTGTTTACTACTATCGCTTACGCGAAAATTGAGTAATCTGGGTTTATACATTTTGTCCTTTCTATTAGACAAATTATAGGAATTACAAAATAAGTCAAATAAACGAGAGTTGTATGTTTAAAACACAAACGAGAAGTAGCTGGTCACTTCTTTGTGAGGATTGCCGAGGATTTGACCGGCGTTCGTGTGGTAAACCAATTCAAATTTTTCAATATTTCTCCTCATCATGAGACTCAAAAGGACAGCAATACTCGGGGGCGAGTCGATATATGCGCTACTAAGCGTAAGTATTTGATCGAGATCTCTTTCTTTCATAAGTTGTAGTGTAGTTTCGTCATTTTGCTCAGCTTTTGCCTGAGTCTGATAGTGTGAAAAGTCTACAGACGCGACCAAAACTGTCTTATCACTTATGTATGTGTCCAAAATGCCAACGAGCCTTTCTATTTCTTCCTTATTTAATTTACCGCTCACTATTAGAGGTACTACCTGTGCGTCGGGGAGATAGTATTTAATGAAAGGTACGATTCCTCCCATAGAATGCTCGCCGTCCATTACCTTTTCATCTATTGCTACAGTCCCGTTCTTCAGAAGCGAATCTATTATTTTTTGATCTGGCTTCACTGTGCCATAAGGCGTGCCCCAGATCTTTTGACTCGAAATAATTTTGTGATTGCCAAGCTCGTAGTGGTTAGGACCTATCAATATGATCGTGGTTGGTTTTTGTTTTGCCAAATTTTTGAATAAATCAGCAATGAGTATGCTGGCAAGTAAGTGGTGAGGCACTACTCCGGCGATCATCTTTCTAGGATACGCTTTAGTGCTTATTTCCGCTTTCTTTATGGCGTCAGTAAAAGTTGCCTCTTCATAAAACCTCGCTGGCCTTGTGTCTTGAGGGTCGCTCTCTGAGTACGCCGCAGTAAATCCACGTTGTTTAAACGCAATTTGAAAGACTACAAACAGACTGATTAGTAAAATAGTACTAAAAAGTAGTTTGAGTAGGTGTTTCGATTTTTTGCTTTCTTCTATGAATTGCATATGCGATTGCCAAACAGAGTAGACCAATGATGCCAGGTATTAATTTTAACGTTACAGTACGGTTGTTTTGATTCAACTTTGATGAAAAAGCAAACATCTTATCTCCCACCTCGATATTTTTATTTGATCTTTCGCCCGTAATCTTGATTGTGTGCACACCTGATCTGCCGTTGATTTCTGGTTTGTACATCAAGCTTGCTTTAGCTGGTGGTGCGCTAAACTTTCCTCTTGATATCACTCTCGCTTGGTATTTCATCTCCATAGTATTGCCGCTAATGTAGGAGAAAGATTCGATTACTCCGTTTTGAGTGTATTCTCTATTGCCACCCCAATAGTAGTAGGAATATGGATCAGAGTATCCTTCGGTCCTCTCATTTTCAAAATTTTTGTTGATCGGCGACAAACCTGATGGCAATTCGTCTTCGATTACGAGGTATCTACTGTCTGCTGGGATGTTTTCTACTCGGACCACTACGTCTACTATGTCACCAACTCCAAAAGTGCTTGTGTAATTGCGCTTTACCACAAGACCATTACTTTTTGGAGCCGAGTCTTGCGCAGTCCTAAATTGATCTAGTGTCAGTGTCGTGTAAAGATTTGTCGCTTCCGGTTCCACTCTTATAACGCCGCCGTCCTTTATTTCTTTTGGATCAATACTAATCGTATGAGAATCAAAAATTCCGTTTAACGTTTTGGCAGTGACGAGTTTGTCGTCTATATAGACTTTGTAGCTATTGTTTTGGTTTCTTTCGTACTTCTTTGTGTATTCAAGAAGGGCGTCGATGGTTTGGGCTGTGGCAAATGTGTTTTGCCAGTATGCTCCACGTCTCGAATTTGAAAGGAAGTTGGCTGCTCCAGCTACATCGGACTCTGGTGCTCCGGCCTTCAAAAGTGCGCGCAAGGCAAGTGCGGTTGAGGCTTCTCTAGATCCATAAAACCACCAATCTCCTGAGCCCCAGTACGTTTGGTCGCCTTCTTTTGTTGCCATCGTCAAGAGCAGATCGTACCCGTTAGTTTTTTTGTTTGTGTACCCATTTCTTATGTTTGATAGCAGACCCAGAGCCACAAGATCTGGAGTGGAGGTACCAAAATCTGTTATTTCTATTTTGCCCTTTGGCGAGCCAAGAAGAGAGAGTGAGTAAATGTAAGGTATGCGCTCTGACGGACTTGAGATATTGCTCAATGTATTTTCAAAGCCGGTCCTTGTCGTATCATATATTTCTTGGGGCACATTTGTGCCTACGGCCTCACTTCTCTTAAGGTATTCGATGACATATGCTGTCAAAGCTGGATTGGTATTTCCATACCACCAACCCCATCCTCCAAATCTATTTTCGAGTGTGTACAATCTTTCTACCCCTTTTTTCATAATATCAGGAAGATCTTTGTCCTGTATTTTGTTTTGTAAAATAGATCTATTTTCCGCAAATAGCACAGCTGGGATAAATCTGCTCGTAGTTTGCTCGACGCAGCCATAAGGATATTGAAGTAAGTACTCGATAGCTGGAGGTAGAGTACCGAAGAGTGATCCGGATACATACAACATAGCTTTGGAACTCGAAGGTTTGGTATCTGGGTAAACTCTCAATTTGAATTCTGATTTCCCTTTACCAACGAACGAATCATTCTCAAAAAAGCCAAATTCTTTTACAGGTACTTTTATTGAGACCGTGTCCCCTTCGGGGTAAGTATTAGAGGTGAGGCTTGTTTTTAATGTCGCCACTCCTTCTTTGGTTGGTTTGATATTCCAGAAAATTTCTTCCAGTTGAGAATCGCCAATTAAAAGCGAGCGAGTAGTGCTTCCTTCAATTTGAACATTACTCATTTCAATACTGTTTACGAACTGTCGATCCTCACCTGTAAAGTTGTGAGCGATGGTGGAAATCGAAAGCTCGTCGCCTATTCGCAATATATTTGGAAGCACCGGTCTTATGATGACAGGTTTTGAAACCAAGATTTCTTGTGAACTCTCTCCAACTTTTGTATCTGTCGTTATTGCGACTGCCTGAGTGATCCAGGTGGTTAGGTTGTCAGGTATGGTAAATCTGACTGTGGCTTCACCGTTTGCGTCTGTAATCACATACGGATTCCAATACGCGACGTCGGTGAAGTTGTCTCTGATTCCGCCTCCCCCGCCTTTATCGTTGTGTACGTACACATCTCCTGCAAAATAAGTAGACTTTTTATCTATCGTCAAATTATAAACATCGGTTTTTTTCTGCTGCCATTCAATCGACTGAACTTCTACACTCTGATTTTTGCTGTTGAGTAGCTTGTCTCCGATTTGTATATCGCCAGCATTTTTCCACCCCGAATTAACCCACATTCGATGCTCGGCAGTGACTTTGATTTCACCGTTTAATATTAGGTAGCCTGGCACGTTGACCTTGTGCACCTTCGTCACTTTTGCTTTTTCGAGTGCTGGGCTGGTCTCGTTTGCTTTTGTTAACACAGTGTCGCCGACTTTTATGTCCTCAATACTTTTAGTACCTGAAGGTGTGAGCACTTTGGTGTCACCGGTGAAGCATCCTTTTTCTGCTCCACCTGAGAAGATGCCTTCAAAAGATTGTCTCTGGTTTGTTGAGTTATATCGCTTATACCAAAATACGTCCATAATCTTTTGTCGATCATTGCTCATGAGTTCGAAGAGAGACTTGTCTACTGTCCATACTGCCACCTCGGCCGAAACGGGTCTACCGTCAGAGGCGGTAGTCTTCAACTTCATTTGCACGGTTTCGCCAGGGCTATAGGAAGGAGAAGATGACTCGAGAGAGACGTTTATTTGCTTGCTGTCCTTGTTAAGCGTTATCTCTTCCGAATCAACATTGAAGATACCTTTTGATGCGGTAAAAGTAGTTGCTTCGACAAAAACGTTAGGTATGTCCGAAGCGTATGTTGGTATGTATGCCGTAGAAGAAATTCCACTAACACTAGCAACGATGTATCTTCTCACTCGATCTCTCTCCACTGTTAAAAGTACATCTCTGTTTGGTTCGCGTGATGATATATATACGGGTACGATTTCACCCGGATCAAATGATTTATTTTGGATTTTTATAGACAAGTCTTGTCCTCGTTCACTGTAATAAGGCAGATTTTCACCGGTGACCCAAAAGTACATTTTTCTCTCATAAAAATTATTGGATGGATCTTTTACTGAAAGTAAAAGATTGTAACTACCCTGCTGTGTTGGTGTGTAAGTGATAGTCGCTTTACCTGCGTAGTCTGTCCGCACTTTGAAGTTGGCTACATTATCTTCTTTGTCCGTAAAATAGTTTTGATCGTTTTTCTCCCAACTATGTCTAATGACACTTACGGGTATTTCTATTCCTGCGATAGGTGCTCCTTTGTAAGATTTGAGCTCAATAGGTATTTCAATTTTCGAATTAGCGGTCGCGAGGTATTCGTAATCAGTTGCTCTGATGCTGTATTCGCTAGGTCGGACCAAGATATTTTTTGTAGCTTTTGCAGGTACACCACTTGAGTCCATGTACTTTGCGCTTACGGTGACGATGGAGTAAGACTTGTCAGGTAAGTTTTTGGTCGAAAGCTCGATTTTACCTTTACCTTTTTTGTCTAGGTTTAATTTGCCGCTCGAAAGATTTCTGTCTTTGTAATACCAACCTAGGTCGTAGCCGTGTTTTGAGTAATATTCCAAGGTCTCTTCAGAAAGATAATAATCTACCGCATAGTCGATACTGTAACTCACTTCACCCCCAGAGATAGGTTGACCAAAAAAGTACTTACCATCAATTGAAATTTGTAAGTCATCTCCCTTTACAAGGATGTCGGTTGGCGAGCTTGCTTCCATATAGTATTGAGGCTTCTCGTAATACTCGATATTAAACTCACTGGTTGTACGAAGGTACCACTCTCTGTCCTCGGTGCCGAGATCGACAAATATTTGATAGTTGCCAGTACGAGAATTTTTATCAAGAGGTATATCTCCCGCTATTGTGCCGTTTGCTGAGATCGTGTATTTTTTCTCAAATATTGGATGCTGTGTGTCATAGTCGCGGGTGATTTTGACCGTAGCCAATCCGCTTGGGATAGTATACTGCGCGTCGTCATCGTCTCTAAGTATCGCTTTGAAGTGCAAAGTGTCTCCTGGGGTATACAAAGGACGATCGGTAAACAGCATATACCTGCCTCGACGAGGTGGATTTTCAAAATTTGCGTAGTAATAATAGTCTGCAGGTAAATTGAGAATTACAAGTGCTGATCCTTCTTTCGTCTCTACAAACGCGACATCGGCTCTTTTGAGTTCAGATGTTTTTGCGATACCGTCTTGGTCAATTGCTGACTCTGTTATATAAGTAGGTTTGTCTTCAAGTTTGTATATTTGTACTGAACCCCCATTTATTTTTTTACCGGTAATTATGTTTTGATTCCATAAGATTATTTCACCATTTCCTTCCTTTGCTACTGTGCCGACTTTTGTTCTTATTAAGGCTGAATAAGTTTCTGTGTCACCTGTATAGGCTTTGAGCAACCAAATACCCTCGCCATCCAAAGGGAGCAATGTTTTATCGTCTATTTTGGCTGATACTGTAGCCGCTTTGGTGAGTTTGGACACGTCTGGCAGTTTTGATTTAAAACGCACATCCTTATCAGACGTGTACGTCAAAAAATCAAGAAGCTGGTCTTTGTTTATTTTGTATATATCTATCTTGGCTTCCGCTGTTATTTTTTGTTGCGTAAAAGAGGCGACTTTTATAGAAGGCTCTTCGTGCGTTCCCATCACGATCAGTTTGCGTCGACTGTAGTATCCGCCGTCATAATCTCTTCCAATACCAATTTTGGGGAGATCATTTTGAGCATCGGTAGACCTGGTGCCAAAGCATATTCCCATCACTGCAAGTACAAGTATTATGAGACTGATTCCAAACTTAGCGGAAAGACTTTGGGTTATTTTTTTCACCGAATTTACTTAATGATAATTTATATCATTATGCGACAACGTGGGGAACCTATCTAGCCAAAAGGTGGACAAATGGCCAAATTTAATCTGCATTATCAAGGCACGTTCTTCCTTGAGAATCGAGGATTAGTTTGCGCTCCGCGGGCATGAGTCTGCCATCTATGATATTTAATTCTATAAGGAGGCCAGTCATGACAGCTGGATTCCAGTATTGGTCAAATGTAAAATTGCCCAAAGAATAATAAACTTTAGTCTCGAGTATTTGATCCTTCTCAGAAACAATGCGCGGGTGTGAACCGATGATAATATTAGCTCCGGATGTCGCAAACAGCTCTGCCGTGAGCCTCTGGTCTTGGGATATTGGACCATACTCCTCTCCCCAATGGGCATAAACCACCACTATTCTTCCTCTCGCATGTTCACTTCGAATTTTTTTGGCTACCAATTCTTTATTTATTCCGCTGAATTGGTTGTATGAAATAAAACTTACTTTGCTGCCGTTCAGATTTAGTCGCTTGAGCGGCTCATCTCCGTATATACCGCCGATAAAATCAATACGGGATTTTTTTAAATATTTGATAGTTGATTGATACCCGTCTTCTCCAAAGTCGAGTATGTGATTGTTACCGATGTTTACAAGCTTAATATTGTTCGATTTGAGCAGAGGTAAGATATTTGGGTCAAATGTAAAAGCATAGTTTTGGATTGTCCCCGGCTCAGTACCAACACTTATGGATTTGCGATCTGTGATCGGTCCCTCCAAATTGCCTACTACTATATCCGCACTGTTAAGATACTCGTGAATACATGAAAAAATAAAATCTCCCCCTTTCTCACTCACTAGTTCTCTTGCCTTTCTGTCAAAATTTAAATCCCCGACAAATATTATTTTGGTGTCTTTCTGTTTGAATCCAAAAAACGATATCAGGAAAAATATAATAATGAAGACGATTTTGTATTTCATTTAAAGACTATTTACCTATGCGGGCAGCCGGCCCAGCAGCAGGGGCGGCGCTTACCCATGGCGAGGTCAGCCTGCGCGCGCTTAATATGCTTCGCTCGCGTCTCTGGAAGCTTTACTGATACGACCCAACAGATCCATTCATTGCGAGCGAGCTCTGTGATGTCTTCCCAGGTATCTAGAGCTTTTTGGTTAGCCAAAAGCACTTGCTTTAAATCATCAGGAACCTTATGTACCACTCCGTTTGAGATTTTCGGATATTTATTCATTTGATATTCTCGATAATCATGTCGATCTCCTTGAATGACTCAACATTTATTAGCTTGTCCTCAAAAGGCTGAAGTAGTTCTTCAAGGTGAGGCATATGGTCTCCGTATCCTTTTTTATATTTCTTGTATGTGACATGCCTTAAAAGGTTCAATAGGTCGAAAAATCTTTCTTCTTCTCTTGTCGCCCATCTTTTAATTATAGATATGTACTGAGTAAAAATGTTTTTGTGTTTTAAGTAGAAAATGATCTCGGATTGCTCCAAGCCCTTCAATATAAGTCTGCGAGTCGTCCCTTCCATGATCCATTGTGGCTCATCATAAACTTTAGAAATTTGCTCTACACTTTTTTCTCGATCATTAGGCTCCGTATATTTTACTTTCCAAAAATAGTCATCGGTTGAATGGTAGGGGATACCAGTGATTGAGGATAGATTATGGGCAAAGGTAGTCTTACCTCTCCCTGAATCACCCACGATCAAGATTTTCTTATATGAAAAAGGTTTTAGCTCCATTCCTAAAGTGTATTATCTTCCACTGTTTAATCAAACTCCTATAGGTATATCGATAAATATATATTGATAAACGATATGTAGTATGATAGGCTTTATTTATTACAAATCACGTAATCAATATGTTTAACAAAAGTTCTACATTTATATTGAAGCTTAGCGTCGCCGTGCTCGGCCTCATAGTCCTTGCGCTCGCAGTCTTTGCACTTCCTTCTGCTTGGAAAAACGGCCCCCTCGAGTTCCCCGGACTCGACAATATTTTTCATGTGATTGTCGTGGGGATGTATGCAACCATGATCCCCTTCTACTACGCGCTTTGGCAAACATTCAAGCTTTTGAAGTATATAGATGACAATACCGCATTTTCCGAAATGTCAGTCCTCGCTCTAAAGAAAATAAAATACTCAGCTATTCTTATATCAATTTTTTACATGACCGGGCTCCCATTGCTCTATCCGATCGCCGAGATGGACGATGCGCCGGGGCTTCTACCCTTTGGATTTGTGATCGCGTGCGCGCCTATCGTGGTGGCCGTATTTGCAGCAGTGCTGCATCGGCTCCTTAGAAGTGCGATAGAGATCAAGTCCGAGAACGAATTAACCGTATAGTTCGACTTAGCTCACTATAAATAAAACCATGGCTATTACAATCAACATAGACGTAATGCTCGCCAAGCGCAAAATGAGCGTGACCGAGCTTTCCGAAAAAATCGGCATCACAATGGCAAACCTCTCTGTACTCAAAAACGGACGAGCCAGGGCTGTCCGCTTTTCAACGCTTGAGGCGATATGTAAGGCTCTCGAATGTCAGCCGGGAGATATCCTCGAGTATTCCAAATAGGCTTACTCTACTTCCACGGAGAAGCCGCCTATTGCCATCCTCTTCATATCGAAAGGCATGATCATAGGCTTGTCCTTATACTTCTCATCAAAGTATTTCATCACTTGCTTGTTGATCTTGATGCGATCGGCTTTTGATTTGTAAACAATGAAAGAAAACCATACTTCCTCATCTGGCTTTGTCTTGGCAATCCTCGGAAATGTGAAAACCATATTTTTTGGAGTGACGTCATTTGCGCGACATTCTTTGTAATCGATTGCTCCAAACTTTTTCCAGACTTCGTTTGCCTCTGTAGCCAGCTTCTTATAAGCTGCTCTCTTGTTTTTTGGTACAGAGAACACGAAACCATCTACATATGTACTTTGTTTTGCTTTTTTCATTTGAGCATTATAGCAGACTTCATTATTAAAAATCGTTGAAGAAAAGAATAGCGGTCGTGGGACAAAGTCCCACGACCGCTTCACCTCTACTTTTTTTTGAAAAGTTCCCGCAGGTGACTTTTGTGCACCACGAGTGTCTCGTGGTCGCGGGTGTACTTTTCTCGGCTGATCAAGGGATTGTACTCCTCCCACTTTGTACTGTCGCCGTGGACAGGCCGAAGGAAGATGCATCCGAGCTTCTTGGATATGCCGACAATCGGAGTCGTATCCCACGGTGTCTCTACGCCGGGCAGAAGAAAGAGTCCACCCACTTCACCTTTCCAGAGTTGGGCCATCCAGATTCCGATACTGGAACCGATGACTTCATACTTTTTGAATCGTCCTATCAAATGCTGAGCAGCTTTCGAGTATTCGGAAGCAGGATCGCGCAGCATTGCGTAGCTTGTGGCTATAGACTTGCTTTTTTCTAGACTTAATCGTTCTACCCCGTCTAGTCGGGTGATCCGGTGCACCTCATTTGAGTCAGGTCGATACCCGTACACTTCCTCAGTGTTGATATCTCCGATAT
This sequence comes from uncultured Candidatus Saccharibacteria bacterium, assembly GCA_964483435.1. GTDB lineage: Bacteria > Patescibacteriota > Minisyncoccia > Phycocordibacterales > WO2-35-19 > CAZHJF01. The sequence goes on along the minus strand of CAZAAO010000007.1, from coordinate 2,897 downwards.
AAGCGGAGATAACTTCTTTGTTGTGCACGAGAGCGACCATGGTACCTACTCCATGGGATTGTCTTCGGATATAGGCCCTTGTTCCGTCGAGCGGATCAACTGTAAAGTAAAATCTCTTGAAACCCTTTGAAGGTGGAATCGAAAGAGAGTTTTCTTCCCCAACAACTCCGTATCCTGGGAAGCATTCTCTGAATGCTCGCAAGTATATTTCCTGAGCTTTAAGATCTGCACTGGTGAAGACGTCATCCATGGTCCCGAAATAATCGGCCTTGGGACGAGCCTCAAAAATAAGTCTTTCGTTGCGAATTACGACAGTCGCTCTGCGGACTGTCTCCTTAAGTACACGGCCAATCGCGTGGCCGTTTAATTTTCCATAGTTCATTTCAAATTTCCTTTCTGAATAATTTATAACATACATATAAAAATATTCAAGTATACGCAAAGCCGCCGCTAAAGTTGAGAAGCTTCTCAACTTTGGCGGCGGCTTATCCTGCGCTCCCTATTACTTACTCTTACTTACTTTTTTCTTCGCTACCTTTTTGGTAGCAGTCTTCTCCTTCTTCTCTGGAGCGACTACTTTTTCTACAGTGTCCTTGAGAGTTTGTGTCTCTGTACTGCGGCTCAAGATACTGATGATCTTGTCGAGTTTGATATTGAGAGATTCGAGCTGCTTCGCTACCCCATCATTTTGAGGAGCAGTAAACTCGCGAGTGTTTTCTCTGCGATCTCCGCGATGGTCATCTCTTCGGTTGAAGCTGCCACCTCCGTCTTGCTTGTTGTTGCGAAAACAGTCATTACAATATACTGGCTTGTCGCCGTTTGGGCGAAATGGCACTTCGCATGCCTTGCCGCACGAAGCACATACTGTGCTAAACATTTGCTGGTCGCGTCTGTCGCCGCCTCTCGAGCCGCCGCGAAATCCTCCACGATCTCCACCTCTATTAAATCCTCCTCCTCTCTTGTTTTGAAATCCGCCTTGTCTCTTATATTCAGACATTTACATATTTATTAATTCTAAAAATCACCGCGCGGAAATGTCTCTAAGGCGTTCTCGTTTAGGTTTTAACGAATGCGAAGAAAATAGTTCCGATAAATTAGGGCTCTGTATAAGCCCCTTTATTTATACTAATATTAACACAAATCAATAAAAATTTCAACTCCCATTCGATTTCTTTATTAAATCAAGTTTTTGGCTGCGAGTGAGCCTTTTGATCTCAGCTTCCCTACGCATAGCGAGGTTTTGAGTGGGATGGCTTTCGTAGTATACGAGTTTGACTGGGCGGCGGCTCGCGGTGTACTTGGCTCCGCTTGCAGATGCGTTGTGCTCGGATACTCTCCTATCGAGCTCGGTAGTGTATCCGGTATAGAGAGTCTTGTCCCGACACTCGAGTATATATACTGTGTACATTCTCTAATTATAAAGATTCTAGCGTATAAGAAAAAGCTCGTACCTGCTGGTTAGCAGATACGAGCCGTAAGCAATGTGCAAAAAAAGTCGGAGTGGTTAATCTACCAATCTATTGTAGAAGAGAATCCCCCTTTCCACGCAAGGGATCGGAGAAACCTTGTGGCGAGTCGCACTCTCTACTTTTCTAAGAAAGAGAATGGTTTGGATCTGGCTGTCGGTATAACCAACGGCTGCCAGCTCTCTTTCGGCGACCTCCTTATTCATGCCGGTTATTACACCGAATTCGAGGTCTTCTTTCCATGCCCATGCGATGTTGCCTTCGGAAGAACCGTCGGGAGCGCCGTAAGAAATTTGGATATCAAATCCGAGACTGCGCGCCCATCCACTAAGTTGGTCTTCGTCGTTGTGTGTGTCGCCGTTCCCTTGCAGGTCGGCACTGGGCTTTTTGATAACAATCTCTTCGGGAACTCCCATGAAGCGAGCGAGCTGTCTCACTTCCGCTTTGGTCAATCCAGCAAGCAGATTGTTGTCGACAGCTCCGTCCCCATACTTGTCAAAGTAGCGGAGAAGACCGTCCTCCTCGCCGTTGCCGGTCCCAAAGATTCGTCCTTTGCCGCCGTCGACCGCTTTGGAAATGAAGCCGGCAAGCGGAGTGGTGATACGAGACTTCAGACTCTCAAAAGCGCATCTGAACCCAAGAGTTTCTGCTTCCGCAGTGCCCTCATCGGCCCACGGCAAACCGAGCATTTCAAACTGCTCTTTGATTTGACGCAAGATAAGGTCGTAGATCGGATTGCAATCCAAAACAATCAGACGAAATCCGAATTTAGACGAGAGAGAGTTTGCATCGGCGAGATGTTTGGGATTGCTTCGAACGTCGCGGTATAAACCAACGACATTGTTAGCTCCAAAAGCCTCGCAAAGTATGGCCGCGACCAGAGCGGAATCAATACCACCCGAAACAGCCACAAAAACTTTCTCGCAACCTTTGCCTAACTCCCTGGCTTTTTCAGTCATGAGTTTTTTTAAACCATCGAGGTTTTTAACCATTTATCGCCTCCAAAATCATAGATAGGGCTTGGTCAATCGCCCACTCTTTCATTTTAGACCGCTCACTGCTTTCATCGGGGAAGGTGCACGTTCTTGATAGTCTGACGTCGCCGTATTTCACTCCGATATGGAATTCACCAGGTCTCGAATTCAAAGGATTTGCTGGGTCAACGCGAGAAAAACTTCCGGTTATCCCAACTCCAATATCCGCGCGTACGGATGCCCTGATCCCGGCTTCAGCCATTGCCAAGGCAACCTCTTGGGAATATACCGTATACTTCTCGATGGTTTCGGCCGGTACTCCCAATGCGATTTTTTCCTCATTCGAGTACGTGACACGTGCGCCTTTTGTAACTTCGCTAGCGCCCGAAATATTGGTGATGGCATTGATCAATCCACCACCTGTACACGATTCGACGGTGGTGATAAATATCCCCTT
>CAZAAO010000006.1:0-29707 GCA_964483435.1 uncultured Candidatus Saccharibacteria bacterium | reverse complement strand
TATGCCATATGTCTCGATATTACCCTCTGCGTCCAAGGTATTGAACCATTACGTACCTATTGACACCTGCTTAATACTCTGATATTGTGCTTTGAGATTGGTTCTCAAAAAAATAAGGAAAGGAGGTGAACAATGAAAAGGTCACTCTCAGGTCCAGATTTTGAACTCTTGGTCCTGGGAAAAACTAGCAACTTTTGGCGACGCTCCTATAGCTACAGCAAAAAGCTGGCACGCTACATCGCTATGCAGAATGCGGGGAAAATTGAGCACACGCCTATAAGTCGGTCTTTGACTCAGATGGTAGAACGCTATCTTACAGCGCACCACCGACAACAAGGCGAGCTTATATGGTGTGTGTCTGTCGGGATGCTTCTCGACACCCACTATGGGGCTGACGCGTTCTTCACTTGGAAGACTTCACGAGGTGAAAGGAGTGCCTATATCGATGTGTTCAGTTTGAACATTGAAGGCACGATCGAGGTGTTGGAGCAGATGGATCCAGAGAGGTTTTCTGCACTCGATCGCGATTCGGTTTACAGGATGGCGACAGCCAAGAGCATGCTCATCTCTCGGTACAGGGAGTTTCAAGACGCCCTGTTCCTTAGGAAGGAGCAGTGGAAGGAAGACATGAGACGCCGTGAGAACAAAAGGGCGTTTCGCCCTGTCGCCACCGTTCGACCACTTGACCACTTTGTCCTGACGCCTTTTGATCTGTTACGATCGAGGGGGCTCAGAGCTTTTGCAAGGGAGATCGCTCTCTGTTTAGCGCAACCTCCTTTGGACACCTAACCCACCGTACATACTTTGTGCGGTGGGTTTACCTTATTTGACAGTTTTAAATCATAATGTATAATGCGGTATAGAACTTATACAGGCACACTTTTTTGCCTATGAGATGGAGATAAAGAAAGGAGAAAGAAAATGGACCAGAGAACGGTCCTTGATGAACTCCGAGAGGTTTTGCGCACGGATATTTCAGTCATCAATGAACAAATGATAATGCAAGAGTACTGGATGACGTGTCAAAAAATCACCGGGAAAGTTGTCGGCTTTCGCGATCGATTCCTGTCCCGCAAAGACTGGGAAGCGCTACTTGGTAAAGTGGCCATAAATCCAATTTGCGTGGATGAGGAATCTTTCGAAAACTTTTTCGCTAGCGAGAGACGTGGGGGCGTGCCAAGAGCAATGCTCACACTGCTTCTAGCTGGCGAAGATCGCCAATCAGGTCTCCTAGGGGGGCTCTGTGACCGCCTCAGAAATATAGAAGAGTGCGGGGGCGCAATGAGCGACGAAGACATTCACTTCTCTCGGTTCGTGCTTCGGGCGCTGGCTGAACAAGAGCGGAGCCCCGCGATCGAGGATTGGCTCGGCGTCCTCAAAGAGCACTTCGAAGTGCTGAAAGCACCGAACGTCCTTTTTGAGGAAATCGAGCATTTTGACCCCTCGACTCGAACTCGAGCGCGAAAGCTGCCTCGTAAGGCGGCGAAAAAAATATCTCGGCGATACAGTCGGGAGAAGAAGGTATACGTAAATTAATTTCAGCCCCGCATGACGTTGTCGTGCGGGGTTAAACTTTTTCCAAAGATGAAGATTTTTCATAAGTTTTCCACATTTTTCTTTTTTTTGATACTCAAGTTATACTTCAAGTATGTCAAAAAACAGTTTTTACATTTCGTTTGGCATCTGGATCGCGGTCTTACCTTTTTTGGGGGTGCCAAATAACTGGAAAACTATTTTAACAATCGCCTCAGGTCTCCTTGTTGTAGTCGTAAACGCTGCTCCGATCATTTTGAAAAAAGTGCAGTCCAAACCTACTAGAGCGCGCAAAAAGTCAGAATCCAAAGCGAATATCATCGCTCCAAAAGACGAGCCAAAAAAGGAAGATAGCGAGACTTCAAATGGCGTGGTAAGTGAGTATATGCAGGAAGTGCCTGTTGTAAAGAAAGACGAAATAAAATTTGAGGAAAGTAAGATAAGCGAATAAATGTCAAAAGGAGCCAAATTTTTTATATTACTTGCGGTAGTTGTGATCGCGCTTTTTGTCGTGCTTTCGTTCGTATCTTCTTCGGAAGTCACTTACGAAGTCAAAACAGAAGCCACCTCGACAGCAAAAGTGATCGACGCTGCGCCCCCAAAAAAGGTGACTCACATCAAAACTCCCGAACCTCTCAAGTCTGCTTATATGAGTCAGTGCTATGCGAGTATGCCAAGTCTTCGAAGCAAGCTGGTGAAGATGATAGAAGATACAGAGCTTAATGCGGTCGTCATAGATATAAAGGATTACACTGGGACAGTTTCTTTCGAAACAGGGAATCCCACTATTGATGCCGTGGGCGGTACGGGTTGTAAGGTGAAGGACATGCAAGATTTTGTATCGGAGCTGCACGAAAAAGACATATATGTAATTGGTCGTGTGACCGTTTTCCAAGATCCACAATATACGAAGCTTCACCCAGAGCTAGCTGTAAAGAAAAAGAGCGACGGATCAGTTTGGCGCGATAGGAAAGGGCTCGCGTTTATAGATGTAGGAGCAAAACCGTTTTGGGATTATATAATTTCGATAGCGACTTCTTCGCACGCGATAGGTTTTGATGAAATAAATTTTGATTATATTCGTTTCCCTTCGGATGGAAATATGACAGACATCGCATTTACTCACGCTGGCAACGTGCCAAAGAGGGAAGCACTCAGAAAGTTTTTTGAATATTTGGATACCAAAATGTCAGAAGCAAAAATTCCAACTTCTGCTGATATTTTTGGTATGACGACGACAAATACTGACGATCTAAATATTGGACAAGTCTTAGAGATCGCCCTCGTCAACTTTGACTACGTTGCACCGATGGTCTATCCGTCGCACTATCCACCTATGTTTAATGGTTGGCCAAATCCAAACAAGGTACCTTATGAAATCATAAAATTCAGCATGGACACGGCAGTCCGCAGATCGAACGCTTTACGGGAAGAAATCGCTTCGACTACTCCTGATTCTAAACTACTCGATCGTATCAATACGAAGCAGCTCCGTACTTGGATCCAAGACTTTGATTATCCTGTGCCTTACACACATGACATGGTTCGTGCTCAAATCAAAGCGACATACGATGCTGGTCTGACCTCTTGGATGCTTTGGGACCCTGCTAATACATATACACCGAGTGCGCTGTTGCCGAAATAACTCATGCTTGCCTTATCTTATTTTATAATCCACCCCCAGCCCCTCCTTTATATTAAAGGAGGGGTGCTCATATTTATTGTTTATTGATTAAAAAATGAATAGTGTGTTTCCCCCTTTAAAATAAAGGGGGACTAAGGGGGATTATTTATTTGTTTTTGCTATAATATTGTTGATGAATAATGGTTCTCAAATAACTTATTTTGCCGAGACGGATGCGCGCAATAAGCGTGTTAAGTTTGGTATCAAAGACGAGGATCGACTCCGTCATATATATTCGATTGGAAAGACAGGTATGGGTAAGTCTACTTTCCTTGAAAACATGGCGATCCAGGATATACAAAATGGCAACGGTATGGCCTTCCTCGATCCGCACGGTAAGACTGCAGACCTCCTCCTTGAGTACATTCCAGAGCATCGTATACAGGATGTTATTTACTTTGCGCCGTTTGATACGAGCTACCCGATTTCGTTTAACGTGATGGAGGATGTCGGTCCTGATCGCAGACACCTCGTGGTGTCGGGTCTTATGAGCGCCTTCGAGAAGATTTGGGTGGACGCATGGAGTGCGCGTATGGCTTATATTTTGCAAAACACTCTTGCTGCGCTATTGGAGTATCCAGGCGCAACGATGCTCGGTATCAACCGTATGTATAGTGACAAAAATTACCGCCAAAAAGTGGTAGATAACATCAAAGATCCGACTGTCAAATCTTTTTGGGTCGATGAGTATGCTAAGTATACAGATCGTTTTGCCGCTGAAGCTACGCCTGCCATTCAAAACAAAGTTGGTCAGTTTACTTCAAATCCTTTGATACGAAATATCATTGGCCAACCAAAATCCACATTCGATATCAGAAAGATAATGGATGAGAAAAAGATCTTGATAGTAAACCTCTCAAAAGGTCTTGTGGGTGAAAACAACGCAAATCTGCTCGGCTCAATGCTTGTAACAAAGATTTATCTCGCTGCCATGAGTCGTGCAGATGCATCTCCAGCGGAGCTTGCTAAAATGCCAAATTTTTATCTCTATGTGGATGAGTTTCAGTCTTTTGCTAACAAAAGCTTTGCCGATATTTTGTCGGAAGCTAGAAAATATAAACTCTCTCTTAATATCACTCACCAATATATTGAGCAGATGCCAGAAGAAGTGGCTGCGGCTGTGTTTGGTAACGTGGGTACGATGATTTCTTTCCGCGTGGGAAGTCATGATGCGGAAGTGCTTGCAAAGGAATTTGCCCCGGTGTTTACCATGGAAGATTTGGTAAATTTGAGCAAATATCAGATCTATCTCAAGCTTATGATCGATAATGTTGCATCACAGCCGTTTTCAGCCCTTACTTTAGGACCTATCCCCCCACTTGAAAGGAACTTCAAAACAGAAGTGATCGAGAGCTCAAGGACGAACTATGCTGGCAAGAAAGAAGAGGTAGAGAAACAGATACACGAATGGCACGCACAAGAGCAGACAGCAGTTCAAAAAGAAAAAAAGGAAGAAGCAAAAAAAGTTGAGTCAGAGCAAAAGAAGGCCGAGGAGCCTAAAAAGGAAAATACAGAGAGTAGATCAAAAACAGAGCATAAATTTGAAAGACGTGAGCCAGAAAGAAAACCTCAAACACCTGAGCCTCAAAAGAAGTCAGAAGCTCCTCAAGAAAAAAAGGAAAACGTACTCGCCAAAGCACTTGCTGACGCGCTCAGGGAAAAGAACGTAGTTAAAAATACGGAAACAATTGTGGCCGAGCAAAAATTTGATGGACAGAGAATAAAAGTTGAGCAAAAGAAGGAAACAATTTCTCTGCAAGACTTAAGACATGGAGATAAAAACAAAAACAAAGGCCCTTCTGAGCAAAACATGAATGCTCTCAAGGAAGCATTGCTAAAAGCGCAATCGGTCAAACCTGCCTCTATTCCAAAACCAAATCCTGCTCCGCAGTCGGCACCTAAGGCACCACCTCAACCTGAGACGGCGAAACCTGAACCAGATAAAAAACAAGAAAATAAAGATCACCCGGGCGGCCCGAAGGACCACTCCGCCAAGGGCTCCGGCGGCCCAAAGGAAGTGCCGGAAGATGTGCTTAGGAAAATACTCGCAGGCAAATAATGGCTTAAAAAGCCATTTTTTGCTATTCTAGAAGCATGAAGGAGGCCCAGAAAATACTCATATTTTCGGTCGCATATTACCCAAAATTCGTTGGTGGGGCAGAGGTGGCTGTAAAAGAAATCACCGATCGTCTCTCTTCGGATGCTTGGGAATTTCATCTTTTGACTTTGCGTTTGGATAAAACTCTACCTAAGTATGAAAAAATAGGGAACGTGCATGTGTATCGTTTGGGGTTCGCCGGGCGGATGAAGGAGTCGGCAGATTCGCTGCGATTTCCTCTTCACTACAACAAATATTTGTACCCATTTTTATCTGCTTGGTACGCACTCAAACTTTCAAAAAAGCACCAATTCAAAATGACATGGGCGATTATGGCAAATTACTCCGGCTTTGGTGCGCTCTTTTTCAAATGGCTCAAACCAAAAATTCCCATGCTCCTTACTCTTCAAGAGGGAGATCCAATCGAATACATAAAAAACGAAGCTTTGTCGGTGAGAGTGGGCTCGTTGAAAATCCCAGTTAGTTTTTTTATGCTTCCTATCTTGAAGCAAATTTTCAAAAAAGCAGACGCCATTCAAGCGATCTCTACTTATCTTGCAAATTTTGGTAAGTCTATGGGCTTTGAGGGTGAACCAGTTGTTGTACCAAATGGAGTAGATGTATCACTTTTTACAAAAGATTTGGATAGAGAGACTCGTGAGCAAACAAGACAATCTCTGGGCCTAGCCAAAGACGATGTTGGGGTAGTTACCACATCAAGACTCGTGATCAAAAACGGCGTGGGTGACGTAATAAGCGCCTTGGCGCTTTTGCCCGAAAAATATAAATTTGTAGTCTTTGGGGAGGGATACCTAGAAAAAGATTTAAGATTAAAAATTAAAGATTTAAAATTAGAAGAAAGAGTGCTTCTCAAGGGTTTCCTGCCTCATAAGGATATGCCGCGAATGTTAAAAGCTTGCGACATTTTCATTCGACCTTCTTTGTCGGAAGGCTTTGGCAACTCTTTTATAGAGGCGATGGCGGCACGATTGCCTGTGGTGGCGACTCGCGAAGGAGGTATCGCAGACTTTCTATTTGATCCAAATTCACCTGGGTATGATAGCCAGGTCGGTCAAACCGGGTATGTGTGTGAAAAGGAAAACCCAGAGAGTATCAAAGACGCGATCCTTCGTGCTGCGAGTGATCCACGTCGAGATGAGGTGATCGAGAATGCATTTAAAATGGCTATAGGAAAATACAATTGGGAAGTAGTAGTAAGTGATATTAAAAACGTGTTTGAAGATACAATAAATTTGATCAAATGAGGATACTTATTTCTACAGGTATATATCCGCCACAGATTGGAGGTCCGGCCCAGTATGCTTTCAATCTCAAAAAATCATTTGAAAGTATGGGACATGCGGTCACTGTCAAAACATTTGGCATCGAACGCAAGCTTCCCACTGGTATCAGGCATATATTTTATTTCTTCAAAATTTTGCCGAGTGTTTTGCTTTCAAATAAGATAGTGGTACTCGACACCTTTAGCGCGGGATTTCCGACGGTGTTGCTCGCCAAAATATTTGGACGAGAGACTCTGCTCCGCACTGGAGGTGATTTTTTGTGGGAGAGGTATACAGAGCGAAATAAAAAGAAAGTGCTATTTAAGGATTTTTATAATACAGAGCAGCAAAATTTTTCCCTCTATGAAAAAATAATTTTTTGGGTAACAAAGTTTACTCTCAAAAATGCCTCGAGGGTGATATTTAGTACTACTTGGCAGATGAATATATTTAGCAATGCTTATGATCTTGAGCCGCGCAGGTTGAGAATCATAGAAAACTTTTATGGCGCAAAGGAAGTCTCTTCTGAGCCTTCAAGCAAAACATTTTTAGCATCTACCCGAAAACTTGTCTGGAAAAATTTGGATATGGTAAAAAAAGTTTTTGATAGAGTTCGAGATTCCTACCGAGATGTGGATGTGTTTTTGGACGAGCTTCCATACGAGTCTTTCCTAAACAAAATGAAAGAGAGTTATGCTGTGGTACTTTTATCCCTCGGTGATATAAGTCCAAATATGATTTTGGATGCGATTCGCCTCAACAAACCATTCGTTTGCACGAAAGAGAATGGATTAATGGACCGAATTGCAGGTGTGGGGGTGTACGTCGATCCTTTGAATGAGGAGGAAATAATTGAGGCTATAAAGTATTTGCTCATACCGGAAAATTATAAAAAGGAGAAGCAAAAAATTGAGTCATTTAACTTTACGCACACGTGGGATGAAATAGCTAAAGATTTTTTGCAAATACAATGAAAGTAATTTCTATTGGGACCGATCGGAAAATATTTGAAAATGGCTCTGCTGCAAGGCAGAGGACGGTTGAGTATGGCAATCTTTTCGGTGAACTGCACATCGTTATTTTTACGCTCAAAAATTTGAATATAAAAGAAGAAAGAATTTCCGAAAACGTATTTATATATCCGACCAATTCCTCCAATAGAGCAGCCTACATTTTTGACGCTTATAAAATTTCAAAAAATATATTAAGTGGCAAATCTTTCGATTCGGTCGTATCCACCCAAGATCCGTTTGAGACCGGTTTAGTGGGCACGCTTTTAAAATTGAGATTTGGTTTGCCTCTACATGTACAGATACACACCGACTTTTTGAATAAACATTTTTTGAAGCATAGCCCGCTCAACATGATAAGAGTCTTGCTCGCACATATGATCATCCCGTTTGCTGATAGAGTAAGAGTCGTTTCAAAAAAAATAAAGGACTCGGTTGCGGAGCTCTCGTCTGATTCAAAGATAGACCTTCTTCCTATATATGTGTCCACTGAGACTAGGTCCGATAATGCTCAAAAAAATGATGAGCTCACTATACTTACAATCGGTCGTCTCGAAAGAGAAAAAGGGGTTGATGTGGGTATAAGAGCTTTTGCAAAAATAATTCAAGAAGGTATCAAGGCTCGCTACCTTATCGTCGGAGATGGGAGTGAAAGAGTGGCTTTGGAAGGCCTCGCAAAGGAACTAAAAGTAGATAAATATATTGATTTCGTCGGGTGGCAAAACGAGCTTGCTCCATTCTACTCCAAATCTCATATATATCTGTCTACTTCGCTCTACGAAGGGTATGGTATGACTCTCGTAGAGGCGGCTTCGTATGGTCTGGCGCTTGTGATGACAAACACGGGTCTTGCCGGTGATATTTTTGTTCACGAGCAGAGCGCTTTGGTGTGCGAGGTTAAAGATGATAAATCCGTTGCCGATGCACTCACTCGTCTTGCGAAGGATAAGGTAGCAAGAGGGGAGCTTGGCAGCAAAGCTTTACAAGCGGTGAGTGATAGATCAAAAACTTTGGGAAAATATCTAGAGAGCTATAAAGATTCGATCGAGCTCTCCTCGCAGGGATTCAAACGACAGAGCTTTGTGGGAAGACTTTGGCAACTCATGTCAAGTGTCATAAACCACAACAAAATAGTCCGATATGCAGTTGGTGGTGTCTCGGTCGCTCTTACGCAGCTTTTACTCCTATATGTGCTGACTGACTTTGCTCATGTGTGGTATCTGCTTTCGTCTATTATTTCATTTTGTTATGCCGTAGTGACAAGCTTTTTGATCCAAAAATTTTGGGCATTTCGTGATAAGTCGATGCAGAGCGCTTTCAAGCAGTTTGTGCAGTTTATCTTGGTCGCGCTTATCGGTATTGCGATCAATACGATTTCTATGTATTTTTGGGTGGAGTTAATACATATTTGGTACGTTCTGGCGCAGTTTGTAACTGGCTTCATTATTATGTTTGTAAATTTCACTATATATAAGTACGTTATCTTTAAAAATGTACCTCGTTAATAACTAACTTCTAACGGGATGAACCTCCTCGTCATAACACAAAAAGTAGATAGGACCGATGCGATACTTGGGTTTTTCCATAATTGGCTTTTGCAAATCGCTCCACATTTTGAAAATATCTCTGTGATTTGTCTCGAAAGGGGGGAGTATGCACTGCCGTCCAATGTGAAGGTGTACTCCTTGGGCAAAGAAAATGCCAAATCAAAGATAAAATATATTTACAATTTTTACAAAATACTTTTTGCGCTAGACCAAAGGTACGATAGGGTGTTTGTACATATGAACCAAGAGTATGTGCTACTCGCTGGACTTTATTGGTGGCTCAAATCTAAAAAAGTTTACTTTTGGAGAAATCATCCAAAGGGCAGCCTGCTTACCCGTATCGCGGTCTATTTTTCTCACAAAGTTTTTTGCACTTCCAAAGACGCTTATACTGCCCGATTTGAAAAAACCAAACTCATGCCAGTAGGGATAGACACAGATCTATTTAATATTTCAGATTCCCACTTCGCATCAAGCAAAAATAACGATGCTTCGCGGGACAAGTCAAATTACAGAATTCCAAATTCGATACTTTCGCTCGGGCGATTGTCACCGATAAAAAATATTCACGTGCTTATTGGCGCTCTCAAGCTTCTTGCACAGAGAAATACATATTTTATTGCTGACATTATCGGTAACCCAGTAAACCCAGAAGATACTATATACGTACAAAAGCTTGAGAGTGATGCTCAAAGTTTAATTCAAAGCGGGCTGCTTTCTTTTTTACCTTCGGTCAATCAAGAAGGAGCAGCTACAGCCTATAAAACACATAAAATATTTGTAAACCTAACCCCGCGCGGAAGTATGGACAAAACAGTGCTCGAAGCAGCGGCGTGCGGCTGTGTACCTCTGGTGCGCAACGGCGTGTTTGATGAAATTTATAAAGATTTGCAAATAGACTCTGATGGGATTGAGGAAATCGCTCTCAAGCTCCAAAATTTACTTGATCTGCCTGAGGAATCTATCCAAAAACTTGGCAACGAACTTAGAAATTTTGTAGTTGAAAAGCACAGCCTGCGTGCTTTAATTGATGTGCTTGTGAAGGAACTAAACGACTAAAATGTATAAAGGCAAAAAAGTCAGCGTAGTGATACCGACTTATAACGAGGTGCGGAGTATCCGAGGTATAATCGACGGCTTTTTTCATACTGGGCTTGTGGACGAAGTGGTGGCAGTAGATAACAATGCTTTAGGCAACACAGCCGAGCAGATCAAGCTGACGAGAGCGATATATATTAGAGAAAGTCACAATCAGGGCTATGGCCACGCTATCATGCGCGGTCTCAGAGAGTCGACCGGAGATATCATCATCATGACTGAAGCCGACGGTACTTTTTTACCAAAGGACATCGAAAAGCTTCTTGCTTATAGTGGTGAGTTTGATGCGGTGCTTGGCACGCGCACATCAAGAGCAGCGATTTGGTCGGGAGCATTTATGCCTTTCCCGGTCCGTTTTGGCAATTGGCTTTGGGCAAAGGTGATAGAGGTGTTATTCAATGGTCCGGTACTTACCGATGTGGGTTGTACATATAAACTTATTTCCCGCAAAGCTCTCGAGAAAATAAAACCGTATTTCAATCATTCCAAAGGTGACGGCACATTTTCCCCAGAGCTCATGATTTGGCTTATTCAGAGCGAAGTTTCTCTCATCGAAATACCGGTCATATATAAGGAAAGGGTAGGTGATTCGTCATATACTGGAAGCACTTGGAAAGCGGCAAAGCTCGGCCTCAAGATGCTTCCTGTAATTATCAGATATTTCTTTAAGTAAGTTACTGTATGAAAGTCTTTATATCGGAAAATCGGAACGAGATATTTTTATTTGTAATCACACTATTTTTTTCGATTTCGGTTTTGTTTTTGAGCAGCATACGTTTTTCAAATGATGATCAGTTTATTTTGTATCGCTACATCGAAAACATTGCAAATGGAAATGGATTCGTATACAACCTTGGTGAAAAAGTTTTAGGATCTACTACCACACTTTTCACTCTTATTTCCGCAGCATTGCTCTATGTATCAAAAATGGTAGGACTCTCCTTTGGGGCGCCGAGTGTTGTGGCGGCTATAAATATTTTTTGCCTTGCTGCGTCAGCCGTCATTTTTTATAAAATTTTGAAGATCCATATTTCTGAATCGTTCTCACTCCTCGGAGCTGCAATTTTTTCTTTAAATCTTGCCAAGATCGTGCCAGAGGGTATGGAAACCGGAGTGTTCATACTTGTGACTCTCGCTTTTGTGTACGGGGTCCTCATGGGTAAGAAAACCACCTCGGCTGTGTTTTTGGGTCTTATGATTTTGACTAGGCCTGACGCGCTTCTAATCGCTCTTTTGACTTCTGTATTTTGGCTTATAAGTTATGGATGGAAATGCTCTTTGCGTTTGCTCAGTATATCTGCACTCGTGATTTTGCCGTGGATTATCTTTGCAACATTTTACTTTGGCTCGTTTATCCCTCAATCTTTGGTGGCAAAAACACACACCGCCGATATAGTAAACCAATCCTCAGTTCAAGCTTTGAAAGTGCAGCTTGCTCATATAAGCAGGCTCTACTTAGGGAAGATAATCGATCCCCAAAATATAAAACTGCAAGTGTTAGTGAATCTCTTGCCGGTACTTATCCTGTTTGGTATAGGTATAACAAATTACATCAGTAGGAAAAATTGGATAATTTTTGCAGTGCCAGCTTTTTACCTTGTCGCACTAAGTATTTCTAATCCTGTAATGTTCCCTTGGTACTTGAGTCAATTAGAGCCGTTTTGGATACTTTGCACATTTTTGGGAGCTGTATATTTGATAGATCGCTTGCCGAAAAAATATCTATACATAATCCCGGTCTTTGTTTTGATAATCGGGCCCTTGTTCGCATGGGCAAATATGATTGAGAGCGATAAAGAGACAAGCAAAAAAGCACTCTACGATATAGGTCAATATCTCAAAGATAATGCCGCACAAAACGAGGTGGTCGCGGTAAATAATATTGGAATAATAGGATACCTAAGTGGCGCAAAAATTTATGATCTTTTTGGTCTTGTAAATCCAGAAGCGCCAGCTTTTTACCCTGTGACTGATGAGTGTAGAGACAAGTCTGCTCAATATGTAATACCGCCAAATTTAATCCGACATCGTGAACCGGACTGGCTCATCACAAGTGGAGATACTGAAATGGTCGATTGTTTTAAAAATGGCAAATGGTTTGCTTCGCACTACAAGCTCGCAGAAAAAATTGGGGGTGGAAAAATATACAAAAAAATTAAATGAAAAACCTGCGAGAAATTTTTGATATAGAAACGGCTACAATTAAACAAAGAACTATTTTTTTGGATGTGGACGGTACGATTGTGCCCGACAAGCAGACTGAATTGCCGAGTTCATTTATAGAATTTATAAAAAAATTATCTCATGATAATAGGGTGATACTCTGTTCAAACGGTTCGAGTTTGCCAAAGATACGACATCTCGTAGAGGTAGAATGTGTAAAAAGCAATAAACCATTTCTAAAAAATGTAATAAGTAGCGTAAAGGATATAAAAAATCCACTAGTGATAGGAGACAAATATTTGACCGATGGTCTCTTCGCACACTTTTTGAATGCAGATTTTATAAAAGTAGATCACTTTAGGTCTGAATCAGATAAATTGCTGATTCGACTCACATATTTTTTAGATGATCAAATTTGGAAAATAGCTCCTTATATACTATCTCTTCGTCCGTGGCAGTGGATCAAAAACTTGCTAGTTTTCGCTCCAATATTTTTTGCTGGCACCGCACTCAATCTAACTGACCTCGCTGCATCCGGAGTAGTTTTCGTAGTATTTTGTGTTGTCTCTAGTTCTATCTATGTATGGAACGATATCAAAGATATAGAAGCCGACAGAGTGCATCCAGAAAAAAAACGTCGACCCATTGCTTCAAATATACTCACCATTAAATCTGCCTATTTGTTTGAAGCGGGACTCGTGAGTCTTTCAGCTCTGCTACTTTATTTTGTGCCCGCTGCTGCGCCCGTCATTATAGTTTATGCGCTGTTAAATATTGGATACACACATTATCTAAAGAGAATGGCGGTACTCGATGTGGTCGTCGTCTCTGTGTTTTATCTATTGCGAATATATGCTGGAGGTGTCGCTACGAGCACATACATTTCGCCATGGATCGTGGTGTGCACATTTTTTGGTGCCCTCTTTGTGATTTCTGGCAAAAGACGAGCAGAGTTTGTAAGAGTAAAAAAGAGGAAAGTGCTCGAGGAATATTCAGAAAAAACTCTGGACTATATCCTAATAGTCTCTGCCGCGCTTGCTCTCATGTCGTATGCGATTTATAGCATCCTTGGGCACAATCTACCAAATTTGGTGTACTCGAATGTGTTTGTGGTGATCGCTCTTTTTAGAGTATTGAACCGAATATATATGAATCCGCACGAAGCTGAGTCGCCTGAAATAATGGTATTCAAAGATCGTTGGACTTTTGGGATCTTTGCGCTGTGGCTTTTGTATGTGTTTGTCGTGTTTTATATGTCTTAACAGTCTTACTTTAAGTCGGAGATAAGCGGTGATATATTTTTAATATGAAATATTTTATAACAGGTGGATCAGGATTCTTGGGTATAAATATGGTCCGTTACCTATTGGCACGCGGACATGAAGTGACCTCTTACGATCTTTTGCCATTTGATTATCCGGAGAAAGACCAAATTAAATGGATAGTGGGAGACATAAGGAATATGGATTTCTTAAAAGAGTCGATGAAGGGAAGTGACTTCGTGATTCATGCTGCTGCAGCTCTGCCTCTGTATAGCGCAGAAGACATAAGAACGACCGATATTGATGGCACTCGAAATGTCTGTGAGGCTTCGCTTCAAAATGGAGTAAAGAGAATGATGCATATCTCCTCAACGGCTGTTTATGGGATCCCAGATCATCACCCTCTTTTTGAGACTGACAAGCTTGATGGAGTTGGAGAATATGGAAAAGCAAAAATTGAAGCAGAAAAAATTTGTATCGAGTATAGGAAAAAGGGGATGGTTATCCCAATACTTAGACCAAAATCATTTATTGGTCCGGAGAGACTCGGGGTGTTTGCGCTTTTTTATGATTGGGCTGCGACTCGGCACGGATTTCCAATGATAGGGAACGGTAAAAATCGATACCAACTCATGGACGTGGAAGATTTTTGCGAGGGTATATATCTCGCTTCTACTCTACCAGAAGAAAAAGTAAATGATGTATTTAATTTTGGCGCGAAAGAATTTACAACCATGCGCGAAGATTATCAGGCTGTGCTTGATAGGGCTGGCTTCGGTAAAAAAATAAGAGGATTTCCTGCTTGGCCAATGATATGGACTTTGAGATTTTTGGAATTGCTAAAACTTTCACCTCTATATAAATGGGTGTACGAAACTGCTTCAAAAGATAGCTTCGTATCGATTGAAAAGGCTCAAAAGCAATTGGGCTGGCAGCCAAAGTTTTCAAACAAAGACGCACTCGTGCGCAACTATGAGTGGTATCTGGCAAACAAAGATAACTTCAAAGGCGAAAGTGGAGTCAATCATCGTGTACCGTGGAAGCAGGGCATCCTCGCTCTGGCTAAAGTATTTTTCTAAAAAACAGGGCTGGGTCATTTCTGATCCAGCCCGCAAATTTCGGGTTGTGTTTAACTTGCCACTGGTTGGCTGAAGTTTTTTCGCGCAAGGCGCTCTACCCCGATCAATCTATATCCGATCAATCCGACTAGATTGGCAACCATCCATACCTGCCAATACCTCTGGGCAAGCATGGGGTTTTCTGGATCGTCGTCCATGTTCATGTTAGTCGAAACGAACCGAAGGTTTGCTTTTGGATGAAAATGACTCCAAACCATACGAGCTCGTCTTATATGGGCGCCGTTTCCGACTACAATAGACTTTTTGATGTAGCCATTGGTTGCTCCAACCAAAAACTCTCTTTCATCGGTGGTACTCGACGCGCGGCCTGCGTATATGAACTTTACTCCGTGTCCGAGCAGTTCCTTTTTCCAAGGAGCTTCAAGAGCGTCATGAGGGTTGTCTCTAAAAGAGCACGCAATTACAGTCGAAGTGGGGTAGTACTGTTTTACGAGGTAAGCCACTATCCCTGTAGTGTTTCTTGACATGTTTGTTAGTCGTGATGATGTGGCTGCGTATGAAATGAGGAAAATATACGGTGGCCACTCATCTCGGTTGTCATCGCTAAACTGCATCCAGTCTACAAAACGAGACAGGATTGCTGTGACGACCTTACTTCTCAAGACCCACACCACAGCGGGGTGGGTCAATATTTTCAGAAAAAGCAGCTCCACTGAGCCTCCTTCCTTTAATATTATATAACAAAATTGTTAATTGTGCAAATCGGCATAAAGTGTTTAATTTTGGTAGTATTTATTATTGAAAATAATATGAATCCAAATTGTGGCGTTTGCGGTACTAAATCAAATTATCTTTTAAACAAAGATGATTTTGATTTGTATAAATGCCCAAATTGTAAGCTTGTATTCGTTTATCCAATTCCAGAAGCTAAAAATTTGGCCGATGAGCTCTATTCGTATGAGTCGGGATATATGTCAAACAGAGCGAGGCAAGACTTGGCAAAAGATAGAGAGCAAAAAAGAGTAAGTCTAGTATTTGAAGAATTTCAAAAGCAGCTGCCAAATGGCACGATGCTTGATGTCGGATCGGGCAATGGGCAGATGATGTACTGGGCCAAAGCGCGTGGTATTAATAGCAAAGGGGTTGAGCTAAATCGTCGCACAGCAGAAAGGGCTCGGGAGTACGGATTCGAAGTTTTCAATGGTTTTTTGGAAGAAGCTCCATATGAAAAAAACTATTTCGATTATATCTTCTTGGGCGAGATTATAGAGCACGTGGTAGACGCGAGGGGCTTTATCAAAGTTTGCTCACAGTTTTTAAAAGCCGGTGGACTCATAGGTATTACCACTCCAAATATAGATTGCCCTTGGTCAAACACAACTTTTTTGTATTACAAATATTTTAAAATCCCCTGGTCTTCGGTCACACCTCCTTATCATCTCAATCAGTTTAACTCTCACAATCTAGATCTATTGATGAAGCAAGAAGGTTTTGACCCTGTGCTAACTAAATACTTGCGCATACCTCCACTCAAGTATGAGCTCGGTATGCTTCACCTGATAAAAAGATATAAAAAGTCCAAAAAATTGCTTGATCTTATATTTGCGATATTTTCGTTTGGTCTATATACGGTCACACATTTTTTGTTCAAAATACTGCACCATGTTTGGAGTAAAGATTTTCAGATGGTCAAAGTTTATAAAAAATTATAATTTATTATTTTGAAAAGTATGAAAAACTTTATAGAAAAAAGATACAAATTGTTGATCGGTATAATTTTCGTACTTTTTGTGGCGCTGCGTATTGGTGGACTCACCATTCCTTATCATCAAGATGAGTACAAATGGCCTCTATACGCAGAAGAAAAGATTTTTGCTCCCGGAAGTGTACCTCATCCACCTCTTACAGAGTTTATATATAGAGTGGTAGGCAAGCAGATTGGACTCGATAATTTTAGATTTATACCTTTTGCGTTTAGTATTGCAAACTTCTTTTTATTGACGTATCTTTCAAAACTTATTTTCGATAAGAGGACTTCGGTGCTTGCATCACTCTTGTATGCGATCTCTTTCTTTTCGCTGTTGGCATCGCTTCAAGTAGATGTAGATGGAGCTGTGATGGTATTTTTCACTCTCGTCATGATGCTTGGGTACTATCGTATGCGGGCAAGCAATTATTTGAACTTGGGACTCATAATCGTAGGTGCCGTCCTAGGATTTTTGGTCAAGGTAAGTTTTGCTATTGCAATCGCTGCGATAATACTAGATTTCGCTTTTGAGAAAAAACTATTCTCCGATAAGAAAAAATTATTCAAATTTGCACTCTATATAATTGGCGTTGTGGTGGCACTAATGCTTGTGTTACTTGGTATCAAGCTTATTTTCCCTTATTTTGATTTATCAAAAGCTCTAAAATATTGGGAACATTTTGCGCGCTTCAAAGATCGAGGTTGGCTCCAGATATTTATTCAGGGTGCTAAAGCTCTGCTTTTTCTCTCGCCACTACTTATAATGCCAGCTCTGTTTGCGACTCGAGACTCGCTTCGCAAGCTTCGACCATTTATTCTGTTTGTAGCGGTTGGGCTTGTCTTCTACTTTATACTCTTTGACTTTTCTCTGGGTGCGCTCGATCGCTACCTTACGTTCCTTATCGTGCCACTAGTGTTGATCACTGCCGCTGCGTTCGGCAGAGCTCTCGAAGAAGGTGAGAAAGTTAGAAAATCAGATTATATTTTTGTGGCTTTAGCTGGAGGACTAATCATAGCGCTACAATTCGCTTACCATTTTGTACCTCACATTTATCCAAAGACAGAGTGGCTAGCGCGGATAGTGACACTTCGCTGGAATTTCTTGTATCCATTTTCCGGAGGATCTGGTCCGCTTCCGTTTTATGTTTCTTTCTTGTTCATTGGCCTAATTTGGGTCACAAGTTTGCTTTTTGCAATTACCGCCAAAAGAAGTCCAAACACTCTTCGTAGAGGTCTGTTTATTATTTTGGTCTTAGGAATAATTTATAACGGAGTCTTTATAGAAGAATTTGAGCTTGGCAAAATCAATGGTTCTACCCGAATGCTTGTAAGAGATTTGGGAGCATACATAAAATCACATGACGAGGTAAAAGATGTCCTCGTTTACAACGACAATGGAGGGTTCGATATTTATCGTATGGGTAAATATGAAAGGAGGATTTATGCGGTGCCTGATTTTGCTTCTACCTACATACCGATTTTTGAAAAATTCAAAGGACATATTATGTTGGTAGATATCCCTCGGTTTAATCCCCAAAGTATTTATGGTATGTATTTTGCAACGTGTGATATTGTCTACGAAAAAGAGTCTGGCTATATCGGGGCGGCAATTTTGAGCTGTGGAAACAAAAAATAAAAAAATCTTATTTGTTATAAACAAACTCGGAGTGGGAGGTGCCGAGAGGGTCTTTGTAAATGATGTAAACTCCCTACATGACTTAGGTTATGATGTGCGCATAGTGACTCTCTTCGGCGGGGTTGAAGATCAATCTTTGTTAAAAGATCTCCGACTTCCAAATGATAGAGTGCACCATTTGAATAGTGGCGGAGTTTTTGATCCAAGTGTTATTTATGGTCTTGCTAAGATTGTAAGAAAAAACAAAATTGATATCGTTTATTCGACTCTAAATGAATCAAATATTGTCACTCGTGTGGTCAAAATTTTTTCTCCTCAAACAAAAGTCTTCATACGAGAAGCCAACGTTGCAGAGCCAAAGCCATTCTCGTTTAAAGTGCTTGATATAATCCTCAACATTTTTGCAAGTCGTATCGTATGTGTCTCCGAAGAAGTAAGACAATCTTTAAAAAAATACCTTCCTATGTATGTGTCTAAAATGACCGTACTTATGAATGGTGTAGATTTGCCGAGCGGTCAAAAAATATATTCAGAGAGTACAAATGGAGTAAAAATACTAAATGTCGGTAGTCTCAATCCAAAAAAAGGCCAAAGGTACCTTATAGACGCTTCCGCCATACTAAGAGATCGAGGATCAAACTTTGAACTACACATTTATGGCCGAGGCAGGGAGCAACAAAATTTGGAAGCATTGATAAATAGTCTAAATCTGGACAAGTTCGTTTTTTTACATGAGCCCGTCACCTATCAAGAGCTAAGTCAAAAATATTTCGATGCTGATATTTTTGTGCTATCTTCTTTGTGGGAGGGGTGTCCGAATGTGCTATTAGAAGCTATGGCTCACGGCACTGCATCTGTGACTACTCTCGTAAGCGGGGCGAAGGATATTGTCGAAAATGGCAAATGTGGGATGTTTGCGAATGTGGGGGATGCAATAAGTCTAGCTCAAAAGATAGAAATCTTAATCAATGATCATGAGCTTAGGAAAAAAATTGGTATTGCGGGCAAGCAATGTATTTGTCAGAATTATTCAGTTGATCAGCATGTAAAAAGACTACTACTTATTTTCGAAGAATATGGAATATAATACACATAACGTTGAGTGGGATACTGAAAAAATTAAAAGATTTTGGGATCATTTTTCAGTGGGTGAATCTGAGGATTATTTTAGCAAAGTGTTAGGTGGTGAAGTTTTGAGTATCGCACTTTCTCATGTAAAGAAAATTGATCCTATTCTAGATTACGGGTGTGGCCCAGGATATTTATTAGATCATTGTATTAAACTAGGAATACCTTGTGCGGGAGCTGATTTTTCTCCGGAGTCTATACAGTTAGTTAAAAATAAATTTTCTAGCAGTGATCTATTTAAAGGTGGCTATGTTATTGATGGTATTCCGATATCGGAAATAAAGGAAAATTCCTTTGGCAGTGTATTCTTTTTGGAAACAATCGAACATCTTAGAATTGAAGAAAGAGACAAGGTAATTGCTGAAATATATAGGATTCTAAGACCAGGAGGACACGTAATAATTACGACTCAAAATGAAGAAAATCTATCCAAACACAAGACTGTGTGTCCCGACTGCGGTGCTGTATTCCATAGGATGCAACACATGGACTCATTCAACGACAAAAAAATGAACGAAATAATGAAAAAAAATAAATTTACATCTGTTTATAATAGACCCGTCAACTTTAGAAAAAGTGGCGTTGAATCTAACCTTAAAGGTTTGTATGAACATATAAAAGATGTTTTTGGATTTGCAACTAATAAAAAAAATTTAATATATATAGGCAAAAAATGAAATGAATGATAAGAATTTAAATGTAGAAAAATACTTGTCTAACCAGCTTCGTTCAGTGAGCCATTATGAAATCTCCGTACATAAAAGGGATTGGGAGAACAAATATCGTGCAAGTAAAGGATTGGTTGCTGATTTCGAAAAAAGAGTAGGTCTATTAAATGCTAAAACAGTTCTTGACAGCGGTTTTGGGAATGGACTGATGGCAGTAGCGTTCAATGAAGCTGGGGCTATTGTTGAAGGGGTTGAAGTAAATGAGGATTTGCTTCCAATTGCAAGGGAGAACATTAGTAATAATCCAAATATCAATCTACAAATATATAACGGTAAAAACTTACCTTTTGAGAATGAATATTTTGATTATGCTTATTCTACAAGTGTAATTGAGCATGTCACGGACAAGGTCATGTATCTTAAAGAGATAAGTCGAGTTTTAAAAAAGGGAGGTAAATTATACCTCGCATTTCCTAACAGAATATCTCTTCGTGAGACTCACACCGGAATATATGGTTTAAATTACTTGCCCAGAGAATTTGCACGATGGTTATTAAAAAAAATAGGACGATCCACAATAGATGATTGGAATCTATATTTCTTAAGCTATTTTTGGTTAAAGAGAACGCTGAGAAAAAATAAAATTAACCTAAGCATTATATATGAGGTTGAAAGCCCTAAAACACTGAAGAGGGGAATCAAGAAAATATTGGAATTTTTGGGTATCCACCATACTGCTCTTTTGTCGCACGTTATTATTGTCTTACAAAAAAAATAAATGTGTGGAATTATTGGAACAACTGATTTGAAGGTAAATCTAGAAGGTGCGCATTCTCTGCTGCATCATCGTGGCCCGGATGCAAATGGCTCTTGGCAAAATGCGAAAATACGGTTGTGTCATACAAGGCTCTCTATCATAGATCTGTCTGAAGCGGGTACTCAACCAATGATTACTGACTCCGGTAATGCAATAGTCTTTAACGGCGAAATTTACAACTACATCGAATTAAAGAATGAACTGATAAAAAAGGGGGTGGTTTTTAATAGCGGTACTGACACCGAGGTAATTCTCAAGGGGTTTGAATCAGAGGGAATTGGCTTTTTTAATAAACTCGTTGGGATGTGGGCATTTGCAATTTACGATAACAAAACAGCAAAAATAATACTTTCGCGCGATCATTTTGGAATAAAGCCACTGTATTATGTGATTAAGAATGATCTATATTTTGCTTCAGAAATTCAGCCTCTTAAAAAGATTTCTGGTTCAAAAGATCTGAACACAGAAAAATACTACCAATATTACAATCTCGGTTATTTTTTGGATTCGGAAACTTATCTAAAAGATGTAAAAAGAGTATTGCCAGGACAGATTGTTGTCTATGACCATAGAAATCATCAGGTGGAACTATTTCAAAATAAGCTGTCAATAAAGGAAGCAGAAGATTTGAATGAATCCGAATGTGTAGATCTAGTATCCAAAGGACTACAGGATAGTGTAAAAAGACATTATATCTCTGATGTGCCGGTCAGTTTGCTTATGTCAGGAGGTGCAGACTCATCTCTAATAGCGGCGTTATCCGTTAATCTGGGCTTAAAACCAGATTGCTATCATATTTCTATCCCTGGGTCGATTGATACTGAATACGCTATTGCGGTAAGTAAACATTTGGGACTAAATCTTAACGTAAAAGAGTTTAATGAAAAAAAATTGATAGAATTATACTCTAATATTCATAATTGGGCTGACTCACCGACCTCAGATATATCTATCTTGCCGACAGCGTTGGTATATCAAGCGATCGGAAATAATACAAAAGTCGCTCTTTCTGGTGAGGGGGGAGATGAATTATTTGGTGGCTATCTTAGGCATAACGGTTTATCAAAATACAGTTTTATAGGTAAGAGAAATTTTAGTTTAGCGAGATCTTTAAAGGTGAATTCAAGTTTTGGTATTAAATTTATAAATCCAATTATAAACCGGATGATGCGGCACAATGATATTTTATCAGAGTATATTTCTCTGGTTGTAAATTCATCTTCTGATATTAAATATGACCAGCTCTACTCTGATTTAAATAATTCATATAAGAATAATCCAAACAAAGATCAGATTCCAAATAATTTGTTTTTTGACTTATTTGTGTACTTACCGAATATGCTAATGTACAAAAACGATATCTGTTCGATGCGCTCTTCGGTAGAAGCACGAGTTCCGTTTTTAGATAAAATCTTTTATGAAGAAATGTCGAGAATTCCAGAATCTTTTAGATTGTCACAAGGGTATACAAATAAATATCTGCTACGCTCTCTTTTGAAGAGATATTTACCGGAGAATCTTGTTAAAAGACCAAAAAAGGGTTTTGGATTCTCTTTAAATCAGATTGGGAAGGAAACGCTAATTAATGATTTTTTAAAGGCGGCTAAATTCCATCGAGATAACAGTCAAAATCTAGGAGTGGATAAAAACTTGTACGAGTTTATCGATGGAAATGAATATCTAATTTTTAATAAATTTCCTCGATTTGCGTTTGCCCTTATTATGAATATGAAGATTATTGAAAATGTCTAAATTAGGCATAATTATTCCTACATATAACCGATCCAAACTGCTTACAAGATGCGTCCAAAGCGTTATATGCGAGCCGGGTGACTTTGAAGTCTTAATAATAAATGACAATTCTCCTGATGATACTGATGATGTGGTAAAAAGCTTTGAGGACTACAGAATCAAATATATTAAGAAGGCGAAAAATGGAGGAGTGAATTCAGCTAGGAATTTAGCATTTCAAAATTCAGATTGTGAATGGATGTTTTGTTTGGATGACGATGATGAGATGCTGCCGGGTGGAGTCGGACTAATTTTAAAAAGACTGCAAGAAATGCCACAAAATTATAATGTTGCATATTTCAACTCCAAAATAATCAAAGACCAAGAAGCGTTCACCGGCGGGTTTCATTTTGAAGAGGATGTGGAATATTATGACCCCTCATATTTCGACACTATGATGAAATATGGATTGAAAGGTGATTGTAAACCTGCCTTTAGGAGAAGCTTGTTTCAAAATCCGAAATATTTGTTCCCCGAAAGTGTTAACGGCTTTGAATCCTATACAATGAATCGCGTTGCTAAAGATAAAAAAGGAATACGTTATTTTAGAGATGTAGTCACGCTAGTCCACCAGGAATCGGTGTTAAAAGACAGGTTGAGTATAAACGCGCCAAGGAAAAGTCCTTGGCCGATGTTTGCTCTTCACCTCGACTTACTTATAGAGCACTTTTGGTTTTATATCACACACGTAAGTTTTTTGTATAAAAAACTAAAGGAGATGACAAAACTTTTTATTCGAGGATTGCTGGGCGCGTTTACTTTTCCATCAAGAAACTAAATAGCAGGGAAAAAGTACTTCCTACTACTCTAGCGCCGATCACTCCCCAGATTCCAAAGAGATATGCGCCGAGCACGATAAAACCTATATTCACAACGGGGTTAATGGCGTTGTAATAAAATATTTTGCTTGATCGTGTAGCAAACATATACGATACGCAGAAGCTTGTGGTAGCTGCTATTGCTGCCGCCAATATATAAGCTTGAGAATAAATTACCGACTCTATGTATTTTGGAAAAAATATTTTGTACAAATAAGGAGCTGCGATGATAAATATCGCAGACATAAATATAGAAAGAATCAAAAATCGAAGTACTTTTGGCCCAAGTATGTTGCGTGCCTCGGTGGTTTCTTTGACAGCGATCTTTGGGAAGGCGAGGGTAGAGATGGGTCGCACTAGAGACATAAACTTTTCGGGGATGTTTGAAGCAAAAGCATAAATAGCCAATTGAGTAGGTCCTAAAAGGTGGAATACCAATATATTGTCTATATGAAGTGCAATCAGCGGCAAAACACTAGAGACGCTTAGATTTTTACCATAGCGGATGGCTTCAGGGTCGCGGTTTTCATTAGGTCTAAACTTATTTAGTGATGCTCTATATACAAGCCAATTTCCAAAGGAAAGTGCTGCGAAGTTTATCAAAACGAGAGAGGTTGAAGTGGGCACAAGGTAAATGCACCCGATCATAGCAACATAGTAGATCAGGTTTATCTTTTGGCTCTGATAAAAATAATAATAAAAATCTTTTTTGGCATTTGTGTATGCACTCCAAGTGTTAAACGCATTTGCGAGCGGCATAAATATCGCGACAGCAATTAGTGGTACAGATAGTTCTGAATTGCCGCGATAAAAATAATACAAAGCTGCTACTACTCCGGCAAAAATTGGAAGAAGTGAGTATTTCACTTGGATCCTCACCGACTCTCTGTAAACCCCTTCAAAACCTCTGGCGACAGCTCCCGTGACTGCAGCATTCATACCGGTAAGTGTGAGAGTGCCCAAAATTGAGGCAAAAGAAATCAAAAATTGGTAGCTACCGTACGCTTCTTTGCTTACATATTTTGCAAAGAGTATGGAGAGAACGAATGATAATCCGCTTGAGATTACATTGTTCAAATTGAGCCAAAAGCCGCCTTTGAGAAGGTAGACCATGTCGGTTTTGGTGTACTTTTCGGATTTGCGAAGGAGGGAGATGAGTTTGGATTTTGCCGCGCTATTTTCTGCTTCCATGCCCAAAATAATAACAGAAATATGACGTTTTTTGAAGATGTTTACTTATGACTCTCTAGTCAGTATCATTATGCTATGACAAATAAATTATTAAAGTACGTAGTATATGGCGGCCTATTTATCATCCCTTTTGTGCCGCTTGTTATTGCGAAGTCTCTATTTTTCCCATTTATCACTGGCAAGGCGTTTGCCTTCCGTCTCATAGTTGAGATCATCACCCTCGCTTTCGTCGTGCTTGCGATTAGAGATAGGGAATACAGGCCAAAGTATTCGAAGATACTTGGTGCTCTGGCTGTCTTTATGATAGCGATGGGACTCTCCACGATCTTTGCTGAAAACTCTTTCAAAGCGTTTTGGAGCAATTTTGAACGTATGGAAGGCTATATCAGCTTGCTTCACTTTGCGGCATACTTTGTGGTGCTTGGTACTGTGTTTAAAACTCAGCAAATGTGGAACAAGCTCATCGCGACCTCTCTTGGTGCAAGCGCGATCATGTGTATTTATTCTTTCCTTCAAATCGCTGGCAAGATCACCATCAATCAGGGTGGTGTGAGAGTAGATGGTACATTGGGTAACGCAGCTTACCTCGGTATTTATACTGTCTTTCATATCTTCTTTGCGGCACTTCTCTTCATGCGGTACAGAGGTACATTGCAAAGGGTGTTGCTTGGCGTGGTAGGTCTCATGAACCTTATCGTCCTTTACTTCACAGCTACGAGAGGTTCGATATTGGGTCTCATCGGAGGTGCGTTTATCTCCTTTATTTACCTCACACTTCGCTCCGAAAAGGGTGACAAAATCCGCAAGGTGGCATTTGGTGGCGCGATCGCTCTTATATTGCTTGTCGGTGTATTCGTCTCGATCAAAAATACAGCTTTTGTAAGGCAGAGCCCGGTCCTCAGCCGCTTTGCGACTCTGTCCTTCGCAGAAGCAAAAACTCAGGGCAGATATTTTATCTGGCCTATGGCACTCCGAGGTGCTCTAGACCGACCTGTATTTGGTTGGGGTCAGGAAGGTTTCAACTATGTTTTCAACAAGTACTATGACGCCCGCATGTGGAATCAGGAGCCTTGGTTTGATCGTACTCACAATGTGATTCTAGATTGGCTAGTAGCTGGAGGTTTCGTCGGATTGCTCGCATATATCTCTATTTTCGTGGCCCTTATAATCACTCTTAGGAGGGCGGATGATAGCTTCCTTACAAAAGGTGATAAGGCTGTAGTGCTTGGTATGCTTGCTGCCTACGTCTTTCACAATCTTTTCGTCTTCGATCAGATATCTAGCTATATTCTATTTTTCACCGTGCTTGCTTATGCTCATGCGCATGCACCAGAAACTCAAAACAGTATCTGGCACAAAATATCTTCTCCTTTTACGAGGATGTTCGAAAAGGCAGAACATGCGGCGATTTATGAGTCGATAGCGGTCCTTGCTGCGATCGGTGTGGTGTACTTTGCTGTCCTTAGCCCGTATCTTCAAAACAAGGACCTTATGAATGTACTTATGCTCAACGCACAAGGTCAGACTGGTACAGTGGCGGATTATCAAAAGCCATTGTCTAGAAACTCTATAGGCTTTTCGGAAGCTTTGGAGCATCTTTCTCGCGCTGCAGTAGTGCTAAATAGTACGCCGACAGCTTCTGCGGATCTCAAAAAAGGTGTGTTTGAAGTCGTGGATGCAGCTTTCAAAAAGCAGTTGAACGTTTCTCCAAACGACGCAAGATATCATTTGTTTTATGGCACATACTTGAACGGATTTGGAAAGGCGACAGAGGCTGAAGCACAATTTGCAAAAGCTATAGAGCTTTCACCAAGCAAGCAGGGAATTTATTTTGAAGAAATCGGCTCACTTATCTCTCAAGGAAAAGCAGCTGACGCTCTCCCTCTTGCCAAAAAAGCATATGAACTCGATACGAATTATTTTGAAGCGAAGTTTATCTATGGTCTCACTGCGATCGCAGCGGGCAACAACCAACTTGCGAACGAAATCATGAACACCATCCCTCGTGAAAAGATGATTTTTGACGATAGACTTGTATCGGTGCTTTTGATGACTGGGAGACTTAACGACATCATCGATATTGCAAAAGCACGCATAGAGCTTGATCCAACTAATCCTCAACACAAGCTCACTTTGGCAGCAGCGTACCTTCAGGCTAATAGACGAAGCGAGGCCGTGGCTGCGATCCAGCAAATCATCAAGGAAAACCCATCCTTCAAGGACCAGGGAGAATACTATATAAAGGAGATCCAGGCCGGAAGAAACCCTTAAATCTACTCAAAAGCCAAATCCCTACGGGACGGCTACAACGAAAAATCCCCATTTCTGGGGATTTTTCGCAGACATTCATGCGGAGTTTGACCGCACTCACATAAGTACTATAGCATAGACCAGGAATTAGTGCAACCCCACCTGTTTATAATCGCTAGCAATTTTATTTATCTCATATATATTATAGGCATAGTGCTTTGACGTGGGCGCCGGTTCGCACTCACATAGATATTCAATTGGAGCTAGCTTCCGGCGCCCGCGTGAGAGCGGTACAAAAAATCACCTTCGATTTTGCGAGGTGATTTTTTGATTACACTTTTTTGAATGTAGAGCTTTGACCAAAAATTCACGGCCGTGAATTTTTGGTCAATATGATAGTGTTCAAATTTTTTTTCAAGAAAAATATTTTTTTATCAAAAAACTTAATGAAAAAAATTTCACAAAAAAATTTGTTATCCACATTTTTGATCAAAAAAATATTTACGCAATATTTTTTTTGCGTGATAATTAGTGCAGGTCGATTAATGTGCAAAAAAATTTACAAAAAAATATTTTTGCAAAATGTCCGCACAATTTTTTGTGAACGGACGAGTGCACTTAAAAATTAATCTCGCGCTTCCGTTCTGGTTTGCGTAAGCAAACTTACCGGTTAGCGTTCAACATAATGCCAGCAAAGAAAAAGGCAGCAAAAAAGAAGACAACAAAGAAGAAGACAAAGAAGGCACGAGCATAGTCTTGTACCTCTAGTCTAAATCTAGAGTTTTCACTCTTAGACATCATGTCTAAACAAAAACTGTTCCGCAAGGGGCAGTTTTTGTTTGCTTTTTTGAGCGCGCAAAAGCCTATTATTTGTGATAATATAGCCTTATTATGTCGTTTTTGACCAAAGTTTTCGGTGATAATAGTAGCCGTTTTGTTAAGCAAAATAAGGCTCTGGTAGATAAGATAAACAAGCTCGAACCCGAATTCGAGGCTCTTTCGCTTCAGGGACTAAAAGATAAGACGATAGACTTTAAAGAGCGGCTCAAAAAAGGCGAGACACTAGACTCTATTTTGCCAGAAGCTTTTGCTCTCGTGCGCGAAGCTTCGAAGAGGACTCTTGGTCAGCGACACTTTGATGTGCAGCTTTTGGGTGGTATTGCAATGCACCAGGGCAACATCGCAGAGATGCGCACCGGTGAAGGTAAGACTCTCGTCGCCACTCTCCCAGCCTATCTCAATGCTCTCGCGGGAGAAGGGGTGCATGTAGTGACTGTAAACGATTACCTGTCTCGTCGTGACGCAGCGTGGATGGGGCAGATTTATAATGCGCTTGGACTTACTGTTTCTGTCATCGCACACGAATCGAGCTTCCTATATGATGAGACGATCAAAAACGAAAAAGCTGAAGATAAAGAGAGAGATGAAAAGGGGAGCTTCCACATAGTGCATGAATTTTTGAAGCCGGTATCGAGGGTGGAAGCTTATGAGGCAGATATCACTTATGGTACCAACAGCGAATTTGGTTTTGACTACCTTCGCGACAATTTGGAATACGATCCGATTAGAGTTAGACAAAAGCGACACAACTTTGCGATTGTGGATGAAATCGACTCTATCCTTATCGACGAAGCTCGAACTCCGCTTATTATTTCAGCTCCAGATCAGGAGTCTGACGCTCTTTATCGAAGGTTTGCGGATATTGCTGCGCGGCTTGAGGTGGAAAAAGACTATACCGTAGACGAAAAAATGCACGCCACCTTCATTACGGATGAGGGTATAAGCAAGGCCGAAAAGCTGCTCGGAATAGACAATATTTATGCCGCCGGAGGGGTAAAGCTCGTCCACCATTTGGAGACTGCTATCAAGGCTAAGGCTTTATATATAAAGGATAAAGAATATGTAGTCCGCGACAATGAAGTCGTGATCGTCGATCCATACACTGGTCGCTTGCAGCCTGGCCGACGTTGGTCGGAGGGTTTGCACCAAGCGATAGAAGCCAAAGAAGGAGTAAGTGTGCAAAAAGAGAGCAAGACTTTTGCTTCTATCACATACCAAAATTATTTTCGTATGTACAAAAAGCTCGCCGGTATGACAGGCACCGCGGAAACTTCGGCAGAAGAGTTTTACAAAGTGTATGGACTCTCGACTATTGTCGTACCTACCAACAAAACTCCTCAGAGGAACGATCGCAACGATCTCATATTTCAAACTGAAAATGGCAAACTCAAAGCGATCGCTCGTAAGGTGAAGGAGTTGCAGAGCAAAGGCCAGCCGGTACTCATCGGTACTATTTCAATTGAAAAAAATGAGCTTCTTGGAGAATTTTTGAAGCGAGAGGGTGTGAAGTTTGAAATGCTCAATGCCAAAAATCACGAAAGAGAAGGTGAGATCGTCGCTCAGGCGGGCCGCGAAGGAGCGGTGACTGTCGCTACCAACATGGCCGGTCGTGGTGTGGATATCAAACTTGGTGGCAATCCAGCTCCGGAGGGAGCTTATGAAAGGGTCAAGTCTTATGGAGGGCTCTTCGTGCTAGGTACTGAAAGGCACGATGCAAGACGCATTGATAACCAGCTCCGAGGGCGCTCTGGCCGTCAGGGTGATCCTGGAGAGACGCAGTTTTTCGTCTCGATGGAGGATCAGATAATGCGCGTCTTTGCGGCAGATACAGTGAAAAAAATGATGGGCCGCCTCGGCATCCCCGAAGACGAACCGATTGAAAACGGGCTTATCACTCGTTCTCTTGAGAGTGCGCAGAGTCGTATAGAAGGACTCAACTTTGACGCGCGCAAGCACGTGCTCGAGTACGACGATGTGCTCAACTATCAGCGCAAAATATTTTATGAGCGACGCCGCAGAGTACTCATGGGAGGTGATGAAGATGTACTTGCGTACCTCGCTGAA
>CAZAAO010000005.1:0-31214 GCA_964483435.1 uncultured Candidatus Saccharibacteria bacterium | reverse complement strand
TTTTTGCCAGTTTGAGGATCGTCAAATGCAAAAGGGTCTATATTTACAAAACTTGGTCCATAAAGAAGAGGCTCACCTTTATCGATAAATGGTCCAAGTGGATTGCGCGATGTAGCCACTCCGATACCCATACCTTTGCGGTCGTTTGGTAGGGCCGAATAGTACATATAAAAAATGCCATCGTGTTCAACGACATGTGGTGCCCAAAAATCCTGAGTCGCATTTGCCCATGTAGGCTTTTGAGGTAGCGCGTCCCCCATAAACCTCCAGTGCTCAAGATCGAATGATCTAGCCACTTGAATATTGATCGCTCTAGTACCGGTAAAGCGCTGCGTGGCATAGGAGTAGTAGATCCCGTCTTTAGATCTCATTACAGACGGATCTGCAAAATCAATATCGAGCACAATATCCAAATTGCGCAGATTTTTAGGCTCTATTTTGTGTAGTATTTCCATACATTGAAGAATACAAGTTCATAAATGAATTAGAAATTAATGGTAGTATAATAATCCATATGAAAATCAATCAAAAAATTTCTTGGAAATATATCGTACTCGTCCTTGCACTTATCGGACTTTTAGTAGCTTTCAGATACGGCATCAAGTGGTATCAGGAAGCAAACCAGAGCACAGAGTTTGTCGAGGCCGAGATCGACCGCTATGCAAATCAGTCAGTGTCTTTGATCACGCTCTTGCGTTCCGAAAAAGAAAAGAACAACGAATTTCAAAATCAGATTAGAGAGATAGTCGGGACTGTAAGTACGCTAAACAAACTAGCTCAGACAGACAAAGAACTTCTCGAGAAATATTCCAAAGTTTATTTTTTGAATGAGCATTATATTCCTGAAAAGCTTGCCCAAGTACCGAGTGAGTACGCATTTCCAAAAGACAAAAACCTAGAGCTCCATGAAAAGGTGCTCCCATATATGCTCGCACTACTCAAAGATTCGAAAGATGCTGGTATGCATTTGAAGATCACTTCTGCTTACCGATCTTTTGGCGAGCAGGGCACATTGAAGCAGGGCTACACAGTGGTGTATGGCAAGGGGACTGCTAATCAGTTTTCGGCTGACCAAGGATACTCAGAGCATCAGCTCGGTACTACAGTCGATTTCACTACAGACGAAACTTTGGGAAATTTCAACAAATTTAAAACCACGCCAGAGTATAAGTGGCTCAAGGACAATGCGTACAAATACGGCTTTACACTTTCGTATCCAGAAGGAAATACGTATTACCAATTTGAGCCGTGGCACTGGCGCTTCGTGGGCAAAAATCTAGCTCGACGACTCCAAGAGGACAAAACATTTTTTTATGACCTCGATCAGCGAGTGATAGATAATTATCTAATCAGTATTTTCGACTAAATTATTTCTTTGAGAGCTTGATCCACATCTGATATGCCGATAGGTTTGGTAAGATGTGCGTTGCATCCAGCCTCATATGCTCGCTGGCGATCTTCGATCTGTCCGTAGCCAGTGAGGGCGATGATTCCACCTTTGAATTTCATATCCGCACGCAATTTTTTGGCGACCTTGTATCCATCCATATCTGGTAGTCCTATATCAAGTAGTATTGCTTTTGGTTTCCATTTGAGTGCCTGATCGAGAGCTTCTTCGCCTGTGTGAGCGTACTCTACTTTGTAGCCTTTGATTCCCAAAAGTTTGCCTATGCCTTGTGCTGCGGCTTTGTTGTCATCCACCACAAGTACTTTGTATGAACCTTCGTTGAGCTCTGGCGAGTCTGATTTTTTGGTATTGTCGTGCGATGGATTTGGATGGTCCTCGCGAGTGTAGACAGGTAGTTCGACGATAAATTCGCTCCCGCGACCTTTGCCCGAGCTTTCGGCACGGATATTGCCTCCATGCATTTGTACCAAATTTTGAGTGAGAGAAAGTCCAATACCGAGGCCTTCACTCGTCCTCTTGCCAAGCTCAATTTGTAGGAATGGCTCAAAAATTCTTGATTGAAGATCTTGCTCGATACCCACACCATTGTCGAGTACGCGTATTTCTGCGCGACTCCCATCTTGTTTTACTGAGATCCAAACCGTGCCTCCTTGGTAGCTATATTTTGAAGCGTTACTGAGCAAGTTCATCACGATCTGCTCAATGCGCACAGGGTCGGCAAAGATATAGATAGACTTAGTTGGGATATTTATATGCAGAGTCTGCTCGCGTTCATGGAAGTGATGCTCGACTGATTTGATTGCCGCTTCTATTGTCTTGCAAAGATTTATTTTTTCTTTTTGAAGTCGAAGTTTTTGTCTTGAAACGCGGGATATATCGAGCAGGTCATCAAGTAGTCTTTTGATCGTGTGTACTTTGTCATCCATGACGTTGAGGGTGTCCGTGACTGTCTCATCATGAATGTTTTTGAATCGTAGCAGCTCTAGTCCGCTAACGATAGGCGAGAGTGGGTTGCGAAGTTCGTGTGCGAGGAGGGCTATGAATTCGCTCTTTGCTTTGTCTTGGGTACTCACTTCATTTAGTGTGCCTTCCAAATTTGAAATGTGAGATCGGTATGCACGTACCGCGTTGCCCCTTTCTTCTTCGATACCGACGAGAGTATAAAAGATAAATGCGACGATATTGATAAATATCTCTAATTCAAAAAGGCGAGTTCCAAGATCAAGCTCAGATACGCTCGGGAATTTTGTATATGCTCCGAGGATCGCCATGATACCCGTGATAAGCATACCCAGAGTGAGGAAACGAGGTCCGATACGCAGGGCCATCCACATAAATGGAATGAGTATAATATACGCGACCGAAATGTGTCCGACGCGATTTATGTCACTAAAAAATATAAGATAATTTGATACAAAAAGTATTATAAAAATAGCAGAGATCTCGATTATCTGAGTGGTAGTGCGCCTAAATCTAGGTCTCGCGAGCCAACGAATAAAAGCAGGCGAGACGACAAGCAAGCTAAATAACATACCTGTCCACCATGATCCCCAAGTCACAGAGAAGCCTATTCCTGTAGGATTAAAAAATTGCCTCAGGTACCAAGAGCCAAACCCAATAGTAGGGACGATCATCGATACGCCGAGCGCCACTGCCATGAACACGATCATGTCTCGAACGTGTCGCATCACCGAATCGAAACCTAATTTTCTAAGTATGTACGCACCGACTGCTGCTTGTAGAGTATGAGCAATACTTAAAACAACGAGCATGTAAATATTCGTGCCGATTATCAAATGTTGGACGATGGAAGCAAAGAGGATCATCGGCCAAAGCGATAATCCTCCGAGTACCAAGCCTGCAAGCGCCACGCCCGCGGCAGGGAATATGACTGCGGGAGCTGCAAATAGCTTGTATCCTATAAGTGCGGTCAGGAGATAACTACCAAATAAAATCGCTGCCGCAATCTTTTGTCTCCTCGTATATGAAGGCAAGAATTTGGCCAAAAACATAAAGGATTAGGTATTTAGATCAGCATAACGCAGCGTTTTATAAACGCAAGTAGATGCTTTCACTCCCGCTTCATATAAGAGCAAACTATATATTGCGTAGCCTGTAATTTTCGAATTGAACATCCATAAAGTCAGTCCTTATACCTCCGAGTCCGCTTCCCAAGATAGCACTTCCTCCAAATGTTTTGCCGTCGTCCTCTGCTTCTGCTACGAGTTGCCAATCACCCGACCAGCCTTTGTCCAAAAATAATTTGATTTTTACAATTCCGTTTTCGTCTGTGATTTCACTTCGAAGACCGATCCATTTGTTTTGAGTGAGTAGGTTTGGAGAAGTCTCATGATTGTATGTGCCGGGGAAGACTCCTTTCACTTCTGCCATCGTGTAATAAATTCCATTCTTCTTCTTTTTGATAATCGCACTTCCGTCGACCCGCACTCCTGTGTAGTACAGATTTTGAGAATCTTTGTATCGGTTGAAAAGGAGCAAGCCGTTTGATTGGTTGCGGTTTGGGCTTAAGCTCAAGTTTGTTTTTTTGATTACGAAATACGCTTCTTGCCTTACATTTTCCCAAACGTTGCGAGTGAGTAAGCGGAAAATATTTTGAGGGTGAAGTCCCAGGTCCGTATCGACTGGATTGTTGAGCTCGTACAATTTTTTCCAATAATCTGTAAGTGGCAACTCACCTTGCACGGTGCCTCCTCGACTGCCGTCCATTTTTAGATATCCTCCCGAGTTAACAAACCAATAAGGGCTAGTGTAAGCAGACTCCTCGACTGAGCTTGTCTGATTGAAATCAAAAAGATAAGGGGAGGGGGTGAGAGCGGCGACGACAGCAGCCGCATCTTTTGGCAAAAATACCAAGCCAAATAAAACTAATAACAAAATAGAAACCTTTTGCATACCTGAGGTAGCTAATAATAATTTCCTTTGAAGTGACCTACAAAGGCATTTCCCAGCTACCCAGGGGTCAAAAGACCATTTCGGCAACAGTATATGCTAACACATTGATTCATCTTGTCTTCACCTAGTTGGTGATAACTTTAATATACGTTTCTTGACCTGGAAGGCTTAATTTTTTGGAGCTATAATATGTTCATGAAAACCAACATAAAGGCGACCAATATTACTATCACTCCGGCTATCTCGGAGTATATTGAGAAGAAGCTTGAATCGGTGACTAAGTATTTTAAAAACTTAGAGGAAGTCGTTATAAATATTGAAGTTGGTAAAAGCACACGTCATCACAAACAAGGCGATGTGTTCCTTGCGGAGCTCCATGTGATAAACGGTGGTCAGGACTACTATGTACAAGCACACAAAGAAGATCTCTACGCAGCTATAGACGAAGCCAAGGACGATCTCATCAGAGAGATGAGCTCGAGGAGGAAGAGAGCGCTTCGACTCGTGCGACGCGGAGGTGTGCGGCTAAAAAATATGATCAAAAATTTGAATCCTTGGAGATCGAGATAGTCGAGTGCTACGAAAGATAGCCGCGGCTAAAATCTTCAAAACTCATTTCATTTTTCCCTTCGGGAACGACGCGATCAATACAGAGAGCGTCGTTTTCGATATGAGCTGCGCGGATGATCACACGTATTTTATTTCCATTTTTTTCGACGAATGTAAAACACTCAGGCCATCCTTCGTAAGCTTTGATTTTGAGTAGTACCTTTCGCGCTTCGTCAGCGGTGGGCAAGTTTTTGAGATCGATATTTAGCTCTGCGTCTTTCTTTTCTATCTTTCCGCAATATGTGGCGAGGTTTTCGTTTTGGGGAATCGGGTCAAGCGCGCCAGACATCCACTCAGGTACTATGTGAGCAAAAAGCCTTGCTCCTTCTTTCGCAAGTATTTTTTCAAGCTCAACGCGACCAACTACCTCACCCCCAGCCCCTCTCCTTGCAAAGGAGAGGGGAGAAGAAACAGAATCTGAAGCATGAGCAGTGTTCTCGAGAGCAACTTTCGGAGCGCGGCTGGCGTGAGAAGGAGGGTCCTTTTCAGCAGAAAAGGACCCCGGTTGCTCGAGGGAATACTGCGAAATGCTGATTTTCTTTTGCACCAACACCGGCCCGGTGTCCATTGTCTCTTCGATTTGCATGATGCTCGCGCCAATGTTTGGCTCATCGTTTAGGATTTGGCTTTCGATAGGTGAGGCTCCGCGATACTTTGGAAGCATCGACGGATGGACGTTGAGAGTTTTGCGAAGAGGTATCTCAAATATTTCTTTTGGAATAATTTTACCGTATGAGGCTACGAGAAATAGATCAAATTTTTTGGATTTCAAAGTCTCTACGAGCTCTGGATTGTTTCGGAGTGATTTTGGATCGAGATACTCGATGCCATTTTCAATTGCCCAAGTCTTCACTACATTTGGAGTGAGTACGAGCTTGCGTCCTTTTGGTTTGTCAGGGGTCGTGACTATGAGAGAGGGGACGAGATTGTGGAGTTTGAGCTCGTCTAATACATAAATACTAAATTCTGATGATCCAAAAAATGCAAAATTTATTTTTTGATTATTCATAATTCCTGATTCTTAGATCTTATCCTGTGGTGGCATCTCTTTGAGACCGCGTGCTTTATCTATGAAAAGTACTCCGTCGAGGTGATCGATCTCATGCTGGAATATCTGCGCCATGAGTCCTGAGCCTCCAAATGTAAATGGTTTGCCAGTCTCGTCATAAGCTTTGACCAAAACTTTTTTTGCGCGCTTCACTTGTCCGTAGAGCCAACGTACCGAGAGGCAGCCTTCTTCCATAAGCTCTTGCTCGCGGGATTTTTTGAGAATTTTGGGATTTATAAACACTAGATCTTTCGGTTCAAACTTTTCTTCGTTTGCACTTTCGTCTTTTGGAGTTTTTGTTTTTGTCTTTGGCGCTGTGCTTTCTTCTTCCATCAAATCGTAAACCTTTTTAGATACGACGAATATTCGCAGGCTCTCACCAATCTGCGGGGCCGCGATGGCTATACCATCGTCCTCATGGGCGAGGGCTTTTTGCATTCGACGGATGATCGTCTCGATCTTGCGACTGCGAATATCTTCAAGAGGCACATCCTTAGCAATGTCCCTCAAAATAGGATTTTCCTTTTGGACTATATCTCCCTGCATGGCTCTAATTTAGCATATTTTGGCTCGTTTGGCAGATCAAAATCTGCAGTGTAATATATTGACATATACCATTAAAAGGTGTATAATAAAAACAGAAACCTGCTGTAATGGTAGGTTCAGAAAAATCTATCCTGTAATGGGAAGGAGAATTGAAATGCGTAAAACGAACGAATGGGGTATCTACCCCACGATCATGCTGCATCACTCCAACTATATCCAGCTGGCGATCGGCGGCGCGATGCTCAACCGGATTCACGAAAACGAAGAAGAAGCTGAGTGCTATCAGTGCACGCCTACAGGTAGCAGCGGATGGCACACTCGCTTCGACGGGGGCAGTCGCCCCGGCCCGCTCGACATGCCGTGCGACCTCGTCGCAATTTACTTGGAAGGCCAGATGAACATCTCGGGCTTCGAAGGTGCGTATGATTCGGATGTTGTGGTAGACCCACTCTGTTTTGCTGTCGTAGTGTTCAGAAGTCCTGAGGTTAAGAATTATATGGGCACAGTGACTCGCAAATCGAAGCAGGAGTATGTCTATCTCTGGAGCGTTTTTAGTTTTATCGATCGGATTCGCCATGACGGCGTTTATGATCTCAAGGAAGCATTCGAGACGGCTCGCAAAGGTGGACCGCTCATGACCCAAGAGGAGCGATGGCAGAGGCCGTCTTCCCACAACGGGACCTTCGATCACACCGAACGCGAATGGCACATCATTGGCAAGGCACGCGTCCCAGGTCGTATCCGTCAGATCCTTCACCGTACTATCAATTCGGTAAAGGAAACGGTAGACGGAAACTTTGGGCAGGGGAGCAAGTTCTTCAGGCTCCCACGGAAGCCGAAGAAGACACGGTCTGTTACCAAGCCTGCCACGGTCGAACCGATCATCGATTTCGATATGCAGGCTCGACTGGCAGACACATTCGGCAGTCAGTTTTAACGCTTAGTTCTTTCACGGGCGACTTCGGTCGCCCCTGATTCTGAGTTCTCGAGATGTTTTTCGAGAGCCGAGAGTTGGACAGTTCCTTGAATAAGAAAGAGAGGCAAAATGGGAAAAGCAGGAATTGAGCCGAACGATCAAGGTTCGGCAGTAAACGCGATGTGGCAAAATGAGCCCGATCGCTTGGCGAAAGCCAAAAGTGGGGCTCTCTTGGCTCGCAGCCGCGGAGAACACGCGACCGCGCACAGCATTATGCTGTCGGCGTACATCACGGCTTTGAGCGGTAACCCTGCTGAAGGTCGTCATCCGGTGAAATTTTTTCTTTTGGCTGCTTGGCATGCATTTTGCCTTGCTTCCAAAATAACGGATTTGAATCACAATCAGCTCGATGTGTGGCTTCAGTTTATGCTGAAGCTCCGCACGAAGTTGCCGGTTTTTAAGAATGTATTGAACAAGACGCTGATTCGAGCGGCGGCGCAGGAAGTGGCAGAAGCTGTTGTGTACGGAAAACCACATCAGATTGCCCTCGCGTATCTAACCTATGCTGAAGTGGTGCTTGTGACAAAATTTCATGCAAATGAGATGTTCACGATCATCAATACAAAAATCCAAGAGGCAGTAAATCTCGAGCAGCTGATTCGGGAAGAACCTGATCAGCCGATGGGTCTGCGTCAATTTGTACGTATTCTTCGGAAGGCTGGGGAGATGCATTTGAAGCCGGAGATGAGAGAAAGCAACTCGACGTCAGTGTCTCAGGCTCACATATACTTGCAACGCGCATTGATTCTCGCTCGGAGAGAAGAAGTGAACTGCCATGATCAAATTCCAAAAATCATGGCAGTCATCCCGAGACTATAAACCCGGCAGCGCCGGTGCCCCGCTTCGCGGGGCTTCCACCAGAGCCCTTCAATCTTTGAAGAATTGCGGTGGGAGTGTGTATGCCGCCGGTCACTTCTAGAAGTGACCGGCGGCTTTTACATACTTATACACCTATATTGATTACAAAAGAATACATTGACCAAAAATTCACGGCCGTGAAATTTTGGTCAATCAGTTATTTTCGATATGCGAAGTTTATTGAGACCTTTTTACAACAAATTATCTGTGTTGACTGTTAGGGTGATATTGACAAAATTGCTTCAACAATATATAAAGTCAGAAGAAAGGATCCACATATGAGTTTCTTTAGACAGAAATGGATTTTGGACTTGCCTGATCCGCAACCAACGCATATTCAACGTCAGGCGAGATTGCTCGAGGAGATTATTACTGAGTGGGAATTCGGCCCAAGCAGAGAAAAGCGCCGATTTTTTTGCGGCGGTGCGCTACTCTCTAGCGGGTCTGGAGTTTTTAAAGCAGTACCGACTGAAAGTTATTTTGAAGAGGAGCTTTACGGGTCGTTTCCTGATCCTCTCGCGTGCACAACCGGTACTTGCAACGAAAGCATCACGGTCATTGCGAGGATTTTCAAAATGGAACCTTCTGCACTCCAGACGCTGCCTTTTGTTCGTATGGAGTTAGAAAGAGGTAATATGAAGCATGTGTGCATCTCTTTGCCACTGCTTCACATTTTGGCAGAGCGGGGTTTGAGAGAAGCGTGGAAAGCGCGACTTGCCTTTCCTTTCTCGTACTAATGATCGAATTATTTGCCCGGCGCGTAAGCGCCGGGCACTTTCATTACAAAAATTATTTTACAACAAATTATCTGGGTCGACTTTGATTTCGTATTGAGGAGAGAGGTTGCGGAGAGACTCGAGAAGGCGCGGGTCGGGCCAGTTTTCGCGAGGGATTTTGATGACTGCGTTGAGCGCAGCGGCCTCGCCTCTCTTTTCGTGAAGAGAAGGGAAGATCGCAGGACTCCAAAGAGCAAAAATATTTTTAAGCTCCTGAGCCGACTTACTTACTTGCGGTTTGCCACCACGCACAGTGACTTTGATAAATATAGAGAAGGGTGGGTACTGCAGCGCGCGTCTGTCATCCGACTCCATTTTGTAAAATTCTATCAAGTTGCCGCTCCGCGCCATATTGAGTGCTTCGTCTTCGATATTGCGTGATTGAAGGAAAAAGTGTTCCTTAGCGACGCTGCGGACTTCTATCACGAGGCGAAATATTTTTTCCCTAATCCTAAAGTCCGGAACCGAGAAGAGTGAGTCAAATGCGGCTATCGCACTCGTATCTACTTTTTTGTGGAGGAATGAAAGTGCCATCTCGGTGCCTACAAGTATCGAGCCTTTAGTTGCATAAAACTGTTCAGCTACTTCTTGCGCCTTGCGTGCGGTCGGAGTCGCTTCGCGATTGATTTCAAATATAAGCTTCGGATCAAAATGCGCTTCAAGCTCTTCCTTCACTTTTTCAATACCAGTACCAAAGGCGGCCAGCTTCCATCCTCCGCACTTGCGACAAATCTCGGCTGCGTCTCGTACCTCTCCGCACTGGTGGCAGCGGAAAATGTTTGACTCCTTCTTTTTGTACAAGACCATGGGCGCATTGCAGTTGTTGCACGATACTACTGTGCCGCAATCTCGGCATATAGTTGAAGCAGAAAGTCCCTTGCGAGCGGCGTAGACGAAAGCGTGATTGCCCGTGAGGCTCGTCTCTTTCAAGTGCGAGATGAGAGTCTCGGAAAGAGCGTGAAATTCTTTTTCTTTGTTTGCATCTTTCGTCATGCTTATGACTTCTGTCTCGACGAGCGGCGGCAAGCGCCACTTCACACTTTCAAACTCCTCGATCTCTGTTTGTTTGTAACGGGTGAGTGTCTCTACGCGAAGTATAGAGTCGCCAATGATCGTGCGAATGTTTTGTTCGCGAGCAACAAGCTCAATACAAGTGCGGTAGTCGATAAAGGGTCGTTTCAATGTTTTCCAGCCGCTCTTGTTTTCTTGATCGATGATGTACATACCGATATCGCGCCGCGGCATAAAAAACCAAGCAGGAGTCGCGATGATAAGTACCGGGTGCTCGGTCTTGCACACCTTCTGCCACTCAGCTGTCATTTCTTTTTCGGAAAGTCCGCTATGGAAGGAAGCGACGTACGCTTCAATACCTCTTTCAAGCTTGTCTTTAGCCTTACGGACATCTTCGTTTTGCGGAAGGCAGAGGAAGACAGATTTTTTCTTGGCAAACTCTTCTCGAATCGCCGCTTTGTAGTGCATATAGCGCTCCTCGTACTCGGTCTGGATCGCTTCGAGTCTAGACTTGGTGCTTGCCTCTTCAACTACAACCTCTTTTTCCTCCTCAACTATTTTTAATAACTTGGGATTTTCGGTGATGAGAGCAGGGAGAAGCTGGAAGAGGATGCTTCCGGGAGAAGTGGCAAAGTAGTCGGCAGCGTTTTTCACTCCAGTCATAAAATCCTTGCTCAGAAAAGGTCCAGAAGAAAGTGAGAGCACCTTGCGCATGACGAAGGATGCTGATTTTATCTCTGCCTTTTTTTGGCTCACGCTCGAGCAGGCGAGCACGACTGCATGCCGCACCTTACCTCTAAGTGGTACTCGCACAAGCGACCCAGGGTCGAGTGCTTTGGATGTGAAATACGAAAGAGAGTCGTGGCGTAAGGTGGCCTTGAGAGGAGCTACTTCGACGATAAACATGACTTAAGTTAAAGATATAAAAGCGTCTTTAGCAAGAGACTCATTTGTTAAGTTGCAAAATATTGCAAATATGTTATAATATAAATAGATCCATCACCCTTCACGTATATCTTTGAGATTGCGGAGAATGAGGATGATAGGATGTTGGAGTTTGAAATGTTCGAAAACACAGCGCTCCTCTTGTTCGTCACGAGCCTATTAATTGGGCTGCTCATAGTAGCTCTAATAGCGGCAAAGGAAAATAACAGTAACAATAAAAAAAAGGCTCAAGTAGCCGATTTGAAGTGGCGAAGCGAGGAAATTGTCAGAAAGGCCGAAAAAGTCGGTCCGCTAATATATACAAACAATGTCGCTGGTACCACAGCGTTTTGTGTGGTCTCTGATTTTGATGACTACGCGAGCGGACCGGATCCTTCAAATCTATGGAAGTCTGTTGGGTTGGTAAAAGTGCCGACGACATTCTTCTTCTGCGATCCTGATGATCCAGCAAGAACGCAGATGCATATCGTTGCGTCTGAAAGCGAGTTCCGACTGTGTGTGGACAAGTTGGTTGAAAAATGGACTGGATTTTCGAAGTCCGTGGTGGATCGGACCAGTTATTCTCATGCTACATCACTGCTGGTACGGAAGAATCGACGGCTTTACATTCCATTCGCCGACCTGAAGGAGGTGTCCA
This sequence comes from uncultured Candidatus Saccharibacteria bacterium, assembly GCA_964483435.1. Lineage (GTDB taxonomy): Bacteria > Patescibacteriota > Minisyncoccia > Phycocordibacterales > WO2-35-19 > CAZHJF01. The sequence goes on along the minus strand of CAZAAO010000005.1, from coordinate 19,487 downwards.
TCACAGAGGCGGAGCGTTTGAGCAAGTTTTATGGTCCACCGCGCACATTTGCGGAGGCGGTGGAGTACCTTCTACAGTAGTTAACAATAGTAGGGCCGCGCTGGAGGCGCGGCCCTTTCCATTTATATCTTAAATACGCATACATTATTTTATACGATCGTGTAGAATAATGTATTTTAAATTTAGGAAAAAATATTATAAATACGGAAAATTTAGGACTGATGATTTAAAAATAACAAGTTGAAAGGGGGCGGGATTGCGTATATCATTGTGTCAAATGGCGCTATTCTCGCAAAAACTTGGTATCGATTTGGGTACTGCAAACACACTGGTATTTTTGCCGGGTAAGGGTGTCGTGCTCAATGAGCCGTCTGTAGTAGCTGTCTCTCTCGAGGACAATCGTATTTTGGCAGTGGGCAATGAGGCCAAGACGATGGTTGGTCGTACTCCGGAGGCGATAGTTGCTTATCGTCCGATGAAAGATGGCGTGATAGCGGACTATAAAGTGACTGAGGCGATGCTTCGCTACTATATTAAAAAAGCTCTCGGCAAGTGGCAGTTTGTAAAGCCAGAAGTTTTGATCTCTGTCCCAGCGGGAGTGACTTCGACTGAGCGTCGCGCAGTGATCGAAGCTGCAATCAAAGCAGGCGCGAAAAACGCCTACGTAGTGAAAGAGCCAATACTTGCTGCTATAGGTGCCGGCATCCCTATATATGAAGCGAAGGGTCACATGATTTGCGACATCGGAGGAGGCACTACTGATGTGGCGGTGATTTCGCTCGGAGGCATCGTAGCTTCTACTTCGGTCAAGTGCGCCGGCAACAAGATCGACGAAAGCATCGCAGACTATATCAAAAAAACTTTCAACCTCGCGATCGGCGACAAGACTGCCGAGGAGGTCAAAATGAAAATCGGTAGCGCACTTCCTCTTGATGAGGAGCTAAGCATGACGGTCAAAGGTCGCGACCTTATATCTGGTCTACCTCGATCGGTAGAAGTGAGGACAAACGAGATCGTAAAAGCTATTTCGAAAGAGCTTCGCGAGATGATCAAGGCGATAAAGGACGTGCTGCAAGAGACTCCGCCAGAGCTAGCGGCTGACATCATAGACCACGGCATCATGATGACGGGAGGCACTTCCGAGCTGCGCAATTTCCCAGAGCTCGTGCTTCGTCGCGTGGGTGTGAAGGCTGAACTCGCCAAGGATCCACTCTTTTGTGTGGCGCGAGGTACGGGCACGGCGCTCGAGCATCTCGATGCGTACAAGCGTATGGTCATTTCCAAAAAATAAATATGTTTAAAGTCACAAACGGTTGGCAAGATGTGCATCATGCGGTACTTATAGAAGGCGGGACTCAAATCAAAGAATCGCTCCTCAAAGAGTTTGAGTCGCTCGGGTTTTCCCCTGTGGGCAATCCGGATTTTAGTGAAATTGTAGTCGAATCCTTTGGAGTGGACGATGCACGAAAGCTCTGCGAGTGGTCAAGCCTCAAACCAATCAGAGAAGAAAGAAAAGTCGCAATAATCTTTGCAAACAATCTTACATTGGAGTCTCAAAACTCTCTTCTCAAAACTCTTGAGGAGCCGCCGCTAAATACGCACATTATTTTTGTAGTAGAAAAAGCTCGCGCTCTCTTGCCGACACTTATCTCGAGGGTCATGTACTATGAATCCGATGAGGATACCGACCTTAAGGAAGCAAAAAAGTTTTTAGACGGAAGTGTGGCGGATAGACTAGCGACAGTCAAAAAATTATCAAAAAAAGAAGACAAAAGTATTATGAAAGATCTAACTCGAAATATTGAAAAGGAAATTTTGCTCCGTAGTCGCAAGCAAAAGATAAAGGCTTCGGTATTGCGGATGGTGATCGATGGAAGTCAGTATTCGGGTATTCGCGGTGGCTCACCAAAGATGATATTGGAGTGGCTCGCCACATGTTTATAACATCACGTGGGCTTGCCACATGTTTGTAACGTCACGTTGCTCGCCGCATGTCTCTCGTCCTCTGCTTCGTGATATAATGCAATAAATTTAATATTATCTAAAATCTAACAGCTAACGACTTAACTTATGTATAACTTTGTAGATTTCAAAGACAAATCGTCTCAGATTGAGAGCTGGCTTTCCAAGGAGCTTGCGACTATTCGCACTGGGCGCGCTACACCTGTGATCCTCGACTCTATCATGGTAGATGCTTACGGTTCGAAGATGTCTCTCAAAGAAGTCGCAAATATTATCCTCGAGGACGTGCGCTCGATAAAGATCGAACCTTGGGACCAAGGTCTAGTGAAGACTATCGAAAAGGCGATCACTACCTCAAATCTCGGTCTCTCTGCTGCTCCATATGACAAAGGAGTGCGAATCATTTTCCCGGAGCTTACTTCCGAGCGACGCGAGCAGCTTATCAAGGTGGTCAAACAAAAGCTCGAAGAAGCACGCGTCACCTTGCGTTCGCTTCGAGAAAAGACAGTGAAGGAAATCGAAGAGAAGGAGAAGCAAGGCGGTATGGGCGAAGATGACAAATTTAGACTCAAAGACGAACTTCAAAAGCATGTAGACGCTGCGGGCAAAATGCTCGAGGACATGTCGAGCAAGAAGGAAGCAGAAATAAAAAACTAAATGACGATCGTACTTTTCATTGTGATCCTCGGGGTGCTTGTGCTCGTACACGAACTCGGGCACTTTTTGGCTGCCAAGAGGGCTGGAGTAAAGGTGGAGGAGTTTGGTTTTGGCTATCCGCCTCGAGCTGCGACTCTCGGGTTTTGGAAAGGTACTCGTTTCTCACTCAACTGGATTCCTTTCGGCGGCTTCGTCAAAATTTTTGGTGAGAATTATGAGGAAATTGCTGAGCCGGAGAAAGGTTCCTCTCCAAAAGTCCTCGGGTCGCAGGAGGACCTGCTCAACCAGACTTTTCTCGAGGAACTTTCTCCAGCTCAGGAAGGGGATTTAAAAATAAAAGCCCCCTCCCCTTTGGGGAGGGGGCAGGGGGGTGGGGCTCGTTTTTCCGATGTTAGCAAAAAGTGGCAGGCGGCGATACTAGCAGCAGGCGTGTTTTTCAATATCGTTTTCGCATGGCTACTTTTCTCGACCACCTTTATGATCGGTATGCCGACTTCTAAGGATAATGACATGGGCTTACCAGTCCAAAACGCGGAGCTGATGGTCGTCTCGGTAATTCCGGATTCTCCTGCCGACAAAGCAGGTCTCAAAGCGGGGGATAAGATAGAGCAAGTTTCGCGTGGCTCATCTGTACTTCCTGATATTACTCCTGAAAACGTATCCGCATTTATTGGTACGAGCGATAAAGCGGTTACGATACAAATATTGCGTGGTGAGGAGGAAAAACAAATCGAAGTTGCACCTGTAGCAGGACTAGCAAACGATCGCAAGGTGATAGGTATCACGATGGATGAAGTAGGAATACTCCGACTCAACCCTCTCCGCGCAGTGTGGGAAGGGCTCAAGACTACCGTCAATCTTTTTTATCTTACCGTCACAGGCATACTCGGGCTAATTTTCGGGGCGATTGCGGGTACCGCTGATCTTTCGCAAGTCACGGGGCCAGTCGGCATCGTCGGGCTCGTGGGCGATGCTTCTCGACTTGGGCTTACATACTTGCTCACTTTCACTGCTCTTATTTCGATCAACTTGGCTGTTGTAAACTTGCTGCCTTTCCCAGCTCTCGATGGTGGACGTCTTGTATTCGTCGCTATTGAAGCCATCACTCGCAAGAAAATAAAGCCAAACCTCGCTCAGTGGGTCAACATGGTCGGCTTCGCGGTACTCCTTATCCTCATGGCTCTCGTCACAGTCAAAGACATCAAAAATTTGTTTTAACTTCCTACGTTTGAAATAAAGCCATTGTTTGGTAAGATTTGGGCATATGAGGCAATCAAAGCTTTTTACTAAAACACGTCGGGAGGCTCCGGCGGATGAGCAGAGCAAAAACGCCCAATTACTGATAAGAGGTGGTTACTTGCATAAACACATGTCTGGTGTTTATGAATACATGCCCCTTGGTCTTCGTGTATTTAAAAAAATTGAGCAAATAATACGAGAAGAAATGAATGCGGTTGGTGCTCAAGAGATCCTCTTATCAACTTTGCAGGACGCAGAACTCTGGAAGAAAACAGGTAGATGGGATGATGAAGTGATCGATAACTGGTTTAAGACTAAGCTTGCGAATGGTACGGAAGTTGGTATTGCTAATACACACGAGGAACCCCTTACTTCTTTATTGTGCGAATACGTACATTCATATAAAGATTTACCTCTTATTATCTACCAATTCCAAAATAAATTTCGTAATGAACTTAGAGCTAAAAGTGGAATAATGCGAGTGAGAGAGTTTGTTATGAAAGACATGTACTCTTTTAGTCGAACAGAAGAAGATTTTAAAGATATATATGAAAAGTGCGCCGCTGCCTACACGAAAATTTTTGAGCGTGTAGGTTTAGGCGATGTAACTTTTAGAACAATTGCTGCGGGCGGGTCATTTACTACTGGTTTGACAGATGAGTATCAGACAATTACTGATTCAGGTGAAGATATAATTTATATTGATGATAATAAAAAGCTTGCAATCAACAAAGAGGTCTACAATGACGAAAATATCAAAAAATTTGGTTTAAATAAGGATGCGCTTCGTGAGGCAAAGTCGGTAGAAGTTGGAAATATTTTTCCACTTGGCACGAAATATACAGATGCCCTAAACCTTCATTACAAAGACGAAAACGGAGTCAGTCAGAAAGTGATAATGGGTTGCTATGGCATAGGTCTAGGAAGACTCTTGGGAACAGTGGCTGACGTTTATGCAGATGAAAAAGGCCTCGTATGGCCGGAGGCGATCGCTCCGTTCAAATATCATATTATAGAAATACCTTCTCAAAATGCGGAGGTGCGCAAAGCCGCTGAAGCATTGTACGAAAGACTTTCTCCAAACGCGCTCTATGACGATCGCGAAGCTCGCGCGGGTGAAAAGTTTGCAGATGCAGATCTCCTAGGCATGCCTTATTCGATTGTCGTAAGCGAGCGAGGACTTGCGGAAGGAAAGGTAGAATTGAAAGATAGAAAGACAGGTGAGGTGAAGAACGTAAGCTTGGAGGAAGTTCAATAAAATGATTAAAGAAAAGATTGAAAACTGGAAGCGCGTCATGCGCAATGACATAGGTATTGATTTGGGTACGGCAAATACCCTTCTTTATATTCGTGGTAAAGGTATTATCGTGAACGAACCATCAGTCGTAGCAGTAAATCAAAAGACCGGTCAGGTGGTAGCCGTGGGTACAGAGGCCAAAAACATGCTTGGCCGCACTCCTCCTCATATCGTAGCGGTGCGCCCGATAGTGGATGGAGTTATTTCTGATTTTGAAGTGACAGAAGAGATGATCCACTACTTGCTTAACAAAGCTCAGACAATTTCAAAAAGATTTTTGGGTCCACGAGTGGTCGTCGGTGTACCTTCGAGTATTACAAACGTAGAGACTCGCGCAGTGCGTGATGCGACCAAAAACTCTGGTGCGAGCGAAGTTTATATAGTAGAAGAGCCTATGGCAGCGGCAGTCGGTATGCACTTGCCTGTGCACGAGGCTGTCGGCAATATGGTGATCGACATAGGTGGCGGCACGACAGACATCGCTGTGATTTCGCTTGGTGGCGTCGTGAGTTCAAAAAACGTACGCATAGCAGGCGACAAGCTAAACCAAGATATTATTTCTTATATCAGAAGCGAGTTTAAAATCATCATCGGCGAAAAGACATCGGAAGATATCAAGATCCAGATCGGAGCGCTGCTCTCTCAAGACGAACCCCTCGAGATCGCCGCTCGAGGCAGGGATCTTATCACTGGTCTTCCGCGTGAAGTGATCATCACAGATTCAGATGTGCGCGAAGCCATCTCGCACTCTATCGAAAGACTTGTCGAAGCTACAAAAGAAGTGCTTGAAGTCACTCCACCAGAAATACTTTCAGATATCATGCACCGCGGTATTTATATTTGCGGTGGCGGTGCGCTTATCAAGGGATTTGCCGAAGTGTTGCACGAGGAAGTTAAGATGCCAGTCTATATCGCGGACAATCCACTTACTTGCGTTGTTCGCGGAACAGGTATTATCCTCGAGAAATTTGATGAATTCAAAGATATACTTATAAGCGACGAAAATGACGTACATCCAAAGGTCCAGTAACAATCAAAAATCGGGCTTCAAGAAATTTTTTTGGATTGCTATTTTGGTTGTCGCTATTTTTTTGGTTTCCATGACAAACATCTTTGGGTCATTTGTGGGGTTTGTAACGCAGCCTTTTTTTGCAAAGGGGGAGTCCTTGGGTAGCAACCTTTCATTTGCGGCGCTACTCTTCGGTGATAAGGCTACTCTTGCGGAGCAAGTCCAAAATTTGGAAGCCGAGCTTCAGGAGTTTAAAGCTCGAGAAGCAGACTTTAGTGCGGTAAACTACGAAAACGAGAGATTGCGTGGCGAGCTTCAAATGAAGCCTCGCGGTGCGATGCTCCACGCCTCGATCATCGCTCGCTCTCCTCAGATACCACTCGATGCTTTGCTTACAAACATTGGTACAGTGGACGGTGCAAAAGAAAACGATTTGGTGTTTGCCTCCGACCGCTCGGTCATCGGCAAGGTTTCCAAACTGACTCGTGATACTTCGACAGTGCTTCTTAATTCTTCTCCACTTTTAAAAAATACCGGATTTATTGCTCGCACTGGCAATGCGATCGAAGTACAAGGTGCCGGTAGCAACTCTCTAGAAGCTCAAGTGCCTATCGATTTTGATATTCAAATCGGCGACAGTGTCGTGGTGTCTCATACGTCCGACAATGTGATCGCAGTCGTCGGTGCAATCGAAGAAGACAAAGTGATCGGCAACAAAAAAATCCTAATGTCGCTACCTGTTAATCCTGCTCAAATCAAATCTGTCTTTATCTTGCCGACTCCCGAAATATGAAAATCTTAATACGATTAATACTTTTCATTCTTTTGTTTGGAATACCGGCGATTTTTTTGTGGTGGCTATATTTTCCGCTCGCTATCGCGTACACCTACAAAGTCAAAAATCCTTACGAAATACTCCTCGCTTCTTCGATCTTGGACCGTGCTTACTTTAGCGGCAACACGTGGTATGCGGGACACGAGATGTTTATTTTCTCAGTTTTGCTTTTGGCTGTTATAATGATGCTTGTTTCCACTTTTGAGTGGGAGCGACCATTATAATATGCTTGGATTTATTGAAAGAGCTATAAAGAAATTTGCAAAAAGGAGCTACAAAGATATGGCTCCGGAGGATATCTTTATGGATTCTACAAACCTGCCCTCCTTTGATGTCTTTCAATTTGAAGGCAGGATGGAAAAGCCTATTACATCCAGAGTTTTTGTATTTTTCATTATTGTTTGCATTATCACCGGTCTGGGTTTTGCTGGTAAGCTCTGGTCTTTGCAAGTCGTCAACGGTTCGACCTACAAAGAAAGAAGTGAGAACAACCGCTTGAGAGAGACGGTGATCGTGGCTCCAAGAGGTATAGTCTACTCGCGTGATGGAGTCGAGCTTGCATGGAACGAAAAGGCAAGTTCGACAGCAGACTTCCCAGGGCGAGAATATATTAGTGAGGGAGGTTTTGGAAACCTCTTGGGATTTATCAAATACCCGGCTAAAGACAAAAAAGGATTTTATTATGAAGAAGAGTTTGTGGCCAAAGATGGAGTGGAGCATTACTTTAACGAATTGCTCGCAGGCAAAAATGGCAAGAAACTGACGGAAGTGGCAGTGGACGATACAGTTGTTTCCGAAAGCACGGTAGAGCCACCACACTCTGGATCGGACCTTACACTTTCTATAGATAGCGATTTGCAGCACGAAATGTACAAGAGTATTTCGGAGCTTGCTCAAAATGTAAATTTCAAAGGGGGAGGAGGTATCATTATGGACGTGCAAAACGGACAGATTTTGGCGATGACCACCTATCCAGAATACAACTCGAAGATAATGACTGAGGGAGATGATGCAGATGCAATCAGTGGATACTTCAAAAATCCTCAAAATCCATTTTTAAACAGAGTCATTTCTGGTCTATATACACCAGGCTCGATCGTCAAACCTTTCCTAGCATTTGCTGCTTTGGAAGAAGGCATCATTAGTCCTTATAAACAAATCGTAAGTACAGGTAAGCTTGTCGTGCCAAATCCTTACAATCCTGATCAGCCAACTATCTTCAAAGACTGGAAAGCTCATGGCGCGGTCGACATGCGACACGCAATTGCGGTATCTTCCGACGTTTACTTTTATCAAATCGGTGGAGGATTTCAGGATCAAAAAGGTTTGGGTGTAGCTAATATAAAAAAATATTTGGAAATGTTTGGCTTTACCAAAAAGACAGGTTTGGATCTCGAAAAAGAAGAAGAAGGTGTGATCCCCGATCCTGCATGGAAAGAAAAGACTTTCCCAGGGGACCCTTGGCGCGTCGGTGACACTTATAACACTTCTATTGGTCAGTACGGTACCAAAATCACTCCTATTCAAGCGGTGCGTGCGGTGGCAGCGCTTGCCAATGGTGGGCATCTAGTAGAGCCGACACTTGAATTCAAAGGCACATCGACTGTGGCGCTGGGTGAAAAAATCGAGGGCGATCCTGAGCATTTTCAAATTGCACGCGAGGGTATGAAGCTTTCGGTGGAAGAAGGTACAGCCAAAGGACTCAATATGACAGCTGTCGAGATTGGTGGTAAAACTGGTACAGCAGAGCTTGGGGCAAAAAAGGAGTTTGTAAATTCTTGGGTAGTAGGATTTTTCCCTTACGACAAGCCGAAGTATGCTTTTGCAGTGGTGATGGAGCGCGGTCCGGTGCATAATTTAGTTGGTGCTACTTCCGCTATGCGAAGGGTGATGGATTACATGGTCACCTATAAACCAGAGTACATAAAAAACGAATGAAAGTTTTAGTAAATCAAAGTGCAATAGAGTACGACGTGCAAGGTGAAGGTGAGCCGGTGCTTTTGCTGCACGGATGGGGTAGAAATCTTCACGATTTTGACTCGCTTGCCGACGCGCTTTCGGCGGATCACAAAGTCGTAAGACTTGATCTGCCAGGATTTGGTAATAGTGAGATGATCAAAGGTAATACTGTCTTAGACTATGCTTTGTTTATAAAAAGTTTTTTGGAAAAAATCGGAGTTAATCCAAAGTACTATGTCGGGCACTCATTCGGCGGACGGATACTTCTCAAGGGACTGGGTAAAGAAATTTTACCTACTCCCAATAAACTCGTACTCATAGCATCTGCCGGGGTAAGGACATTTGATATTGCAAAAGGCGTTTTGCTTGTAGCTTCAAAAATCGGACGGGCACTTTTGTACCTGCCACCTTTCATTTTTTTCAAATCACAAATAGAGCGCCTTTGGCGCAGCACTCTCAAGGCTGACTATCATGCAAGTGGTAAAATGAAAGAAGTGTTTAAGGCGGCAGTCGGAGAAGATTTGCGAGGATTTGCAGTAAATATCAAGGCGCCGACTCTCCTCATATGGGGCAGAGGTGATGTGGTCACTCCTCTAAAAGAAGGTCATATATTGCACTCTCTTATTTCAAATTCCAAAATAGAAGTGTTTAAAAAAGCTGGACATTTCGTGTTCAAAGAAGAAGAGTCAAAAGTAAATGAACTAATAAAAAATTATTTCAAATAAAATGAAAAGATTTTTATCTCTGTATCATCCACGATATCCGAGGTCACTCGTCTATATGCTCCAGGCGAGTGAGTATAATCTAAGAGAATTTTGGTCTTGGTTTAAAAATGTAAAAAACTTTGCAAAAGTAGAAGACCGAAAGTCGCTAGTACTGACACTCAAAGCGAAGCTCTTGCTGCTTGTCTCGTATTTAGCATATTTTTCACATTTTGCGCTGATTATTTTTATATTGATAAAGTATGGCGTCGTGTACGCCCTTTTGTATGTCATCGCTTGGCCGTATGTGGTGCTTCTAAAAGTCGGGGCGACTACTATTGTGCTGGCTTTTTTGCAGAGGCCAGTACAAAAACGAATTGTTCGCCGATCTTCTTTAAAACTTCAAAAACATAAAGCCTTGAAGATAGGTATTGCTGGAAGTTTTGGCAAAACCACAATGAAAGAGATTTTGAAAACTGTGCTTTCTCAAAGTCTCAAGGTGCGAGCGACTCCAGAAAACAAAAATACGCCCATGGGTATCGCAAGCTTCGTTGATACATTGAAAGGTGACGAGGACGTCCTGATTTTTGAGATGGGCGAGTATTTTCCGGGTGACATCAAATATCTTTCGGAAATGGTAAGGCCTGATATTGGTATCGTGACAGGAGTAAACGAAGCGCATTTGGAAAAGTTTAAAACTTTGGATAACGCTGCAAAGACAATTTTTGAAATAGCTGATTATTTAGAAGCTAAAGGCGGACGACTTTTTGTAAACGCTGAGAGCGAAAAAGCGAGAGAATTTGGTACAAAAATAAACAGCGAAAATTTGATAACTTACGAATATAGTAGCGCTGGTGTGGCAGAGTTTAAAACATCAGAGATCAACTCCACTATCCGTGGATTGAGTTTCGTACTTAAAAGTCAGACGGATTCGATCGTCGTGCGCTCCGATCTTCTTGGTACTCATCAAGTGGGTCCACTATCACTTGCAGCATACATCGCTGTGAGTCTCAATATGAAAACCGAAGATATTGAGCTTGGCCTGCACAATACGCATGCATTTGCTCATAGGCTCGAGCCAAAAGAAGAGCATGGGGGAGTAGTAATGATTGATGACACATACAACGGCAACCCGGATGGCGTGAAAGTCGCAATCAATTTTTTGAAAAGTTTAATTGGTAAACGAAGATTTTATATAACGCCTGGGCTAGTAGAAATGGGAGACAAAAGTGAGTCTGTGCACAAAGAGATCGGTCGTCTGCTGGCCGAATCAGGGATTGAAAAGGTGGTGCTTGTGAAAAATTCTGTCACCGGCTGGATAGAGGAAGGCCTCAAGGAACACGGTTTTAAAGGTGAGGTAATTTGGTACGAAAACGCAAAAGACTTGTTCAAAAACTTGCCCCTCCGCACAGTCTCAAACGACGTGCTCCTGTATCAAAACGACTGGCCTGATCAGTACTCCTAATTGTGCTAATATAACCCTATGAAAAAGACTATTGGTGTGGTGTTTGGGGGGAGAAGCGTCGAGCATGATGTCTCTATCATCACTGCTCATAATCCTATAATTGATTCTCTGCTTGCTTCAAACAAATACGAAGTTGTGCCTATCTATATCTCCAAATCTGGATCATGGTACAGCACGGGAGAAATGAACGACATCAATTATTTTCGTTCCGGATTGGAAGAAAAGCTTTCTAAACTTAAGCCTCTGTCTCTTGATATAAACGCTGGCCTCACTTTGATCGAAAGCGGCACTTTTGGAAGTAAAAAGACAAAGATTGATATCGTTTTCCCTGCGATGCATGGCACAAACGGCGAAGACGGGTCGCTCATGGGGCTCCTTCGTATGGCAAACGTACCTTTCGTCGGGTGCGATCTTTCTGCTTCGGCTGTAGCTATGGACAAGGTGCTTACCAAAGAGGTCGCAGAGAACGCCGGTATCAAAGTAGTACCTTACATTTGGTTTACAAAACATGACTTCGAGACTGACCGAAACAAAGTCCTAGAAAAAATAAAACATCTCAAATACCCTTTGTTCATAAAGCCTGTACACCTTGGGTCAAGCATTGGTATTAGCAAAGTGAAGTCAGAATCAGAGCTTCAAAACGCTCTCGAAGTAGCACTTCATTACGATGAAAAAGTTTTGGTGGAGGAAGGTGTGCAAAATTTGATCGAAGTGACTTTGCCAATAATGGGAAATGATGATCCTGTGCAGGCTTCGATTGAGCGTCCACTTAACAAAACCGAATTTTTTGACTTTAGTGACAAATATCTTTCGCAAGGTAAGAAGGTCGGCGGAGTGAACCAAAATTACAGTGAGATACCTGCAAAGATCGATGATGAGCTATCTAAGAAAGTGATTGAATCAGGGCTTGCCACTTATAATGTGCTTGGATGTACTGGTATCGCCCGAGTTGATTTCCTAATTGACAGTGAGACGAGGGATGTATTTGTAAATGAAGTCAATACTCTGCCAGGGAGCCTATATCAGCACAACTGGAAGCAGTCCGGAGTCTCTAACATAGAGCTTGTGGAGAGGCTTGTAAGTCTTGCCCTAGAGAGGTTTGAGGCCTTGTCAAAAGAAACTTTCGTGTTCAATTCCAATATTTTGGAATCCTACAAAGGTTCAAAAAACCAATAAATTAAGCCGTATTTGGCTATATACAAATGGCGTTGACAAATCCGCCAGATTACATACAATAGTCGTTCAATATTAAATATAAAAATATGAACGAAAAAGAATATTTAACAAGAGAAAAACACGCAGAGCTTTCTAAAGAGCTCGAATATTTGCGTACTGAGCGCAGGAAGGAAATTGCCGAAAAGCTCGAGTATGCCAAGTCTCTCGGCGACCTTTCTGAGAATGCTGAATACCATGAAGCTCGCGATATGCAGGCTATTGTAGAGGATCGTATCTCAAAACTTGAGATGATCCTCAAAAGCGCAGTGATCGTATCTGCTCAGCCTACGGACGTAGTTGGCGCTGGCTCAGTAGTGTCAGTCGTAAGAGAAGGTTCAAAGGATGAAAAGACCTATACTATCACAGGTCCAGAAGAAGCCGACCTTGCTCAAGGCAAGATCTCTATGCGATCGCCATTTGGTGAAGCGATTATCGGCAAGAAGAAGGGCGACAAGTTTACTTACAGCGCACCCGCGGGCGATGTGACTTATAAAATCGTAAACATAAAATAATTAGAGCGGGCTCAAAGCCCGCTTTACTTTGTATCAAATATTAGGATAATTATATTATTAGAATAATTTACTAAAAATGGCCTCAATCGATGAAATCAGAGAAGCGCGTCTAGAGAAACTCAAAAAATTGCGAGACGCAGGTGTAAATCCGTATCCAGCAAAAGTGCCGAAGGATATTGATCTCAAGGCACTTAGAAGCGATTTTGAGGCTATCTCACAAAGTGGGCGAGAAGTGAGCATCGCTGGGCGCGTGCTTGCACTACGTGGTCAGGGGGCAATACTTTTTGCGGTGATATTTGATGGTACTGATCGTATCCAGGCGATTTTCAAAAAAGACGAAATGTCTGAAAATCTTTTCAATCTCTTTACCGACACTGTTGATCTGGGAGATTTTATTTCGGTGACTGGGCCTGCGATCACAAGTCAGCGAGGCGAGCAGAGTGTTTTGGCGAAGTCGTGGCTCATGGCTTCCAAGTCGCTTGCGCCGCTTCCCGAAAAGTGGCACGGCCTTCAAGATACCGAAGAAAGGTACCGCAAGCGCTACCTCGACCTGCTTTTAAACGACGAGCTCCGTGATTTGCTTGTCAAAAAAGCAAAGTTTTGGGAAGTATCGCGCAACTTTTTCAAAGAAAGAGGCTTCCTTGAAGTCGAGACTCCAGTACTCGAGCTTACGACTGGTGGAGCAGAAGCTCGACCATTTAAAACTCATCACAATGACTTTGATATCGATGTGTATTTGAGGATTTCTGTCGGAGAATTGTGGCAAAAGAGACTTATGGCAGCTGGATTTCCAAAGACATTTGAGATCGGCCGAGTGTTTAGAAACGAAGGTTCAAGCCCTGAGCATTTGCAAGAATTTACAAATCTTGAGTATTACGAAAGCTTTGCAGATTACAAAGACGGAATGAATCTGGTTAAGGATTTGTATCGTACTATTGCTACGGAAGTCTTCGGTACTACCAAATTTGAAGCAAGAGGGCACAGCTTCGACCTTGCTGATGAGTGGAGAGAGATCGACTACGTCGAGGAAGTCAAAAAACAGACGGGTATCGACTTAAACACCGCAACGGACGACGAAATCAAAGCTAAACTCAGTGAACTCCAAGTGAAATTTGAAGGAGACAATCGTGAACGACTTACAGACACTCTTTGGAAGTACTGTCGCAAAAATATTTCCGGCCCTGCCTTTCTTGTGAACCACCCTCTGCTTGTGGCGCCACTTGCAAAACTTCGAGATGAAGGCATGACGGTGCAAATGTTCCAGCCTATAATCGCTGGAAGTGAAATTGGTCGCGGCTACTCCGAGCTCAATGATCCTCTGGATCAGCTTGAGAGATTTAAAAACCAAGAGGAAATATTGAAGAGCGGGGATGAAGAGGCGATGATGGCGGACTATGAATTCGTCGAAATGCTTGAGCACGGCATGCCTCCTACTTGTGGCTACGGATTTGGTGAAAGACTGTTTGCAATATTTGCTAACAAGCCGCTACGCGAGCTACAGACCTTCCCACTTATGCGTCCAAATACAGAAAAGTAAAAAACTACAAAAACCCCGCCCTGAGCGAAGCTCAGGGCGGGGTTTTTGCTTATGAACGAAAGTTCATTTTGGAGGCTTTTTATCCACAGAAATATGGGAAAAAGTGTAGACGAGTGTAACTCAGTGGTATAAAATGGATACAAGTGGGAAATGGTGGGATAAACGTTTTTCCGCCACTCACGACTTATATGCTTATCGGCGAATACACTCACTCGATTGACGACAAAAACAGGGTTTCGCTTCCTTCGAAATTTCGAAGTTTGATGGGCAAAAAAATAGTCGTGACTCCGGGGCTTGATCAGTGTCTCTTTGCTTTCACTCAAAAGGAATGGGAGGGCATTGCAAAAAAGCTTTCAGAGAATTCTTCCATGCTCAGCGCAGACATGAGAGGTTTTACCAGATACATGTTTGGTGGAGCAGTCGAAGTGGAGATCGACTCAATTGGAAGAATTCTTCTCCCGGACTTCCTACGCGAGAGAGCAAATCTCAAATCCAAGGTTGTACTCATCGGAGTCCAAAACCGAATCGAAATCTGGAATGAGAAGTCTTGGGTCGAATACAAGCGTGGTGTCGAGCGTGAAGCAAACGGCCTCGCAGAAAAGCTTTCAGGTTTGGGGATAATGTGAGTTAAAAGTTTTTAAAGTTATCAAGTTTATAAAGTAAAACTTTATTACTTTCTACTTTCAACTTTATGAACACACATATACCGGTTCTTTTAAAACAAGTAGTAGAAGGTCTCGACCTTAGGGAAAACGATACCTATCTCGACGCGACTCTCGGCGCTGGTGGCCATATGGAAGCAGTATACGAGGCGCTCCATGACAAGGTGACTCTCCTGGGAATTGACGCAGACTCTAGTGCGATCGATGTAGCAAAGGCGCGACTCGAGCTTCTTGGTGCAAAACCAAAGCTTACAGTTTCAAACTTTAGAAATATCGACAAAGCTCTAGAAATTTTGGGTAATGAAAGGCCTTCAAAAATCCTTTTCGATCTAGGTTGGAATGCCATGCAGTTTAGTGAAGGGGGTAGAGGCTTCTCTTTTCAAAAGGACGAGCCACTCAGTATGACCCTCGACTCTGATCCGGAGAAAGCAGTCTTTACAGCATATGACGTGGTTAATAGTTGGGAGGAAGAAAACATAGCGGATGTGATCTACGGTTATGGTGAGGAAAAGTTTTCTCGACGAATCGCAAAGGCGATAGTCGAAGCTCGACAAAAAGCTCCGATCAAAACGTCACTTCAATTAGCCGAGATCATCAAAAGTGCAGTGCCAGTATTTTACCGCTTTGGAAGGATCCACCCCGCTACCAAAACTTTCCAAGCTATACGCATCGCAGTAAACGATGAGCTCAACGCTCTAACTGAAGGATTGGAAAAAGCTTTTGAGATTTTGAAGGTAGGAGGTCGGATGGCAGTTATTTCTTTCCATAGTCTCGAAGATAGAATAGTCAAAAATTTTTATAAAAAACTTTCCGATGAAGGTAGGGCAGAGATTATAACCAAAAAGCCCATATCCGCAGAAGAATCAGAGCTTGAGGCAAATCCTCGAGCACGCAGTGCCAAGCTAAGAATTATTAAAAAATTAAATTAATAAAAATGAACAGCATAAAAACATACACACTCCGATTTGCAGTAAGTGACAGCGCACCATTTATACTCGGAGCCATGATAATCGGCCTTTTGCTCTCATATGTAGTACTTGCAAATACTGCTGTTCGTAAGGTGACTCTCCTCGAACATTCCAAGTCCTCATTGCAGAGTCTCCGTATGAAGGTAAGCGAGCTCGAATCGGAGCAATTCATCACTCAAAACGCTGTCAACAAAGATGCAGCTAATAAGCTCGGTCTAGTTGAAGTAAAAAATCCAACTTTTATAATGAAGTCGGGCCATGGCGACGCGCTTTCTATGCGACGCTAAGCTCTGCTAATGACCAATAGGCTTCGCGCAATTTCTCTAATACTTGTTTTACTCACGTTCCTCGCATTCGTGAGGCTTTACTTTTTGCAGATTGTTCACGGCGATCTATACACCCGAGATGCCGAAAGGCAGTATATCAATCGCAACACTGTCGACTATGATCGAGGTGATATTTATTTTGAAAGCAAAGACGGCGAGCTTGTGCCTGCGGCTCTTTCGCGCTCAGGCTTTACTGTCGCTATAAATCCAAAGATTCTCAAAGATCCTGAGGACGCGTACCAAAAACTGAGCACGGTTTTAACTCTGGAAAAAACTGTCTTTATGGATAAGGCTGCAAAAAAAGATGATGAGTATGAGGAGATTGCAAACAGGCTCAACTCCGAAACGGCTGACAAGATAAAGTCACTCAATTTATACGGGGTAAGCCTCGCCACTGATAAATGGAGATTTTATCCGGGTGGTAGTGTGGCCGCACAAACCATCGGCTTCGTCGCCTACAATGACAATCAGCTTGCGGGGCGCTACGGACTCGAGAGGTACTACGAAGACACTTTGAAAAAAGATCCTAATGCCGCTTATAACAATTTTTTTGCTGAATTTTTTTCTAACGTCAAGGAATCTCTATCTGACTCGCCCAAACAAAGCGGAAGTATTGTGACAACAATCGAGCCTACAGTACAGCTCTTTCTCGAGTCCGAACTCAAGGCCGTGAGGGAAAAGTGGCAGAGTGACAGTGCTGGCGGCATCATCATTAATCCAAAGACGGGAGCTATATATGCGCTTGGATTTAATCCTGCATTTGACCCAAATGACTTTAGAGAAGCAGATATTACTGAATTTAAAAATCCACTGGTAGAAAATGTTTATGAGATGGGATCTATCTTTAAGCCACTCACTATGGCTGCGGGGCTTGATGCTGGTAAAGTCACACCTGAGACGACATATTATGATGCAGGCTCACTCACGCTCAACAAAAAGACTATTTCAAACTACGACGGCAGAGCTCGCGGGGTTGTGCCTATGCAGGAAGTACTAAATCAATCTCTAAACACAGGTGCAGGTTTTGTCGCGTTAAAGCTTGGGAGCGCGTTCCCGGAGTATATGAAAAATTATGGTCTTGGGATGGAGACCGGCATCGACCTACCAAACGAAACAGTAGGTCTCGTCAAAAATCTAGATAGCTCGCGCGAGATCGATATGGTCACCGCCTCGTATGGGCAAGGTGTCGCTGTGACTCCGGTCGAGATGGTGAGGGCGCTCTCTGTACTAGCGAACGGCGGCACTCTTATCACACCGCATTTAGTCAAAAGGATCGACTATGACAACGGCCTCAATCGCAAATTTACTTTTGAGCCGGGTAAGCAAGTATTGAAACAAGAGACATCAAAGACGATCACCAACATGCTTGTGACCGTCGTGGACAAAGCTCTCCGCAACGGTACTGCAAAAATACCTGGTTATCGAGTAGCGGCAAAGACAGGTACTGCTCAGATGACTGAGGAGGGACGCGGAGGTTACGTGGAAGGTAAGTACCTACACTCTTTCTTTGGATATTTCCCAGCTGACAATCCTGAATATCTTGTATTTCTTTTCCACACATACCCAAAAAACGTCAAATACGCTTCGGAGACTCTTACTGAACCTTTCCTCAATATCACCAAGTTTTTAATCAATTACTACCAAATACCACCCGATCGGCCGGAAGAAACTCTCTCAAAGCCAAATCTCTGATTATAAGGTGCTTTCCTTAATGCGAGAAGTATCTCCAACTCTATTTATTATTGGTTTTTTTAGCACTATTTCTCCGTACACTCCTTGCAAGAGATCAAGATCCTTATTGCTTCGTGTAAGCAGGTCTATGTTTTTGTCCTCCACTGCGCGTAGAATATTTATAATCTGAGTGTCGTTTATATTCTGTTCGGAAAATACTCGAAGAGCAGCGAAGTCTTTGATAAAACAGTGACCCCCTGCACCGCGGCCAGACTTGTGAATTGGTCTCGAGTAGGTAGGTCCGTTGACAGGGTCGGAAGTCCAGGCGTCTTCGATAGTCTTCCAATCTGCCCCGACTGACTCGGCAAGATCGTACATAATGTTTGCAAAAATAATGCGCATGACACCAGAGCAATTATGAGCGTATTTTATAAACTCAGCTTCTGTCGACCCACAAATTTTTGAATATGGAGCACTTGGAAGTACGCTTAAAACAAGTTTTGCCTTTTCGCGGAAATCCGGGCCGTCATGAGCAATCCCTAGAATATTTTGAGGAGGAAAAGCTGCATCACGAGCAGCTGTAGCTTCACTCAAAAACTCGGGAGCATGCATTATATAATGCGAAGGGAATTTATCTTGAAGTTTTTTAGTGACTCCAGGAAGAATGGTAGATCGAATGACTGCAATTTTTCCTTTACCGACTAGTGGTATTACACCTTCAATGAGTGAGTAATCAAATCCCTTAGGATTGGTCGGTGTAGGTACTGCTATAAAGACGATATCGCAATCCTTTATCTTTTCCTTATTCTGTACAAATGGCTTTTCGAGAGAATACCTTACCGTATTGAACCCTCTCCTTTCAAAATCATCGGCTTGGTTTTTGCCTACGAATCCTTGACCTATAAATCCTATTTTGTACTTATGTATATCATTTTCACTTTGCATTGTTTTGTTGTTAGGAATAAGAGATTAAGATATAAAATCAAGAAAAGTCACGAAAAAATAAAGGCGTCCCTGAGGAGTCTTTATAAAATAGCAGTTGAGATGTGAAGAGAAGGTGAGTAAAACAAAAGCCCCGGAGTAGCAATGTGCTGCTCCGGGGACACTTTACACTTCTTTTTTCTCACAAAATCTCGCTACCAACCTCACCTGTGGTCTCTGTCGCTTCTTGACTGAAGATCGGATTCCCGGGTCGATCTTCGAGATTTTTCGTAGTTCGTATTCGGTAAATGTGGACCTTGATTTTTTCTTATCGCAAAATGTTGCGATTTGAATATTCGAGATCGGATACATACTACCGTCTACGCAAATCACGAAATCGCAGTCTCCGTACTTCGCTGCGATTTCAGCGATCCTTCTCGGGAGATTCATACTATCTTGATTTTAACAGCGGGCACCTTTTAGTCAATCAAGTATTTGGAAAAACGAAAAAATATGTTGAGCTTGGAATTGAAGGAGAAGATCGAGTTGAA
>CAZAAO010000004.1:0-32410 GCA_964483435.1 uncultured Candidatus Saccharibacteria bacterium | reverse complement strand
CCTTACCACCTTGTCAGAGGAGGAGTGGGGATAACTACAAGGGTGACCCTTGTATAGTTATTTCAACCCTTTGCAATTTGAAGCCGGACTGTAGCCTGCCGCACGCGCTTCTTCGGCCGAATTGAAAGTGATTTTGTTTTTATCAGAAATCTGTTTTGCACCCGGGCACGTCGGTAAGTGATACTTGGTACCATTTTTGGAAGCAACTACTTGTCCCGGTTTTACCAATGGGACTTGCCCCTCTTTCCCCAATGGGGCCTGCCCTGAGCTTGTCGAAGGGCTTGCTCCTGCACCTCTCTGCGGTGAGCTTGCCTGCGGCGAGTCTGTCAAATTCGTAGAAGTACTTACTCCTTTTACTTCTCCATTTACCTCTGATACGGCATTCAAAAACTTGACCTCATGCTCCCCGCCAACTTCTCTCGCATAATACCCAAGTGAAAAGCAAATCACCCCAGTGAGTATGAGGCACAGAATCACAAAATACGGCCCAAAAAAGAAAGTTTTGGCCGCTTTTATGTAGGGTCGCTCGGCCGAATCCCCTTCAAAATCAACGTATTCTTCGGTTATTTTTGGCTCTTGCATTTTTCGGAGAAATCTTCTATATTTATGTGGTTATTATATAACAGTTGACCATCCATGGCACATAAAAAAGCAGCCGGCGTAACAAAAAACGGCAGAGATTCCAATGCAAAATACCTCGGAGTTAAGCTCCAAGACGGCAGCTTTGCCAAGCTTGGCTCTATCATCGTGCGACAGCGAGGCACCAAAATCCTCCCTGGTCAAAACGTTGGTCTCGGTAAAGACCACACACTCTTTGCTCTCAAAGAAGGTATTGTAAAAGTATCTCAAAAAAGAAAGGTTCACTTCGACGGTACTACAGTAGTCAAAAAAGTAGTGAGCGTAGCATAAATTAGTTAGCTTAGCGTAAATTTCTCAGAGTAGCGTAAGATTTAAATAAGCAAAACAGAAAACAGTCGAGTCGCAAAGCGACTCGACTGTTTTCTTTCTGGATGGAATTTTACTCCACAATAATTGTAAGTACAAACTCGCCCTGTTGATTACCAACCTTCACTTTCACTTTGTGGTCGCCCGCTTCTTTGATCGGCTTGTCCGTCTCTACATATTCTGGATCGATTTCAATGTGTGCTTGAGTCTTGAGCGCCTCCGCAATCTCACTTTCGTGAACAGCAGCAAAGAGATGTCCTTTGCCATTGCCTTTTTTATTTATCGTCACCTTGGTATCGCGCAAAAGCTCGATTGCTTTTTTGGCCAAATTTTCCTTTACTTCCTTTTCTGCATCGATAGTCTTCCTGAGACTCTCTGCCTTTTTTACAGTCGAAGGACTAGCAAACTCAGCGAGCTTGCGAGGGATGAGGAAGTTGCGAGCATATCCGTCGCTCACATCTTTGACTTCCAACTTCTTACCAATACCTTTTACATCCTGCAGTAATATTATTTTCATACCTTGAAATTAACTCTAATCTACTTTGAATGCAAGAATTTAACCGCCGCGTCCATTGTAGGGTCGTTACCGTCTTTGGTGTTTTCTGGGGTAACTTTCACTACAATCTGAGGCATAATGCCATTTTTTGAAATTGATGTTCCATTTGGAGTAAGCCAGTGAGCAACCGTTACCTTGAGCGAAGTATTGTCGGTCACCGGCACAAGCTCTTGAACCGAACCTTTACCAAATGACTTTTGACCGATAAGGGTCGCTTTGCCGTGTTGTGAAAGTGCGCCTGCCAAAATCTCTGATGCGGAAGCCGAACCTTCGTTGATAAGTATCACAAATTTTAGTTTGTCGTTAAATACGTCGTAGCCCTTGCTCTTATAAACCACATTTTCCCTCTTACCGCCAAAGTCTTCTGTTACCACAAGCTTACCCGAAGGCAAAAACCAACTCGCCATATCAAGAGCAGCTTCAAGATAGCCGCCCGGATTGTTGCGCAAGTCCAAGACTAGGTTTGGCTTGCCTGACTCTACGAATTCTCGGAGAGCTTTGCGGAAAGCGCTCGGAGAAATAGCAGAAAAGTTGTAAAGCTCGATCACAAATACATCATCACTTACGACTCTGGTATTCACAGTCGGTATCTCGATCGCGGCGCGAGTGATCTCTTTTACAATAGGGCCGTCTACACCTTTGCGTGCAAAAGTGATTTTTACTTTAGTTCCAGCTTCACCCCGGATGAGCTTGATTGCCTCATCAGTATTCATATTGAGAGCTGGCTTGTCATCGATTGATACGATTTTGTCTCCTGGCTTTACACCTGCAATGTAAGCTGGGGTACCTTTGATAGGGCTCACTACCGTGAGAGTACCGTCTTGGATTGCGATTTCCATACCTACCCCGCCAAAACTTCCACTGATTTCTTCTTCAAAAGCTTTTGATTCGACAGGAGGGAAAAATACTGTGTACGGATCGCCATATGAGGCAGCTAGCCCGGCAGCCGCACCCCAGATTTTGTCCTCAGGTTTGACTGGAGTTGAAGTACTTGAGGCTGGAGCAAACTTTTCGTCCAAAATATTCCAAACTTTCCAAAAAGGTGCCATGTCTGCCTTACCTTCTGAATTGCCGTTTAAGATGATTGAAGGTTCGCGACTGCTCACTTGTCTCTCACCTGTATAAAAACCTGCAGCAAAAATCGCGACGACGATAACCACAGATATTAGGACCGATACATATCTATTATTATTCATTTTTTGATATACTTTTATTGAAGCATTATAGCATAGCGCATTTTGAGAATAGAAATCTTAATCACAAGAATCAAATCATGATCGTAAACCGCTCCATTGGCAACTACATATGGATAGATCTAAACTCCCCGACAGATGAGGAAGCAGAGTCTCTCATTTTGGCACATCAAGTAGATCCATCTGTGGCCAAAGACCTTATTTATCCTACTCCCAAACAGCAAACCCGCGAGTTTGATGATTCGATTTATGCCGTTATACATATCCCCTCTTTTAAGCACTCTCATTCGATAGACACGAGACAAGAGATAGACTGCGTAATTTCTAAGGAGATGCTAGTAACTGCGCGATACGACTCTATTGACGCATTACACACTTATGCCAAGGCGGCCGAGGTGGCTGACATTCTCAAAAACAGCAACTCCACTCACCCATTTTTTGGTCTCATGAAAGAAATTTACACTTCCCTCTTCAATGAACTCTATTATATAGAAGACCTGCTCAAAGATATCGAACGAAACGTTTTCCAGGGCAAAGAGCGCGAAATGGTGATCGCTCTCTCGGACGTGTCGCGTAACTTACTCAACTTCGAACGCATCGTCTCTCCTCACAAGGCTATTTGGCAAACTCTCGTAGAGGTCTCTAAAGACAAGTTTGGCAAAAAATTTGAAGTTGAAGCAGAAAGCTTGCTCAAAGATTGGGAGCGGTTATTTCTTTTTGAGAGAAGCCTTGCGGGCATGGTATCGGAAATCCGCGAGACCAACAACTCACTCCTTTCTACCAAGCAAAACGAGACTATGAAAACATTTACGATCCTCGCCTTCCTAACCTTGCCGCTTTCAGTAATTGCCGCGATCTTCGGTATGAACACTCGGTCCGTACCAATCATCGGTCAGCCGCACGATTTTTGGATCGTAATCGCACTCATGGTCTTCTCCTCCATATTTATGTTCAGCTTTTTCAAGTTCAAAAAGTGGCTATAATTTTGGCTACTCGTCAAATTTACATTTGATGCTTGAAGCATTAGAGTTAGTACATGATTTTCCACAATACTCTTAGCGGAAAAAAAGAAGAATTTAAGCCGATAGAAGCAGGTAAAGCGAAGCTTTATCACTGTGGACCCACGGTCTATGGCAAGCAGCATATCGGCAATCTTTCTATGTTTGTCTTTACCGATGTGTTGAGACGCAGCCTTGAAAGCAGTGGTTTAGAAGTAAAGCAAGTGATCAACTTTACTGATTTTGGTCATCTTACTGGCGACAACTTAGGAGACGCTGATCAAGGAGAGGACCGTATGCAGAAAGGACTCAAATCAGAAGGTTTGGATGTCAGCATGGAAAACATGAAGGTGCTGGCTCACAAATATGCAGATATCTTCTTGAAAGACATTGGGCTTTTGAATATAAAAACTCTTGGCACTATTTTCCCTTATGCTTCCGAATACGTCCCTGCTCAGATCAAACTTATCGAAACACTTATGGAAAAAGGTTTTGCTTATGAGGGCGAAAGGGCGGTCTACTTTGATACTTCAAAATTCCCTACCTACGGCAAGCTCGGGCACACAAACATTGAAGGTCAAAAAGAAGGTGCGCGAGTAAAAACCGAGGAAGAAAAAAGGAATGCGACCGACTTTGTGCTTTGGAAAAAAGATCAGACTTATGGATGGCAATCTCCATGGGGACTCGGCTTCCCTGGTTGGCACATCGAATGCAGCGCGATGATCTTGGAGCTCTTGGGCGAACAAATCGATATTCACACAGGCGGCATCGAACACATCGGTGTGCATCACAACAACGAGATCGCTCAGTCCGAAGCAGCTACCAGCAAATCCCCTTTCTCCCAATTTTGGCTTCACCGAGCACATCTCAAGATCAATGGTGAAAAGATAAGCAAGTCTATCGGCAACACAGTTTATATATCGGACCTTATAGACAGAGGTGTCCACCCACTTTCTTTGCGCTATCTGCTCCTCGGTGCTCATTATCGCAGCCCTTCCAACTTTACCTGGGAAGCAGTCGATGCCGCTCAATCTGGACTCGAGAGGATTGCGCTCACTTACGCCTCTTCAGGTGTGAGTGATCCGGTACAAAACGCAGAAGAAGATAGTTTATGGTCCGAGTTTAAGGCCGCAATCGACGATGATCTAAATACTCCTGTCGCACTCAGTGTGCTTCAAAAAACAACTTCAAAAAATGTTATTGAAAAAATGGATGAAGTGTTGGGTCTTGATATAAAAAATCTTTCACTGCTTTTGAGGCAATTTCCTGACCACGTCCTCGAGCTTAAAGACGAGCGCGATCGTGCACGTAGAGAAAAAAACTGGGCACGCTCTGACGAGCTCCGCCAAGAAATCGAGCGCCTCGGATTTATCCTCGAAGACAAAGGCGAAGGATCCCTCATACGAAAGACCCTGTCCCAACTCGCCCGGGAGGTTGAAAAATAATTTTGCAAAACAAGATCCGCCCGAGGGCGGATCTTTTGAAGTGATTACCATTCGTGCTTCCGATAAACGCACATTCCGTGACGTCCAACGAAAGCGTCGCCAGCCCACGATTTGCCCGGGGTTGAATCGTCCAAATTGAACCGGAGAGTCTTTTCGTGAATGCGACCATCCACTTTAACTTCGAGACTTAGGAAATTTCCTTGAATTGATCTTTGATCAGACCAGTGCCAGGCATATCCAAAATCGGAATGTTTTTCACCGAGTGCGTAGTGAAGCGATAGAGCTGTTTCCGACAGAATACTTATAGGCAGCCGCGCATATCCCGCCCCCAGCTCCTCCAACAGCTTATCCTGAATCGCCCGATAATCATTGCCGCCGTTTTCCAAGGTGGTGTAATTAATGAGATAGTACCCAGAATTGTGGGTTTTACTCATCCATTCTGCCTTGTCATTATCCAAAAACCACTGCTTTTTACTCTCCGACCACTGACTGAAATGGCCGCCGTGACTCTTTATCTGCTCCCGAACAGAAAGTCCGTGAACATATACAAGCTTCCATTTCCAGTAGAGCGGGCAGGAATACTTCCTGTACTGCATTCCTACCTTATTCAGGTCCTCACATTCGAGCAATGTATCTTCGGAATACTTCACTTCCGGATTTTGAACACCAGCCACATAGGTCCACGCAAGTTGAGTCAGCGCGGGGTTAATGATATTGTCCGCACCAAGTATTTCCGCGGCCTTGCGTTCTTTGTCGGAGTACGCGTAGTTCACACCACCCGCCTCAATACAATTGACTACCCTGCTCATCAAAATCTGGTTTTCAGTAAGTCGATGGAGCATCTGAGGACTACCGCCATATTTACCAAACGCACCAGCGAACTCATGGGTAAGCCCAAGCGAAAAATCACTGGACTTGAAAGGCTCACGATTGGACATCGCACACCTCTTTCTTTAAGGAACTTTTTCCGTCCAAAAGACGGATTTAGATGAAAAATACTCTCTAGGATTAAGTCTGTCAAATTGTGTAAGGACGAGGAACCGAAGCATACAATTTGTATAGCCAGATTGAATAAAATTACCGGATTTATAAAACACACCCTCCCCAATATTCAAAATGTTTTAATAGCACCCTTTCCCACCAACACCAATTTGAGCGATCGCTCAAATTGGTGTTGGTTATTAAATTTTAATTTATTCTATACAGCCTTCTAAATTTGATATCATTTTCAACACTCTTAGCCCTTATATACCTCACATATTCACTTACTTCAAATAGCCGTGCTATTTTTTCTATTTCTGCTTTGCAGTCGTAAGGATAAATAAAAATAGATTTTTCCAAAAGTTCCATGCCCACGATACTCAACGCTCGGGAAAACCTATTTCTATTCCATTTCTTTGTTTCTGGGATATCAAATGTGACCAGAGTCCATACCCCATCCCATTTGCGACTTACAGGAAGAGCCATTTTGTTAATCTCGTTGTTAAAATACCTGTATATACCTTTTTTAGTAAGTTTAATGTTTGTTCGTCCGTTTTTTGACTTGATATAAACATAACCTTGTTTTTGAAGTGAATTCAGAGTTCGCTTCACACGAAAAGATGAACGGTAATTGGGTGCCATGCCGAGCATTTTTAAAATATGGCCAGCAGCGTTTGGGGCCAAAACAGCAAGACTCAGTATAAATCCAGCTTTGGCTATTAGCGTCAAAATTTCTAGTGCCTGTTCTCCTTTTTTATATCTTCTATCAATGACTGATTTTTCCATAGATCAAAATTATTTCTCAATATTAAAATATTCCTATGAATTCAATCTCCACCAAAAACTAATAATAACACCAATTTGAGCGATCGCTCAAATTGGTGTTATTAACACAGCAACATATTATTTGGTGCGAATTAGTATGGCTTGTTAGAACCGCTATTTAAATAACGGAAAAACCCGCCAGAGATCTTGCGACATGGCGGGCAATCAGTCAGTCTCTTAGTCCTTTGTGGCCTGATCCAGAAAGATTTTGAGTTTCAGGCCAAGCTCAGGAATTTGACGAACTAGCTCTATCAGAGCGGCCGGGAGTGCGGCGTGAATGGCGAGAATCTGATCTAAACTGAAGTTGTTGTGCTGAAGAACTTGAACAGTATCGGACTTTTCCGAGCCACACATCAAGCTTCCACCAGGAAATCGGTGCATAAGGCATAGGAACGGTGCATGAGAATAACCCTCTCCGTATTTCTCAAATTGCAGGCAATCAGCAGTACTTTGTAAGCCGGCGATAACCGTCACGGGCTTGAGCGACCATTTTTCGGGAAGCATCCCCCAAAGCATGGGTAGAAGCCTCCGAAGTTCGTCTTTCTTGCGGTCTACAACCCTCTGACCTTCAAAAAGGTCAGATAGATCAATAATCTCGAATTTCATTTCAATCTCCTTGGCCCATCACTGAGCCTCTTCACAGGTTATTGTTGAGCAGGAAAATCACTCCTCCTGCCAAAAATATCTTCTAAGATTATGATTAATATTAAGTATTTGTCAAATTTTGTAGAACCAATACATACATTCAAAAGCGCCTCTATATTCTAAAGTAAAATCAACTTTAATTTATAAAATTAGTTTAGTTTCCTGTCATTCCAAATAGACGATGACACAAACGACCAAAGCCAGAAAACTCAAACTAATCTCTTGTTTCTAAAAGCAAATCCTGAACTAGATTTCAAATATTTTTCAAATTCTTGAGCTTTTGCTTTGGTTTCGAAAGCTCCATACCAAGCTAATTTAAAAGGTTTCTTTGTAGAAGAATACTGAGCTTCGCCATTATTATGTTGTTTGAGCCTCTCTTTTAGATCAGCAGATAATCCAATGTAATAACTCTTATCTTTCAGACTTTGCAATATATAACAATAATACATTTTTTTCTGCCCCACGCCGTCCCACTACGCTGCGCTTCGTTGGACTCTGCGGGACCACTTTGCTTTTATCATAGCAAATAGATTAACAACTTTGATAATGTTTTTTGTGCAAGCACCGCGTAGCTCTGTACTCAGAGCGAAGTGGTGCGGGTAGGGAGAATCGAACTCCCGTCTCAGCCTTGGGAAGGCCGCATTCTACCACTAAACCATACCCGCTTTATTGTCCGAATTCTAACATTTTATATATTTTTTGCTCAAAGTGAAATTTGGCTTATTTATAGGCCTTTTTTGGAACCTCATAATTTAAATACGTAAGTGTTTTAGGTACACACATATGGCGGATTAGATTTCTTGTAATCGGCGAGAAATTCATTCGGACTTCTGCCGTCCAATCCACAGTGCTCTAGATTGTTGTAATACATATTCCACTCTTTCATTTTCTTTTGCAAATCAGCAAAGCTTCTAAATTTGTTCTGCTCGTAGAATTTCTCTTGGTCTTCTCGGTGGCTTCTCTCCACCGTACCGTTCTGAGCTGGTTTGCCTGGGTCGATGAGGTAGTGGGTGATGCTGTGCTCTGCACAGACCTGATCGAGAGCGTGCAGATTCCTGGAAGAGAGGTCACTTCTTTTGTATGAACCAAGGTATCGGTTGGTGAATACGAATCCGTTGTCGGTCTTCACAGCCAATATTCTGTGCGGAAAGAGCTCGATCACTTTGTTCAAAAAAAGAACGGAGTGGTAGTTGGTTTGTTCCTCATACACTTCCAAATGTCTCCATCTGGAAGCAGTATCGATGGCGGTATACTGAAAATATCTTTTGCCTGCAATGCGACCAGGCACATATTTCACGTCAATTTCAATGAGCTCTCCTGGCTTCCTTTCTGCTTTGATGTATTTGTATGTAATCTTTCGGACTCGATATCTGCGTACCAGTTTCTCCTTCTTCAGTATCTTGCCCACAGTCCGAGGATGGATCAAGATGCCTTCTTTTTTAAGTTGCCAGTGTATTTTCTTGGCACACTTCTTGGTCTGTTTTCTCACCTCAATCACTCTTTCTTTGATCCAGATGGGTGTCTCCACTCTGTATCTCTTTGGTTCTGTTGATTTAGGCGAGAGTGCTTCCTCTCCGCCCGCTTTGTACAGAGCGACCCATCTCTCTAGACTACGTTTGCCGTGAGGACAGAGGAGGGCTACATCTTTCAGCTTCACCTCTTTCTTCACAACCGGCAGGACCCATCGGAGCCTCTCTTCTTTGATTGTTTTAGCCATGGTTATGCTCATTTCCCCATTCTAGGGGAAACCGCCAAATGTGTGTGCACATTACCCAAGTAACTTGACAAATTTTGTGGATCTGCTATAATATACACATGTATTGCTCTTTGTTTTGTCCGGGCCGCGGAACCGTCTTCCTAAGATGGTTTTCGCTAGCTGTTATGGCTAGCGGAGCCGTCGACGGGCTGCAGTCGTATTCGGGAGTCTGCTCTCCATTCAAAAGCAGGGATTGACTGACCTAAACAGTTAAAGTCGAAAAGACGTATCATCACTTTGATAATGCGTCCCCCCGTGCCGGGAGGCACCGCGGAAATGGCAAGACTTTATCCGGCGGAGTTTTAAAAAATTATAACTCCAAAGGAAAAACGGCCCGGGAAAAGGTGCTACCCACGTTGAAAGAAAATGCACCAACGCCAACAAGTAAACACGCAGATGGTGAGTCCAAAGACAGAGGGACACCATACCTTATAAAGAGTCGTACGAAAGTTGGTAAGCCGCCTAGCAATAGGCGGCTTTATACTTGCAAAAGAAAAGGGCGCCGGGAGACCGGCGCCGCTTTACAGTTCGTAACGCTCAAAGAGCTCAGATATTCGGTAGGGACTCAACGGTTTCTACCACGATCTCAAACCGCTCTGGAGGAAAGTAAGTCCGAGGATCTGGCGAGCGTCTCTCCCACGCCAGATATGTAGACACACCTCCCTCTTTTTTGAACAGATTGATAAACTCGTCAGTGACCGTGTCAATAGATGGTCTAACTGCGAAAATGAACCTGAGCCCCAGAGCCTCAAATACGTCTATACCCTCGGGGCTTGCAAATTTTTCGGCCGCCAAGTGAGCCCATCGATAACGCCAAGGGTTAGGCCAAATGTTTGCGTGTGATACGCTCCGCAATTGAGGTATCCGGGCCGAATCCTCATCACACTCGTCAAACCATTTGAGCAAGGCGTCACCCCAGCACCAAGTTGCAACCATGTGACTATATGCTTCTGCCAAATTTAGGGCGAGACAGTACTTTCGATTTTCGATCTCATCCGTAAGTACGAGGCCGGTCGAATAATCGACTATCTCCTCTTCCCGCCGAAGCAGGCTCTCAGTAATTTTGATTTGCTGTTGTCCGGTTTGAACCGGATTGATTAGAGCAATTGGGGGCAGCGTGATTTTGCAGTCCCCTGGAATATCAACGTACTCTTTTTTTAAAAACATGCACACCTCCTATTTTTGATTATAAATAGAGAAGCAGACTTGTCTAGTGGAGCAAATTTATATGTCTAATTGAAAATATTTGAGAAAAATGATTTGATTTTTTGCCACGATGAGTTAGTTTCGACTGACTCCGTGCTCGTGCTCTGGCTGTCGACGATGATCGCCACATGCTCCCCTTCCCGGGCGACACTAAATTTTTTGCGAATTTCGTATTCAATACCTTCTTGCGTTTTGAGGCGCTCCTGAGAATCTTTGAGTTCTGTCTGTCTATCCTTCAATTCTTTTATTTCCTGCTCCATGCGGACGAGCGCTTTTTCCGCTTCTATGTTTTTGTTGTAGACCTTGCGAGTGGAATTGCCGAGGATAATGAGAAGAGAAAATAAAAAAACAAAGACGAGTAGTCTCTTCCAAACACTTTTGCTACTTCTTTTTACGCCACGCATTTTGTTAAATTCAAAGCAACTGCTTTAATTCACAGTTTGTGATAATATTTTAGCATGCTTTGGCATCCAAAAACTCAAAAAATACTCAAATACGTGTGGTACTTCGTCGCCCTCCTGCTCATCATCGGGATGGTGATTGTTTACATACCGTTCTAACACTTGGGTGAGGTATTACTCCGGCTTCATCGCCTGAATAAATACATCGTGAGGTATGTCGATCTTGCCTCTCTCCTTCATTTTCTTTTTTCCTTTCTTTTGCTTTTCGCGAAGCTTCATTTTGCGGGTTATATCGCCACCATACATGTGCTGAGTCACATCTTTTCTAAATGCTTTGAGTGTGCGAGAAGAGATGATGCGACCCTGTGCCTTGCCTTGGATTTTGAGTTCAAACATTTGTCTCGGCAAAATATTGCTGAGCTTTTCTACAAGCTTTTCTGCTTCGGTCTCGACGAGCCTACGCGATACCACTTTTGAAAACGCGGGCACCACATCCCCACCAATCAAGATATCAAGCTTGGTAACGTCCGCCGAGCGCATACCAAGCTCCTTGTATGAAATTGATGCATAACCCGAAGACGCACTCTTGAGTCGATCAAAAAAAGATCTCATAAGCTCCCGTAGTGGCATATGAAGCATAAGAGACGAGCGTGATTCATTTAGACTCTTGTCATGTGCACCAAAGTTGTGAGTATCTACTATCTGAGCCTCATGATCGTATAGGAGTGGCATAATACTTCCAACATATTGCGAAGGAGTGATCACGTTTACCTCGACCCACGGTTCGTCGACTTCTTTGATCTGCCCGTCTTCTGGGAAAAGGGATGCGGAGTAGATGGTCTCCTTTTTACCATTTTGATGCGTCACTATGTATGTGATAGAGGGTTGTGTGACGATGAGACTCAAGTTGAACTCGCGCTGTAGTCGCTCGGTGATAATCTCGAGGTGAAGCATGCCTAAAAATCCGGCACGGAATCCTTTACCAAGTACACCCGAAGATTCTTCTTCGAAAAATAGTGCCGAGTCAGTGAGCTTTAGCTTTTGGAGAGCCTGACGAAGCGCCACAAGCTCACCCTGATCTTCTGGGAAGATCGAAGCCCACACCACAGGATTTGGCCTTTCAAAACCAGGGAGCATAGTGCCTTGCTCCTTTTCTTTACCGATCGTATCACCTACCGAGACGATACCAGCATCTTTGATACCAGTCACAATGTAGCCGATCTCCCCCGCGCTCAAGACGCTCTTCTCCACTTCTTCGGGGTGAAAGATGCCTGTCTCGAGGGAAATAAACTTTTGCTTCGCTCCGCGAAATACTAGGTCTTCCCTTTTGCCAACTTCTCCTTGCATGATACGAGCGAAAACGACGATACCTTTGTGTGACGAATATTTATAGTCAAAAACGAGAGCTTTCAAAGGTGCCTTCGGATCGCCCTCTGGAGCAGGCACAAGCTCTACTATTTTTTGAAGCAAAGTATCTACTCCAAAGCCAGTGCGGCCGGAAGTCTCGATGATCTCTTCTTTGGTACAACCAAGTATTTCTACAATTTCTTCTTTGATATCATCGACCATCGCAAGTGGCGAATCTACTTTTGAAATAGCTGGGATGATAGTGAGCCCGTGCGACTTGGCCATTTCAAGCACGGTGAGAGTCTGTGCCTGCACACCTTGTGTCGCGTCGACGAGGAGCACTGCTCCTTCGGCAGCATAGAGCGCGCGGGATACTTCGTACGAAAAGTCGATATGGCCTGGAGTGTCGATTAGGTTTAGGATGTAGGGTTCAGTATTTTTTTGCCCCTCTCCTTTGGGGAGGGGTTGGGGTGGGGCTGAATAAATCATTCGAACCGGCTGCATTTTGATAGTGATACCCCTCTCGCGCTCAAGGTCCATAGAGTCGAGCACTTGATCCTTCATTTTGCGCGCCTCAATAGTGCCTGTGATTTCAAGCATGCGGTCAGCAAGGGTCGACTTGCCGTGGTCAATATGAGCTATAATGCAAAAATTGCGGATGTTTTTCATAATTTGATATCAAATTATCTTCTATTGATATCATTTTTCCGCAATTTATGCACCTATTTAAAACGATTCGTTTACTATCTGCCAAGAAAGAAATTGATGATTTTCATCCAGAAGCTTGTTCCCGAATTGGCGACACTTGCCGAATTTTGACTGCTATCTGCTACCTTGGTGAAATTTATGTAGTCAAAGAGTCCGACTTGGTTGAGCACTGGGTTGTTTGCGTCCATATATAACTCCAGGATGCCATCACCACTTGTGAGTTCCACTTCTTGTTTAATAGGAAGGATCCTTGTCCAATCTCCAGTATTTGGAAGTGACATCGAGCTACCTATTTGTTTACCATCAATCTTTATACTAAATTTGCCACCCGCGTACGGTGAGCCGACACCTACCTCCATTGTGTATTTACCTGATTCTGCGATTGAGACAGAGTATTTCAGCCACTCTCCTTGATTTACATTTGTGAGCAAATAACCAGTATCTCGAGCCTTGATCAAGTCTGGACCGTCGTTTCTATACGCTCCACCTCGGTTTACATCATCGAGATCATAGTAAGATACATTTTTACCACCTTTGTCATAGTCTTCCACTTCTATCCTGCCCGGGATCACGAATCTACTACCTTTGAAGTAGAGTGACGTATCTTGAGAAGGAGATGGTGTAGGAGCTGGTGATGGATTTGGAGCAGGTGTTGGAGCAGGAGCAGGGGTCGGTGCGGGCGTTGGAGTTGGACTTGGAGTTGGTATCGGTGTTGGTGTTGGAGCTGGTGATGGCGAAGGGCTCGGCGCTGGCGTATTGGTACTATCGTTTGGTACAAACGACTGATCATTTGTGATCACAATCCTATCTAGCGTAGTGAGAGCATCTCGCGTACGGAACGTGACAGTATGTGTGCCAGCAGAAAGAGTGAATGGTCTGAACTTGGTGTTATTTTGAACCACACCTCCATTTGCCGTTCGTCCAGTCACTCTTGTCCACTGGAAATACGGTGACCACAAACCTTCTGCAGTGTCGTATATGTCTTCCGCCCCATCATCAAGAGAGACAAAGAATGAATCTTTGGAAGAATCAGGTGAATTGATACGAGCCCACATATAATACGTGCCCGCCTCCGAAATAGTGAAGGTTATTTTTACTGATCCAGAATTGCCAGTTTCTGATTCTGCGTACTTACCAGCCGAAGCTTTGGTTCCCAACTTCACTGCCATTGGTGCAGTGACCAAACCTTCTTCAGCTTCGAAATACTGATAAACCTTAGTACCTGAATTTGGTGTTGGGGTCGGTGTTGGATTTGGAGTAGGAGTCGGAACAGGTGCTGGTGTCGGAGCTGGAGTAGGCTCCGGAGTAGGAACAGGTACACTTGCGGTAGATTTAGTAAGATAATTTTCTACGCTCCATCCATCTGCTCCATTGTCATAATTTATTTTCCACCAATAATAACCTCCGGAGTAATTACCGCCTTCGAGGATTGTGCCTGAAGAATTTTTTGTTTGAACTCCCAAAGAGGCGGCACTAGTCGAAGGTTCACTTCTCACGTTGAGACCATCGATTGTGGAAGCTACTCGATCGTTAACAGCAAATGTCGAGCTGTTTGGCTTGGTAGCTGGTGTAGTTGGTGTTGGCAGTGGTGCTGTTGCCGAAACTGCAGGCATACTGACTGAGGTAGGGAAAGTTGGTTGCTTACCCACCGGCATTACCACAAATACTCCAAACTCACTGTTTGTGTGGACTAATGGCTTATAGAGTTTGCGTGGTGTCGTCGGATTTGAAAGAGGCGCAGTCACCTCAGTGAGATTCATAGGCAAATTTATGTTTGAGCCGTCATATATGCCAGTACGGATCGGAGCACCTCCAAAGTTTTGAGCATCCTTTATTTCGTACCGATCACCAACTTTGAGGCCCGTTTTAGAAAGATCCACTGTTACAGTGTTAACATTGTCCCAATTGAAAATAGTAATGTTTGCACGACCCTGCTCATATTTGTTTGGTTCGATAAACACCTTGATTCCTGAAGGTCTAGATGTTGTGTAAGTGTTGTTTGGGTAACTGGATGCACTGAAGTTTTCAATTTTACCATAGAAGGTATTTTGAGAAATATCTTTCATATTGACACAATCAAGATTCAAAGCTGTCGGCGCTACCAGATAATTGCCTTTGATTATTCCACTTTCACATCCGTTATAGTGGATATCGATACCCTTGCCGGTATTACCTCCATCTTTTGCGGGTACCGACATATCATAGTAATTGTAGTTGTTCAAAAATACAGGAGCCAAGCCGCGATGGCCTAAGTCGTTGTTTTGACCGAATAGGAATCCCGCCTTCCTCTCACCAGATAGATCACCCATATTCGCTACAGTGTTACCTTCATAATAAAGATAATCCGTAAGGTAATCAGGGTTTGAAGGGTTTTCACTCCCCTGACCATATGCGTGAAATCCGTACTGCATTCCGTTTAGCAAAATATTGTCAATAAAGTACTGGTATTCACCGTTCGACTTCGTTCTCGAGTTTTGCATATACATTCCATGACCATGTCCTCTTGAGCCTGGGTCCCAAGCACCTACGTTGTAGACTACATTTCCATAAAACTCACTACCGCCCGACAATTGCCAAGTGTTTAGACCTGTCAATATATCGTGCATACTGTTATTTATAAACTTCACGTGGTGACCGAAGTTGTATACATCACCACTCAAATAACCGTAATTTCCTGTAGGCTGTGAATTTCTAAATTCTAAATCCCAAAACCATACATACCCAGAACCCTCGTATACTTCTATCGATCTGCGTGCGTCATTAACATTTCTATCCAAAACGGCTTTTTCGCCCGGATACGAGCGGAAGATAATCGGCTTGTTTTTGGTACCAGAAATCGTACTTACATAACCGTCTGAGTAAACCCCTCCTCGGAGCCAAACTACATCCCCCGGCTTGACTGGTTTTTGACCAGTAAGCACACTCGCCAAATTCCATGGCCTTTCAATTGAGCCGTCACCATTCGAACTGCCACTTGCAGATACATACCAATATTTTCCGGTCAGTTCGATATTTGATACAGATGCAACATCCGAAGGTAGTGGTACTGGTGAAGGTGTTGGCGCGGGTACAGGTGTTGGTGTAGGATCGGGAGTAGTATTGACAGGTGGCAAAACATCCCCTTCTACAGGAAGCACTACATAGACGTTAAATTCTTTGTCGGTATGAGAGGGTGCTATTATTTGTCCGACCGGACTTGTAAAGGTCGCCGGTATACCGACTGACTTGTAAACAGCAGTCATTGTGGTTGGAAGACTTACAGTACCACCGTTGTATGTACCGCTTGCAATAGAACCGCCAAATATGTTTTGTACATCGCGAACTTCATATTTGGTCCCAGCAGACATAAATGAGGAAAAATCGACATCAACACTATTTTTATTATCCCAGTTGAAAACTGTGACGTAGGCACGATTTTTCTCGTACTTGTTAGGTCGCACGGATATTTTTGTACCACTTGGTCGTCCACTAACCTGTGTGTTGTCTGGATATGCTTTTAGATCTGTTTTAAGCTGGTAGACATTGCCCGCCAAGAGATCTTCAAAATTAACACTCCCTACGAAAGTGTTGTTGTTCATTTGCAAGTTCTTGCCTATCTGACCAACAATACGAGTAGAGCCGACCACATAGTTGTTTTCTATAGTTCCATCCTTACATTTGGTAAACAAAGAGTATCCAAAGTTTAGACTTTGAGTAGTAGCGCTCGTGAGCGGAAAATAAAGGTTGTTATTAGTTACTTTATTATTGTCGCAAGTAATACCGCCACCAACCAAAAGGTTGCGTTCAAAACCTCCCTGCATAATACCACTGTTGAAAATCGTGTTGCCATCATAAGTAATGTTGTTTAGCCATGATCCGTCGCCAGAACCATACGCCTGACTGCCGTGATTGAAGCCGTTGAAAAAGATGTTGTCCGCAAGCGTCTTACTCCCGTACTTGTTCTGTACATACATTCCATGTCCGTGCCCTCGGTCTGACGCGAGACCGCCATTATTGAAAACAATATTTCCGTAAAATTCAGAATTGTCAGGCGAGTCACCAGTGGACCAAAAGCCGTTGCCACCAGTATCATATATAGTGAGGTTTATGTATTTGTTTTTTGGACCATATGCCGCCACCCCGTAAGGTCGCAGATCGTTCGCAAATGATCCAGGCTGAGTCGTCCATCGTTGCTCCCAAGAGTTCGTGATCTCAAATCCCCAATACCAGGTATTGGAACCATTCACGTTAAGACTTGCGCCGGCGTCTATTCCCACAGCCGCCCTGTCTAGTATAGCGCGCTCACCAGGATACTCTCTTACCACAATAGGAGAAGAGTCAGAGCCCTTTAGATTTGAATCAAATTTACCTTTATACACACCACCTCTGAGCCAGATAGTATCTCCGGGTTTTACTGCAGATGGATGTTTAAGTGCGGTTGCTAAATCCCATGGTTTTTCGGCTGAACCATCACCAGAAGATGTGCCAGTGGTAGACACGTAAAAACTATTTCCAGAAGGAGCCGTGACTACGGCTGCGATGTTATTGTGACTAATATTTGAACTACTACCCGTCACGGCGAAAATTACCGATCCGATAAGCGCCGCGATTTTGTTTATGAGCTGCATTTTAATAAATAAACTTAATAAAAAAATAGAACGCACCTTTAAATGGTGGAGTGGGTGCCCTAATTGGAATTATATATTAGTAACTTGTTTTTGTAGTTTATAAAACATCTTGATCGGGGATAACTACTTTTGACCTCCAAATACGGTGGTGGAGGGCTTTCCACATTTCACCAATTTCAGCATTGCGCAACAACTTCAAAATAGCCAAAAAAGCGACAATACCGACAATCCCAGATAAGAGACCTTGCATAAAGACGCCAATCGCCTTCTCCAGAGAAAAAAGATTGTCAAAAAATCGAAGTGAAATAAATGTCGCATAGCCCATGATGATAGACGCAGAGAAGATTTGAAATAACGAACGGAATACCTGTCGGCTAAAACCACGAAAATCCCTTTCAAATTGGGCCCAATGTAGGACGAGATTTATCATGACTCCCACAGAATACGCAAGTGGAAGTATTAAAACTCGTGTCCCTTCTTCACCGCTCACTTTGAATATTTCTTCCAAGAAGTACAGAAGTACAGGGAACGCACTGAAGAGCAACAGAGCGAAGTATGCAAGTGCAATGGTCAGCGCCGAAGAAAAAAGATTGTAGAAGAAAGGCACCTTTGTCCGACCTTCTGCGTAGTACGATCGTACAAACAAAAGCATCAGACACTGTGCAGATGAAGATAGGATGAAGATCGCGAGTGCAGCTGCTGTGAGTTTGGTATCAGACCAGTCAAAATTGCCCGCGCCGTAGATTGTACGTACGATCTGGGCACGAAGCACGACGAAGAGTATCGTGATCGGGAAGGACCAAAAGATGATGTGTTTGGTCGACTCAATCATACGCGCCAAAAAACTCTCTTTGTTTTTCTCTACAAAATATTTTGAGAGTACCGGGAAGACGGCGGAAGAATAACTCACCCCCACTATAGTAAGCGGCACCGACTGCAAGTTGAGGCCCAGATTGAATACGGCCACCGATCCGCTTTGAAAAAGGGATGCCATAGAAACAAGAAAGAATGATGATATTTGAGTAGAAGATATAGTGAGAGTGCGCGGAATAGAAACTTTAATCACTTTCCAAATTTCAGAAACTTTTAGACTAAGCGTAAATTTTGGAAGTAGACCAGAGCCGTATATGAGCGGTATCTGTATGCTCATATGAAGCAGCGCACCAAGTATCACTCCCCAAAACAAACCTTTGACACCGAGAGTCGGGTACAAAAACACGATTCCGATTATGATGCCTATGTTATATACGAGTGGACTTATGGCATACACCACAAACCTTTTTTTCATTTGCGTGAGACTACCAAAAAAGTTTGATATTCCTAAAAATATTGGCGAGAGCAAAAGTATCCTAGTTGCGGTAATGAGTAGCTCCATCTTCCCCTCTTCAAACCCACGGAAAAAATATCTCATAAGCGAAGGTGCGAAGGCAAAGCACAAGAGGGAACTTATGACGAGCATCAAAAAGAAAAAGCTAAATACTTGATTGGCAAAATTTTTGCCCTCACTTTCCCCCACCTCAAACTTTTCAATGAGAAAAGGCATGATGACCGTAGCCGAGACGATAGACACGACACAAACATAAAGCAAGTCCGGTAGTCGAAAGGCGGCGTAATAAATATCAAGCACATTGCCCGCACCAAACGCATTAGCAAGCAGCTTGTCTCTCACAAGTGCGAGAAGTTGCGAAAGAATAGCAAAAAACGCCAAAAGATAAGCGGCCTCATGCAAGCCGCTTATCTCCTTGTTGACGATTCGGATAATCCTGCTGACCATTTTTTCTTATCTTGTCTCCTTTATTGGAGCTGTAGTTTTCTTTTCGATATTTGTAGCGGCAGGCTGAGGTACTGCAGGACGATTTGCCTCTACGTTTTGAATCATTTGTGCCACTTCTTTGTTCTCAGGGTTTGTCTTTTGGATTTCTCTTAGCTCACGAAGTGTACCTTCTTTGTCTCCAAGCTTTTCGAGGGAAAGAGCTAGGAAGTATCGAGCGTTTGCGTAGTCTGGTACGAGCTGTATTGCTCTACCTAGAGCGTCGCGAGCGCCAGCAAAGTCACGTGCATTGTACTTCATGACTCCGAGCTGGAAGAGAAGTCCGGTGTTTGTAGGATCGACGAACGATGCAGCAGCGACAGCGTCGATCGCACCCTTTGTATTGTTAGTAGCAGCTTCAAGCTGGGCAAGAGTGTAATACGCATCCGTGTAGTTGTTTTTGAGCTCTATCGCCTTGCTTATTTTTGCACGCGCTTCTTGCTCCTTGTTTGCGAGCATTTCAAGTCTAGCTTCAGCGAGAAGTATTGCAGGATTTGTCGGAGCTCGTTTTAGAGCTTCTACATAAGCGCTGCGAGAGTTTTCGAGTGCTCCTTCAATACCATTTGCCGCCAAGATCTCATAAACTCGACCCAAAGTGAACCAGTTTTCAAAGTCAGAATTATTCCAAGCGATAGCATTGCGAGCTGATGTGACGGCCTGAGCAATACTTGTCTGCACCACTGCCTTGTCAGCTTCTGTCATCTTGTTAGCGTCTGGAGTCTTCGCAAGCTGCTGACCAAGCTCATTGAAAGAGATCTCCGCGTAAGCTCTCCAGTATGCGTCCGTCGGTACAAGAGACAAAGCCTTCGTAAGATTAGCTTTTCCCGCTGCAACATCACCTTTAGAGAGTGATGCAGAAGCCTGATTGTAAAGTAGAGAAGCGACAAATCTTTCCCAGACGAAGTAGCCGCCCGCGATAGAAGCGACGAGAAGCACAACTACACAAAATACTGCAAGGAAACTTGATTTTGGAGAAGAGAAAATATTCATCCCAAATGTACTCTTGCCATAGTGAACCAAAAGCGAAGTATAGATACCTGAGAAAATAAATGCGAGAGCTACAAGCGCCAAGCTTGGCACATACACAACCATCGCAATCCACAAAAATAGCGCGATGAGGAAAGATGTCGAAGTCGCGAATTGAATGTTTGGATTATCATTTTGTTTGAATATCGTCCTAAATCCAGAAACAGCAAATAGGATCATGAAAGCGAGAAGGGCCAAAGAGCCGAGTCCACCCGTAGTTGCAAAGAGAGTCGGTACGAAGCCTGATCCAAAGTTGAAGGTAGTAAGCCAAAACTGAGTAGTGTTGATTTCAATTGGCTTAAATTCGTTCCAAAGAGTACCAAAATTATTTGGACCGACACCAAGGACAGGATTTTGCTTGTAAGCTTTGCCGACGAGTGAAAGTGTAGCTTCTGTGTTTGGCCTTACCTCGATAGTGTTGAGTTTGAATACTTGTGAGAGTGACTGAGAAAGCGCGCCTTGCGAGAGGATGAATACCACGACAATCACAAGGACTATGAGCGATTCAAAAGAGGCTCTCTTTGATACCGGAGAACGGTCTGCGGTCGACCAAGAGTAGGTATAAACAAAGTAAAAGAGTGAAAAGAGTCCGAGCATGATGAGTATTGGCAAAAAACCAACAGCACCGACGAACAAAAGCGATACAGCCAAAAATACGTAGAGGCCGATTTTTATTTTTTTGCCAAGTGCAAAATTGTTGACCAGAGCAAGAGCTGCGATCATACCCACTGAAAGTAGGATTGCGGTATCAATAGAGCCTCCGACCAGGAAGTTTGGCAATCTACTTGCGACAGCGTCTGGAAGTACCCCACCAAGAAGTGCGCGGATGATCACATAGAGCGCTGCTACAGCTGATGAAGCTGTGAGAGCCCAGATACTGTCTCTCACTTTAGGACCTTCTCCACTTACCGAAAACGCTGCGAGGAAAAATAGTATGACGAGCATCAAAAGCGAGCCCGAAGTGCCCAGATCAAACGCTAGACCAGCGATCGAGTTTGGCACAAGCCCCGATACAAACGAGGAAACAAGCGCCACTATAGGGAAAATAGCGAGCGGGATGAGATACTTTTCTTTCACGAGTGAAAATGTACCTTTAGTGAGCACATGAGCCAAAAGCACACCCATGACGAGGACTGCCGCAAGCGCCAAAAAGGACACCTTTACCGAATAGAGTGTGAGGACCTGGCTAGGGAAAAATATAATAGGAGCTAAAAGCACTAGTGCTGCCAAAAGCTTGCCATAAGTGCTTCCAAATTTGTAATTTACGCTTGTCGATACTTGCTGTTCCATGATAAATACTAGTAAACTTTTAATGTTCCAATTATAACTCCAAAACGCGCATTTATCACGTCAAAAATGGGGAAAGCGCCTTAAAATATAAGGCTATTGTTTGGTTATTGACTCGACCACCTTGCTGTCATCCCTGAGGAATTCATAAAATACCACCTGGTTTGGATTGATGTAGAGTTCGTCTGTTGGGCCATGCAATTCATTACCCAGCTTTACCAATTGAAATGCTGAGCCCAGAGTCTGATTACTAGCGGCTGTTCCGTTTTGGTTGGCCTGAAGATAATAAACGTTTTCAAGTATTATTTCAGACTTCGAAGTGCTACGCATCTGCCCAAAGTAAACCTGGCCATTGGTCAAAAATACTGCCGCGTACTGCTTTTTTGCACTACCAAATATTTTTGGAGCAATGGTTGTTTTAAAAATCGGTACAAGCACCGCGACAAGCACGCCGA
This sequence comes from uncultured Candidatus Saccharibacteria bacterium, assembly GCA_964483435.1. GTDB lineage: Bacteria > Patescibacteriota > Minisyncoccia > Phycocordibacterales > WO2-35-19 > CAZHJF01. The sequence goes on along the minus strand of CAZAAO010000004.1, from coordinate 10,219 downwards.
CGACCACGACTAAGGCGATAATCTTAAATACTTTTTTTATCATTGGTGATAAAATTTTTCTCTTCGGATGCTCTCTTACCAAACTTTCTTTGACTGGAGATTCTGCTTTTGGCTCTGAAGGACTTTGAGGTGCGGCTTCCACCGGCGCACTTGGAGAATTAAATCTAATTTCGTTCATATACTTATTATAGTCCAATTAGCGCAACTTCAAAATATTTTAGTGGAAACCAAATAGGTCGGATAGGACACATAAGTCAAATGAGTCTTATGGGTCGGATGGGGTAAATGAGTCTTATGAGTCGAATAGGTCCTATGGGACTCACGGGTCATTTGAGTCGGATGGGGCTAATAGGTTTGTTAGTCTTTCGAGACTTAGTGATCGGATGGGACTAATAGGTCCTATCCGTCTTATCAGTCCTATTCGTCCTATCCGTCTTATTAGTTCTAATTCGACTTTTTCGTCCTATCCGTCTTATTTAGACCCATGAGACCTATCCATCTTATTTTTCCTCACTATCAATCGGTACCACTCGCCCATCGACCAATCGTTTAAATCCGGCATCCTTCAAAATCTTCTCGTATTCGGCACTATCGTCGCCGACTATTCTCTCCTTGGTGATCTGTCTTTTGCGATCAGCAAAATCCCCTTCTCTCTTAAACTCACTTTCCAAACTACAGATCAGCTTATCGAGCAAAAAATTGGTTTGGTTCACCAAACAAAGCAGAGCATTTGCTCCCGACTCTGGTTCTTCAAGATAGGACTTATAGGTCTCATACGACCTATCCAACTTATGAGCCAAATTTCTAATCTCCAAAATTCTAGGGTCATCTTTTGACCAAATCGAAAAACCATTGACTCGCAAAAAATCTTCAAGATCGCCTTTGAGTTCTTCCTGGCTCCCTCTCGCTACATTTAAAAGCCTCAACTCGGTTTGTTTGGAAGTGCCTGCGTTCGCGCTACCCTCAATAATATTTTGTTTGCCTCCGCGCGCGGCGCCCTCCATCTGTTCTCGCATTTTAAATGACTTCACAAACTTTTTACAAAATTCAAAAGTTAGGTCGAAGACTATTTCTGCGCTCTGGAAGGATTTGAGGTTGCGATACCCGCCGTGCTTGGCGATGAGATCGGTCATTTTTTAATTTTAATTTATTATTTCCATTTGCAAAATCAATGGGTCGAATAAGTCGAATGGGACGTATAGGTCAAATGAGTCAAAACAGTTCCAATCATCTAATAATTCGGATAAGTCTAATGGGTCAGATGGGTCTTATGAGTCTTATGCGACCCATTCAACCTATGCGCTACAAGTCTTGTCGGTCCTATTCGTCTTATTAGTCATATCCGACCTATCCGTCTTATTTGTCGTATTCGCCTTATTCGTCCCATTGGTCTTATGCGACCTATCAGTCCTATTGGTCTTATTGGTCTTATGAGTCCTATCTATCCACCCGCCGGTCAATAAAGTTAGTTACTAATCTCAAACGTTTCTACAAACATTTTGATCGCAGTTTCGTGATTTGCTTCCGCAGTGAGTTGGTAGATATGCTTCTCTCGCGAAAACCAAACATTCCACACGTCCCCAAGAGAGGCATCTTTATAAAAAAATGTTGCGGCTCTACCGCCACGGGGCATATTTATATCAGTAAGATTTTTTAGTGACACGTCTTTTATTTCCTTTTTTACGAGCGAGGTCGTCACCTCCGCACCTGAGTAAGGAGCGACGTAGAGCTGCATACCTTTGCCTTCCTTTTGGATCAAGAGTGTCTTTGCCTCTCCCTCGTCCACGACCGAAAGGTTGTATTCGGGAGGATAATTAAACGAAAACAAAAGCTCCGGATCAGAATAATTTTTCGGTTGGTTTTGCTCAATTAGCATTTGGTTTATTTCTTCTGAAGAAATATTGTTCGAATTCGCACCGCTCAATTTATTTGACCAATAGGACCAATCAGTCCAATTCGACTTATTAGCCTTATCTGTCTTATCCGACCAGTTGGATAGCGATAAATAACCTACCACACCAATCGCCATCAAAATTATTATCCAAATTAACTTTTTCATTTTTTTCCCTAATTTTTATAAGTCTTATGTGTCGCCTGGGTCTTATCCGTACCATCAGTCCTATTCGACTTATTAGTCCTATCTGTCCCATTTGACCTATTAGACTTATGAGTCTTACGTGACATATCCGACCTATTTGCCCATGTTATAAAGTTGTTTTATTTCACTTGCAGACAAAGCACGGTTATATACGCGGGCTTCGTCGATGATGTCGTTGTAATAGTTATCTGCACGACCGATCCAGATAGGATAGTTACTGTTCGCATTTGCTCCCGCGGTAATTGCACCCGACGCAAAGCTTACCCCGTCAGAATAGTGTACGTAGTTGCCACTCGCATCTACTGTGAACACCACATGATGCCACTCACCCGGCTTATACGCGGTAGTGAGCGCCGGCATTGTTACCCCAAAACGAGCAGAGGACATGTGCATATGAGTAATATTTGTACCATCGGATGAGTAGGTATATAAATTGTAATCACGGTCCGCACCTTGTTTGCTGAGCAACGCACGATAACAAGTCACGCCTCCACATAGCGAAGTTGGGGTCTTGATCCACATCGCTATTGTAAGAGCTGTCACATCCATACTTGCAGTGTGTGCTGCTTCTACGTATGAGCTCCCGTCAAAATATAATCCCTGTCCTACTTTTCCTGCCACCTTTGTCGCGCCGTATATCGTCCCATTGTTGGCGTTTGTACTTCGGTCATACGCGGTCGTGCCAGATATATCTGTACCATTGAAGGACCAGAGACCCACTAGCCCGTTTGTAAGTTTGTCGTTCTGAGATGAATTTATTTTTGTTTCGTTTTGTTTGTAGAGATTTGCCACTTCTGTCGCTGATAGAGCACGATTATAAACACGGACGTCATCAAGTGAACCACTAAATGCAGTACAACAAGGTGGCTTACCGATACCAGGAGCATTCGTTTGCATACTTGCGTAAGCCGAAGGTAAGCTAACGTTAGCAACAAAAACTCCGTCTAAATAGCAGGTAAATTGAAGTGTCCCCGACCTGCTAAAAACGCCAGTTATCATATGCCAAGACCCGTCATTCGCGGTCGCGCTTCCACAAGTGTTTTCGGTATAAGATCCGTCTCCTATTAAAAACATGATCAGCCCGCTTCCCAAACCAAACCTATATCCATCCGGCCCCCCTGCGTTTCCGACAGTATACATTTGATAAGCAGAGGAAGTAGTTTTCACCCAGTGACTTATCGTAAACGAAGAAGTAAGACTGCTTAAAGAGCTAGAATTACTTAGACTGATAGTCGAGGTTAATCCATCGAAACTCAGTCCTTTGCCTTTTTTACCATTTGTCCAACTTGGAAGCGTAGTTCCCGAAAGGGTGCCATAATTACTGTTCCCACTACTATCCATCGCGACAGTGCCGGTCGCTTCGTTCATCGCCCAATAGCCGACGAGGCCCGAGTTCGAAACGGTCTTTCGCGTCACCTGCCCTGACTTATACATCGCAGACACCTCACTCGCCGACAACGCGCGGTTGTAGATGCGTACATCATCAACTACTCCGTCCGATTGCCAACCATACATAGTACCAATTGTTAAATTGGCAGAATTATTTACTGAGCCTGTTACAGTAGAAATATCGTATTCATTTGTTTGTTTTACTCCATTGACATAGGCCTTGACTCGATTGGCACTTTTATCAAATACGATTGTCACCATCGCCCATTTGTTGGTGAGATCGGAGGGTTTGTATCCAGTATCAAAAGATAAGCTGTAGTTTTGAACCAAATTAGTACCATCGGTGTAACAAATATTAAGCCCGTCTGAATTATAAGAGTGTCCTATATCCCAACCCGGATTTCCAGCCGCATAACACTGATTAGATTTTTTGATCATAAACCAAGCCTTCGGGTAAGTGAAGTCGCGGTATTTACCCCACATCGATATTGAGAAGCTTCCTGTGCCAAAGTTTAGACTACTAGAGCTGGGGGCAGCAATGTTTGGATAGGAGGCAGGTGTGGTAAAGTCTACACCCTTTCCTCTCCTACCATTGGTCCAAGTAGTGCCCGAAGATACCACACCATTATTTTGAGAGCCCGAAGAATCCGTTGCGAATGTTCCTGATCCTTCATCCAAACTCCAGTAGGTTATTAATCCTAGGTTAGTTGGTGGGCGGGAGATGGTGGCAGCGGAAGCTGTGTGAGTGAAGAGGAGGAAGAAGAGCAGAGAGGAAAAAAGAGCTAGGCAAAGCGCGGCTGTTCGTCCTTTTTTGAATTTTAAATTTTGGATTTTGAATTTCATTTTATCTAAACTTCACTCCACCTCTTATTTTGATCGCCGGAGTCGATGCACCAGAGGTCGAGGATCTCGAATTTGACCCATACCTCTCGAGCCCTCCGTAACTATAAAAAGAACTTGGATTGTATTGGTTGTTGTATTCGGTCGTCATCCAATCTGTCGATCTTATTGTGCCTGATATTCTAAACTCATCAATCTTTCCGTTCCAGTAGCTACCACCAGTAGATGGGTTGCCGCCGAGCGATAGCGAGGCGGTAGTATTTGCAGCAACGATCACCGCTTTTGTAAAGTTTTGTACTCCATCCAAATATACCGTAGCAGTACCTCCTGTCTGCGTCACGGTAAGGTAGTGCCACATCCCCGTAGTAAAACCTGTACCAGTCCACGAAGAATCTCCGGAGTTACCGTAGGCAATATGTCCACTCGTTTCGCTCGTCACGAAGAATGAATAGTCACGCGTACCACTTGCTCCCTTGTCATATACTGCTGCAGCTGACGCATAAGAATTTATATATATCCACGCGCTGATTGTACTATCCCCCGCCCCGACTCCTAGAGACGAATTATTAGATCGAGTTATCTCTTGGCTAGATCCAGAGAAGTTTGCTCCACCTCCAACCTTTCCTCCCGTAGCAGTCGCCGAGCTCACTGTGCCGTTATTTGCGTTTGAAGTAGAGTCGTTGGCACTTAGAGACGAGCCGTTTGGTAGATGCCAGACGAGTTTGTAGTTGGAGTCCCATACACCGTTTACATTTTGCTGATCTGCCGCCCCCGAGTTACCAAAATATATATAGAGTGGTGTATCGGATCCAGAAGACAATATCGGCACCTCCACCCACAAAACGATCTCTCCGGTCGATGAGTTGTAACTTTCGATTTCATGATCAAGTTTGGTCACTCCATCCCCCCACGTAACTACTAAGTCAGTCGCATCAGATTTGCCCATAAACCCTGAGGAACCTGTATACCTCAGATCTGGATCAGTTACAGTGATGACCACAGGGAAATTGTTCAGAGGACCAGATGTCGAAGTAATCTTTGATCGATCAATTGTAATCTTTTTTCTATAAACCCATAGAGGACTGTACCAAGACGCTGCACCCGAGTAGGACTGGGTATCGCCAAGTATTGCGAAGGTTTGCGGACTAGATTGATTATTGTATTCGGTTTGAATCCACTCTGCTGACAAAACATTTCCGATAACTCTAGCTTCATCTGCGACCATGTCAGAGAAGTGGTCAAGACCCGTGATACGTGCCGCAATGTCGGCATACATTGTTACGCCCGAATTATAAAGTATGGACTGAGTAAAAGTACCGTTGGTGCCCACATTCACTCCGTTTACATACAATTTTTGCAAATTGTTTGTATCATCAAAAGTCCCCACTATGTACACTGGAGTTCCAGAAGCAAAAGTAGTTGTATATGTCGCGCCAGAGAGACCAACGCTCGGCAACGTACATTTAAACTCAAGTCCTCCATCCACAGAGTCGTCGTAAGAAAGCTTACATCCGTTTGAATCCCCGCCTGAAATAATGTCGAAAATACGGCTTGCATTTTCTGCTGAGTCCCACAAATTTTGCGGAGTGATCCAAATACTTAGAGTAAGATTAGTATCATTGTCGGCATCAAAATTGCTGCCATATGCTTCTTGTGAAGTGCCATTAAATAAGTATCCGTTGCCGATAATTCCATTACTTACGACAGTACCGTCTGTCGTTAGATTCCTTGCGTTCTTTACGTCCGTAGTGCCGTTCATATGGTATACCGCTCTATAAGTCTGGCCTGTCCATACATTTGTCGTGTCTTGCTGGTCAGTTGCCGCTGCATTGCCATAGTACATATATATAGTAGTATCCTCGGTCGTGGGGAGAGATGATATCTTTACCCAAGCGACAAGTTGCCCAGTAGTCGCATCATACTTTTCGATTTCGTGACTCAACTTGCTACCACTCGAATCAACAAACACGATATCGGTACCATCACTTTTACCCACTCTCCCTCCATTGCCAGTCGATTTTAATTCAACATTGGTAGTTGAAATTAAAACTGGAAAATTTAGATAAGGAGTAGAAGTGGCCGCAAGTCTGCTCTTGCTTATCGATATCGGCTTGCGATAAAGCCAAGATGAGTTATACCAACTCGGACCCAGACGTAGAGTGCTACTTAGACTATTGCCAGTAGTACTTCTAGCGACATTTTCTGCAGTTCCATATGAATAAAATGTATTTGGAGAATACTGGTTGTTATACTCTGTCGCCACCATACCGGCAGTCTTAGCAGTATTGTAAATTCTAACTTCATCGATTCGACCGTCCCAAGGTATACCGGCAGTGTGTTCATCGTCCCCAATGCGAACAGGTCGGTTGTTGGTATTTACCGTAAGTGCACATGCGGTCGAGTTTTGGAGTTGACCGTTTACATACAAATACATCGTATCCCCAGCATCATCAAACACCCCGGTGACGTTGTACCAACTAGAAGTAGCTCCGGCGGTATCACCCACCAAGTTGCAGTTTGTTCCCGCACTATTTTCAAGTACGAACAACCATCTAACTACGGTACCAAACCCAGCCAAACCGTTATAACCTAGCAAATAATTATAGTCACCTCCCGAAGCTTCGGTAGAATCTCCTTTTGATAAAATTGAGTTCCATTGTGAGGTACTACCTCCCATCAAAGCATCTGCGTTTACCCAAGCACTTACAGTATAGCTACTCGAAAGATCGAGAGAAGCAGCATCATCAGCATTAAGATAATCATCAGTACCATCAAAATCCTGTGCACCACCTATTTGCCCAGAACCAAATGGCACTGGATAACTCGTACCAGTAGAAGAGGCGTTGTTTGCATTGCTCGTGGAATCAAGAATGTACTTGCTTGTCGAAGTCGCAGTCTGATTCAGGTGCCACACTGCTTTGTAATTGCTCTCCCATGTCGAAGTTACCGCCTGCTGATCAGACGCTGCCGCATTGCCATAGTAGACAAAGAGCTGAGTGTCAAGAGAAGCACTCACGGTAGGTACTTGGACCCAAGCCACGAGTTGACCGGTTGTTGGCGAATAATATTCGATCTCATGATTGAGTTTGGTAGTGCCATCTGAGGAAGTAAACAGAATATCGGTTCCGTCTGTCTTGCCCACCCTACCCCCATTGCCAGTCGATTTTAGATCAGGGTCAGTTACAGAAAATAGCATTGTAAAGTTCGAAAGGTTGGAACCTCCTGCGACCTTATTTTTATTGATCGAAATTTGTTTGCGATAGCCCCATGTGCCGGAGTACCACGCAGCATCAGCTGATTTGGTCCTTAACAGATCACCCCCCACAAACAAAATAATCGCCGCAAATATAGTTAGGTATAATATTTTTTTAATAATATTTTTATTCATTTTATTTTATCTATATCGTTGGTCCGTTGTTGCCCGCGTCAGATACCGGTGAAGTTGAGGTCGATGTTGAATCTGTATTTGACACTGTATCGGCCGGAGAAGCGGAAGGAGTGGACGAGCTTGTGCTTTGCGTACCAGAGTCGACTACTGGCGTAGAGGTCGAAGTTGACGGAGTCGTTGTAGAAGTATCGGTCGTCACTGGAGTGGTAGTACCCGTGCCTACTGCCGGAGTTGTAGTCGCCTGACCATTTGTAGCGTTAGGATCCGTACTTGTTGCATTTGGAAGAGAGCCCGCATTGCCACTATTCACCTGAACATTTGATTGCAATATAAGCGCCTGCAATTGATCTTTGTTTACACAAACTTCGTCGATACAAAGCTCTTTGGTCTCTACCCTATTTGCCACAATCTTTTCTGTCACAAGGTTTGCAATCTTGATGAAGTTTTGACCCACCTCAAGACCAATCTTCTTGAAGAAGTCGAAGAGAACAGCAAACCTCTTAGGAATTATATTATCTGTACTTGACGCTGCCAACGTGCTCGTTGGTTCCCTCCAACCACTCTTCACGTTTGCGATCACAAATTTCTGAGTTGTGGTAGACGTCGTCGTGCCGGTATTCATGACTATTGTTGTCGAAGCTCTTGTGAGAGCGACACCCACAATGTAGCCACCATCAGTCATCTTCACTGCCGTGCCAGGAGTCGTACTTGAGAGAGTAAGGTAGTCACCTGGTACGATAACGCCATTTTCGTCAGTAACTTTGAGTGGCACCTGACCAGCGAGTGCTACTAGTACGTTGTATTTTTGGTATTCCGTATCACACTTTTCGTCACCTACAAGACATATTGGAGCGTTACCAATAAATCCTGGGTTTGTGGAAACTATTCCGAGAGGCTCACCATCCTGAAGTGAGCTTGCATCAGCCCTCGACACCGTGCGCTCGCGAGTAGTATCAAGCATCACGATCTCACCTGGGACAGGCTTGTCTTCAAGGTTGCCTACACGGAAGAATTCAGCAATGTCGGCAGCGGTCGTGGTGTAAGCGACAGCGGAAGCGCCACCTTGGATCTTACCAGCTACTGTCTGGGAGCCATCGGCGAAGCCGATGAAGTAGTTGCCTGTGCCACGAGAAGCGTTTGCGACACCGAGTGTGATGAGGAGGCCGTCAGCTGTGTTTGCAGTATCTGCATTGTTGATGCGAGCGATGTAGCTTGTGGTCTGTGAGCCGCTCACGTTCAGGTTGTATGTGAGAGTTGATGTACCGATACCAACACTCTGTGATGCAGAGTTGACCACGAACGCTGCTGTACCACCGCCGTTGTATACGTTGATCGCAGTCGTGCTCGAGATGTTCATAAACAAACCGCCAGAAGCCGTGTAGCCCGAGAGGAACGTACCTGCCGATGAGTAGAAGTTCAAAAGGTTTGAAGTCTGTCCAGTTGCCGCAGTGATATCGAGGCCTGCGTTTGTGTTGCTCTGAGTAGTGTCGACTTCAAAGACAGGTGTGCCGCTCGCCATCTGGATGCTCAAAGCTGTCGAAGATGAGACTTTTTGTACAAATCCGCCCCACTCGCTGATCGTGAGTACTGGGAAGCCCGTCGAAGAAGCGATGCGCATAATGTCGAGACCTGCAGCACCTTGGATGTTCCAAGAAGCGTTTGAGGTTGAAGTAGTAGCAATACCGATTCTTCCACCGTTATCGATAATGAAGTTGGTCTTTGTTGAAGATCCGACTACGAATTGAGGAGTACCTGCTGCCAGACCGTTAGCATTTACTGAGAACATGCCCCATGGAGTAGAAGATCCTACTGCGAGCTTGGTGGTGAAGTTGTTTGTATTTGTAAATGTATTGAAGTCACCGAGGAGAGTGGTCGAAGCGCCAGTACCCGACCCGCCTCCGACACAAGTGCCGTTCACTGCATAACAGCCAGTCGTGATATTGAAGCCAACATTTGATGTGGAAGTTGCCTGACCTGAGATGTTGAGACCGCGGACTGTAGTAGTACCAAATCCAGAATTAGAGATTTCAAGAGCGGCAATTGATGTAGTTGCTGTACCTGCAACTGTTGTTGTCGACAAGTAGAAGTTGCCACCTGCGTTGCGGAATGTCCATTGTGCTATTCCGGCCCCGACGCCAAGAGACAACTGTGGAGTATTCGCATTTACTAAGTTCAATAGATACTGAGGAGTAGTAGTGCTTATACCGACGTTGCCGTTCATATCTATTCTCATTTTTTCCGTGGCGGCAACAGCACCTTTTGCGGTTCCAAAAGTTAAGGCACTATCCAACGCGTCACCAGTACTGTGAGTATTTATTGTTTGAACATAACCTAAAGTGGCACCTGATGAAAAACCATTGACTGCCTTAAACAATAAAGAACTAGTATTGCCGCCACCTTTTGCCGATGTGTTGTAAATAGCAATACCTTCGGTGCCTGTGCCAAATGCGCCTGCCACCTCAAGAGGGTGCAAAGGCCCCGTCGTCCCGATGCCGACGTTGCCG
>CAZAAO010000003.1:0-34622 GCA_964483435.1 uncultured Candidatus Saccharibacteria bacterium | reverse complement strand
TGTTTGAGAGTAGTTTACTTCTTACCCACAGGTCTACAAGATCTCGCACTGTGGATTGAATATTTGCAAGATGGAAAATGTAAGTCCGCATCCGGAAAGGACTGCCCGCATAGCGACTTACATAGGCATATCTCTCTATACGATCAAAAGACACGCCTTGATCCACCGAACTCAAGACCTTAGTAAGGTCTAGGAGAAAGCCGAGTTCCCTTTTTGCCGCTTTGAGAATATCAAACGGCTTTATAAAACCACCGCTTCTCATTGGCAGAAGAGCACGCTGATCTGCGACGATCTGGTCTAAAAACTTTTTCCAATCTGGACCGATCACGCGACGAGCTCTATAAGAGTATTCACGCCAATGGTCAAGAATCGGATTGCGTCTGCCGTCTGCTACTGTTATAGCCAGGCACTTTCCTTGACTCCGAAGGATGTATGGGAGTATCAAAGCTAGTTCCGCTGATCTGTCGTTAGATAAGGTGCCTGAAACGTCGAAATGGAAGCTATCGAGTGAGTTTGACTGAGGAGACAAACCATCCAAGATGACCGGAAACCCTTTCAACTGGTTTACAAAGCGGTAACCCATATCAATGATCGTCCCCGATTTACTTTTGCTTCTCTCGATGATCCATCCGTGGTTCGAGGGTATCTTTTTCTCACGCCAGACCTTCGACTCAACCCCCCTTCCGCCTAGTGTCGCCACTTGAGCTTTTGAAAGGGGTGCATACTGAGCCAAAAACTCAAGTATCTTCGCGCCGATTTTTTCTTTCACGTTTCCCTTTCAACTTACAATTCTTTGCCGAGTCTACACTGTTTTTTTATATTGTCAACTTGACTTTCTTGTCAAACATAATATAGTTGTATCAGAGTGTAAAATGAAAACTACAAACCGTGATCCTGTCACATACGTATGTGAGACGCTCAGGATCTTGCTTGATCCTACGCTCTCAGATGCGTGCACCACCTCTTACAGTGTGAGAATGCTTGTGGAATCTCTCCTAAGAGTAATGGAGACTATCCGAAACGAGGCACCCCACGAACAAATTTCCACGCAGCTAGATATATTAGTGGCTGACGTCAAACTCATCTGCGATATCGCTGCGGAACAAGCCGACGCAGCTTACCAAGAGCTTCAGACTGTGCGGAACAGCTCAATTCAACCTCCCGATGTCGAATCAATAAAGGCTGAGATCGAGACTGTTTCCGAACAGGCTGATGAGTTAAACGGAAAACAAGAGGAGCTACTTGACCAGATTGGCAAGGACGAAGCCGAGCTAAAGAATTTAAAGCGACAGGCCGACCGGTCAAGTTTCAACCCTCAACTTGAGAATCTGACAAAGCTCAACAACGAACGTGGCGAAGCTCTCAAAACCTTGAACGCGCAGATCGAGAGTCTTCGTGATAAACACTCTTCCATGACAAAATATTTGAGAGCTTGGGAGATTGTACAGAAAGGAATCTAGCGGATAAAAAATTGAGCCCCGGGTTACCCCGGGGCGTTTTTAATTACTTCTTTTTTTGAGAGCTGCGCGTGCGGCATTCGCATGACGCATTGCGGCTCCTGGATCTAGCGGCTCGATAGCAGTGCCCGCTGCCATTAAAACTTGCATCAGACAGTGCTCGACTTTCGCCCTGGACTCTTCAGGCAGAGCTCTGTATCGACCACGAACATTGACTTCAAGGACGCGGTCGTCGTAGACGGCCGGCTGTGCGAAAACATCGTGGTGAAGTTGGTTACCGTAGTACAAACGGAATACCTCCTTACCAATCCGTACTGTCATATAGCGCTTTTCACGCTTCTGACCACCACCTCCACCACCCTCAGACGCTTTCCTTTTTCCTGGAGACGTGACTTGAGTCGGTACATCTGGACCATCATTTTCATCATCCACTGGCCCAAACCTCTCGTTGCAGAGATCAGCGATGTACTTGAGAGCGTCCATAGCACTCCCCGTGATTTCTGTTCCATCAAAAAGTTTTGCCGCTGCTGGCGCAACCTCAAGATGAAGAAAATTTCGGAGTCCTTGAGCTTTTGGTGTACCGAGATACCCCGCGATCAGGGTTTCTCGAGAAGTATTCTGCTGAGCCAGAAGATCCGGCCCATAAATATACCCCTCAAGCTCCGGAAACCACAAAGGATCTGGTATACCTAACCTTTTACCTAAGGCAGGAATGTAAGCGACTCTCAAGGATGTCGTGCTGTCACAGAGCCAGATGCCACCCTCGCTGTTCGAGACTTTTCCGATGCGTGCGCGGTACTGACCGTCACCCCAAGTGATGTTGATATCACTTTTTGGAGTGGGGACTGAAACAACCTTTCCAGAAACTTGAACGTCAAACGCTTTGTCGCTCTCCGTAGGAAGGACAGCTTTGAGCGCGTTCACAATTTCTGAATGATTGTTCAACACTGGATGAGGTATCACTATGGCCGTGAACGACCCTTGGATATCCTTCAAGTGAGTACCGAGAATACGGTCAGTCGGATCTACCAGCCTGTCAAATTTGACACCTCCATCGCGCTCAATGTCTGCGGGAATAAAAGATACCATTATTATTGGACCCTTCTCCGCAGTTCTCGTAAACACGTAGAAGCCGTTCTCAATCTGGCTCGCAACATCGCCTTCCCGACACTTCTTGTTCAAAGAAAGTGCTCCGAGACGACCGATGCCTTTTTGAGAATCACCGATTGATCCCTTAGCATCCCTTCGAATTTTATCGATAGGGGTACCGAGATAGTTGAAAAATCTGTCAAGGTCATCTGGGAGCATCCCCTTGCCATGGTCTAGCCAGACAAGAGAGTGGGCACCAGAGGCAACGGGATGCCTCTCAAATCCAACCCGTATTTTAACCGCCTTCGGATCCCATTCTTTGGGATTTTTCATGCACGCTCGAGCAGAGTTGCGCATAAGCTCTTCGAGACCTTTTACAGGGTCCCGATAAAGGCCAACGCTCAACTCTCTTGTGAGCAACACTGCCGTCACCTTCATATGACTTCATCCCCCTTTGATATCGAGTTGAATTCTTCGCGACTCAACGGTCTCCCTTGATGAGAAATGTCTATCTTCACTGGAATACCATAAGCGTCGCATATTGATTTGATATGCACAGCGACGCGGTCGCTATCTTCCTTTGCAACCTGCTCCGGCCTTACACCAGCCTTTTTTACAAGCTGAGCAAGTGCCATGATTTGAGTGATTGTGTACTGAATCAGACCCACTACCATTTCAGAATCATGTAAATCTGATCTGGTTGGCTCTGGTGTTTTTTTCGCCAGATACTTCTGCAATGCGTTCAGCACAAACTTCACTTCAGAGAAGGACATGACCTTTTTCATTCTGATCCAAGCCTTCACATCTTTGAAGCGTTGTCCCTTCAAACCAAGATGTTTGCGGGAAAAGTTCCTGACCGATAGATGAAAGTCGTCAGGGTAACCGCCGTTATCGCGAGCAGCCTTTTCAAGCGCCGCGAGCATTTGCCTGAAGGTCCAACTATTCATTGGACCGGGCAAATTTAACGAGTCGCGAGCAGCAACATAGATATCTTCCTGTTCGCTCATTTGAATCTCCTTTTAAAGTAGCAGTTCTCAGAACAATGTATATTAAATCCACAATTTGTCAATATTTACAAAAATAAAGGGCCATGGTGTTCCCACGACCCTTACATACCCTATTTTGGCTGCATCGCCTTCCTCACGACGTCCATAATCTGCTGAGCTGAGTGAAGTTCCTGACGCAGACGCTTATTCTCTTCTGAGAGACTGTGGTTTTCTACCGTGAGACGCTCTGTTTCCTTCTCGCTTATCGCAAGCTGCGTCTTCGAGGTCTGTATCTCGAGCTCCAGAGCTGACTTATCGAGCTTCAACTTTGCGTTTGCCGCACGGAGTGTCGAAATTTCACGGCTAACAAGTTGGAGTTGAGTTTCGAGGTCCCCCATCGAGCTCAGTACTCGGTCGAATACCTTTAAGTCAACAGACTCGGAGCTATCCGTAGAAAGAACAGGCTCTACAACAGCTGGGGAAACCTCCGGAAGTGTCTTCTCCGGAGTGTCGCGCACAACATACTGCTCCAGTGGTACTGAAGGAGTCACGTTCTCAAGCGCAACTTGCGATACATCTGCCACATCTTCCACAGCTGGGACCTCAGGCTCAGCCGGGAACATTTTGAGACTGATACTCTCGAGAATTCGTTTTGCACTTGATGCGGCATGTGGTCTTGATATCACAATACCCGCATCTTTTGCTCGCTTTCTGATTTCGACGGCAGCGTCGTTCTTGCATCCCAGGATGGGAATAATTAGAGAGATTCCTTTTGGGATCTCTGTAATTCCCCGATCCTTGTAGATAATCCAGGTTTTTTTTCTGTTGAGCACATCAATCCGTTTCTTCAGCTGATTGAGCGCAGATTCGTTGTTGTTACCCGCCACGTATACCGTGAAATCTGTGGGTATCTCGCCCGGAGGCAAGAGATCTAGCACGTCTTCTTCTGTTATCATGGAATTTTCTCCAGGATATTTGTATAACTTTTATTTATTTTTGTCAAATAAGCTAAGCCCTAGACCAAGTTTTTTGATTTTGGGGGATATTTGAGGTATATTTTTGTAAGCCACCCTACTTGAGGGACGATGCCGGAGTGGCGGAATGGTAGACGCACACGACTCAAAATCGTGCGGGGCAACCCGTGAGAGTTCAAGTCTCTCCTCCGGCACAATATGGAAACTACAATCAAAAAAGGTATTTATCGTCACTTCAAAGGCAACGAATACCGCGTCTTAGATGTGGCACTCCACTCAGAGACTCTTGAACCTCATGTGGTATACAAGGCTCTGTATGGTGAGGGCAAGACTTGGGTGCGCCCCCTTGCCATGTTTTTGGATACAGTAGACAAACCAGAGATCGGATACAAAGGTCCACGATTTGTATTTGTGAGAGAAAATGAATAAGACCAAAGTCGTAGTAATACTTGGACCAACATCAAGCGGCAAGAGCGATCTTGCCGTATCTTTGGCTCTTCTACTACGCGGAGGCGTGGCTAAAAAGTTGGGTATAGACGGTGCTGAGATTATTTCTGCAGACTCGAGGCAGGTGTACAGAGGACTCAATCTTGGTACAGGCAAAATACGAAAGAGTGAGATGAAAGGAGTGAAGCATCACCTACTTGATGTGGCTAGCCCAAAAAAAACTTTTTCTGCTTCTCACTTTGTAAAGCTCGCTGACAAAGCGATCGAAGATATCGTTAGTCGAGTCAAACCCTCCTCTTCGGCGGACAAGTCCTCCTTTTCGGCGGACAAGCTACCTATCATCTGCGGAGGGACAGGATTTTATATAAGTACGCTTCTTCGAGAAGTGGCGATATCAGAAGTCCCCCCAAATCCCGAGCTCAGGAAAAAACTCCAAAAGAAAAGTACCGAACAATTATTTGAAATGCTCCAGAGGCTCGATCCAGATCGAGCAGCAAATATCGATGCCAAAAATCCTCATCGGCTGATTCGAGCTATCGAGATAGCAAGCTTCAATTTAAAAAACCGAAACCGGAAAGCAAAGATTTCAAGAGATGAATTGGAAAAATACGACGTGCTAAAAATTGGTATTGCACCAATGAAGAAGCCCCTCCCCCTACCCCCTCCCCTAAGGAGAGGGGGTAAAAAGAATAACACCTTGAACACACTTCTTTCTGAAGGGGCTGAGCAGAGCGAAGTGGGGGTGAGTTACTTCCTCGATGAAGAGCGACTCAAAGATCGCATCAAGACCCGCCTCGAAAAGCGTATTAAGCAGGGTATGATAAAAGAGGCAGAGGAGCTCCACAAGCAAGGACTCACTTTCAAACGGATGCGCGAGCTCGGACTCGAATACGGCGCTCTCGCAGATCTACTTCAAAAGAAAATAGACAGAACAGAAATGATAGAAATACTCCAAAACGAAATCTGGCATTTCGTCAAAAGACAGATGACGTGGTGGAAGCGAGACAAGAGTATTATCTGGCTCAACATAGGAGATGCTGCGGACATTGAATCAACCGCCGATATTGCGATTCAAAAAATAAACGAGTTTTTGAGAAGGTAAAATTCTGCTATACTACCGACGTTGGGTCTATAGTTTCAATGGTAAAACATCGGTCTCCAAAACCGAGGTTCCCCGTTCGAGTCGGGGTGGACCCGCAGTAAGCACAAAAAATCGCCTATTTGGCGAATTTTTTGTTTAAACTGATTAGGTGAGGCTTATTTCTTAGCTCTCTTAAGAGGGAGTTTCGCTTCTGTAAAGACTACTCTCTTACGCAAAACTTTATCGTATTTCTTAAGCTCAATTTTGCGCTCTACTTTGCGCTTATTTTTGCGCGTGAAATAGACCGCTCCGGTCTTTTTATTTGTTATTGCTATAAGCTGATCTTGGGACATATTTCTTTAATTTATTAGCCTAGACAGGATACCATATCCTCGGAAAATGGCAATAAGTAAGCCGGGGCGTGAAATGGAGGTATATTTCACGGAGCCCGGCCCGGAGACCGCACCCTACCACTCCGTAGGGGGTCAATCCGTGCCCCCATTATACACCAATTATTTTTTTATATTTGTCAAACAAGTCCATCGTGACTATACCCGGTCGGGAGTCCCCCACCACGCGATCATCGACTTTTACGATAGGTACTATATCTTTGAACGACGATGTGATGAAAATCTCATCCGCAGTAGCTATTTCGCTCGCATACACTCGCCTCTCCTCCACCTCGTAGCTCTCGCTTCCTATCTCAAGCACCGCCTTGCGGGTGATACCTTTGAGTATTTCTTCTGCTGGAGTGATGATCTTCCCATCCTTTATGAGGAAGATATTGCTCGTGGAGCATTCAAAGACTTCTCCATCCTTTGTAAAAAGTATTTCAATTGCACCTTCTTCCTTCCTAAACTGCTGAAGCATCACAGCACGGATATAGTTTGTAGTTTTAAATTCTGGAAGATCGCGTTTGAAGTCGTAAGTGACGAGCTTGCCTCCCTCTTTATAATTTGCCTCGCTTATTGGCTCAAACTTTTCACAAATAATATAAAAAGTTGGCGTCTCAAAATTGTATTCAATACCTCCAACTATCGGACCTCCGGTAAGTATCATCCTTACATTGGCTCGATCATTGAACCCGTTTTTTTCTACAAGCTCCTTTATGACCTTCTCTGCTTTCTCCTCAGTAATAGGAATATTCATGCCTAGCGTATGGGCGCCGTCTGTAAATCTCTGCCAGTGGTCAGCAAATCTGAAAGGCTCACCTCTGAAGACTGGTATCCCTTCGTATAGCCCAAAGCCGCGCAAGAGCCCAATGTCCGCGATAGACACTTTGGCATCGCTCTGCAAGACGATCTGACCGTTGAAAAAGCAATACATATTAATTAGTTAATTTTTGTTTTATTAATGCGTTAAACTTCTCACCACGATCAAACTCGTTTTTAAATTTTTCAAAGCTTTTGGCTGAGGGCGAAAACAAGATATTTCTGCACCCGAACTCGCCTGCCAAATTTAACGCACGGTCTACACACTCCTCTAAAGTATCAAACTCTTGATATTTTTCCCAGCTAAGGACTTGCTTCATCTTCTCAGTAGCACTACCAGATAAAAACAGGACCTTTTCTTGCGGCAAATTCTGATCGATTATCCGTCCCCAATTTGAATATTCGAGATTGCGGTCTGTACCACCTGTGATGAGTATGGTGTTCAAAGGCGCAAAGCGGGCCACAGCCGCAATAGTAGCTTCGGGCGAGGTCGCAGCTGTGTCGTTCCAAATTGTGAGATTATCACTTTCGTACACTTTCTCCTGCCTAAATTTAATAGAAGGAAGTGATTTTACATTTTCTTTAATCGACTCTGGGGTCACTCCAAGAGCGTTAGCAGCAAGAGATGCAAATAGAAGATTTTTTACATTATGTTCTCCCCACTCCAAAGCAAAACGAGCAAGTTCATCCTTGGACCAAATCTCATTATCTTCAATCATCAATACTTTGGTTCGGGGTTTTAAGCCAAGGAAATATTCTGTCCATTCATTATCTTTATCTAATATCAAATAGTCCTCTTCTGTTTGGTTAGCAAATATATTTGCTTTTGCTTTGGCATATCCTTCCATCGTACCGTGACGATTGAGATGGTCTTGATATAGGTTTGTAATGATCGCCACCTTTGGAGCACGCATTTTCATACCCGAGACAAGCTCTAGTTGAAACGAAGGCACTTCCACCACCACATTAAAGTCTGGTTCACACTCCTCAACGATTTTTAGAAATGGATTATCAGGAGAATTGCCACCGATGAGAGTATTTGGGAAAGCGGATTTAATAAAATGGTAAGTCCAATTTGTGGTGGTGGTCTTTCCACGCGTGCCTGTGATAGCTACTATTTTTTCTGTTGGACAAAATTTATAAAAAAGTGAAAGCTCGTTTTCAATTTGCTTGCCTGCTTGAATCGATTTTTGAAGAAAAGGGCTCGAGAGAGGTACGTCAGGATTTACGACAATGATATCACTCTGCAAAAAGTCCTCTTCGTCATGGTGACCAATCACATACCTGATATTCGGCAAATCTTTAAGCGCCTCTAGAGAAGGCTTCAGATGCACTTCGTCCTTCATATCTGTGATAGTAAGTATCGCACCTCTGCGATGCAAAAAACGCGCAGTGGCTACACCTCCCCCCAGTATTCCAAGCCCCATTAGTAAAACTTTTTTGTTTTTAAGATCCATTTAATTTCTAATTACTTCTATTTTAGCTCCGATCTTATTAAGCCGCTCTGCGATTTCCTCATAACCTCGATAAATCGAGTACACGTTTCTAAGTATCGATGTTCCCTTTGCGCCGAGCATCGCTATAAATATTATCATCGCCGGACGGAGTGCTGGAGGGCAGACGATCTGCGCGGCCACGAGCTTACTTGGCCCATTTATAAAAACGCGATGAGGATCAGCAAGTGCAATATCTGCTCCTAGCTTATTGAGCTCTGTAAAGTATATTGCCCTATTTTCCCACATCCAATCGTGGATCAGAGTCCTACCACTTGCGATCGTAGCGATAGGCACGAAGAACGGTAAGTTGTCAGTATTTATACCCGGATATGGCAGAGGATGGATTTTGTCTTTGGGAGCTTTCAAGTGCGAAGGGAGTATCTTAATATCGACAAGTTTGGTGCGTTGATTTAGAGAATAATACTCTTCTGTCAATTTGATCTTGAGTCCCATCTTCGAAAGTTTTAAAAGTTCTAGCTTCAAAAAATCTATAGGGCATCTTTTGATTATAAGCTCCGAATTGGTGACTAGAGCGGCCGAGATAAGCATCATAGATTCTATCGGGTCTTCACTGTTTGTGTACTCGACGACTTTGTTTATTTCGGGCACACCGTGTACAGTCAAAACATGGGTGCCGATACCTTCGATTTTGACTCCACATTTTTCCAGAAAGAAACAAATCTCTTGGACTTGGTAGTTCGGTGGAGCAAATTCAATGACAGTCTTACCAGGTATTAGACTTGCCGCCATGATCAAATTTTCTGACGCGGTATCACTCATTTCATACATCACAATATTTGCCGGTCTCAATTTTTTTACGGATATTTTATACTCCGAATCTAGAGTTTTGATCTTAACTCCTAGCATCTCAAGCCCATGTCTATGTGCCTCGATAGTACGATTGCCCATTTTGCAACCGCCCGCATGTGGGATAGAAAACTCCTTTTCTCTGTGAATCAAGGGTCCTATCATCATGAGCACTGAGCGTATTTTTGCAGCTGATTTTTGATCCAAGTTTTTCAAATTGAAATTAGTTGGAGGATTGATCTCGATAGTTTGACTCTCTTTCCACACCACCGTCACTCCAATACTTTGAAATATTTCTATCAACCTAAAAACCTCCTCAATACGGGGTATACCGTGGAGAATAGTTTTGGACTTGTTAAGTAGAGATGCACAAAGCAGACCTAAAGCGCCGTTTTTGGAAGGATTTGTGGATATTTCGCCTTTTAGTTTATGACCTCCTTCGATTTTAAAGTCGATGCTTTGATCAATGGATATGATTTTGTTTTCTAAGGCCCTGCTGATCCTCTCGAGTTCCTGTGTAGAAAAGTTTTGCCTACCAGCTTCCATCCGGGCAATAGCGCTTTGAGAAGTCTTTAGCCTTTTTGCAAATTCACTTTGAGTAAGAGATTTCCTTTCACGGATGGATTTGATAAGTTGTCCTATTTTTTGCTGGCTGTTCATATCATATATGATATATTAAAGCTTATGATTTGTCCTGTGGATACAAAAAATCTAAGTACAATGAAAATCGGCTCTACTGCTCATAGCATGGTATGCATAACTCATCCTTCTCAGATAGAGCCAGCTCTTTCCAAAATAGATTCATTCAATAACAAATTATTCGTATTAGGAGGAGGTAGTAACACAATATTCGGGAACAACCTCGAGAATACGAGTATCGTGAAAATCGAAATACCCGGTATTGAAATATCAAGTACAACAAATCAAGAGATCTTGATAAAAGCAGGAGCAGGAGAGGTATGGGACGATCTGGTCAAATTTTGTTGTGAAAAAAACTTTCAAGGTCTTGAAAACCTCTCTTACATCCCTGGCACGGTGGGCGCTTCGCCCGTGCAAAATATCGGAGCATACGGTGTCGAGGTCAAAGACTCTATTGAAGAAGTGCACGCCTACGATACGCAACTGCATGCATTTGTAACACTTAGTCCTGCCGAGTGTGATTTTGGTTACCGATCCAGTATTTTTAAATCAAACCCTGGTCGATATTTGATAACGCACGTTATTTTCAAACTTTGGCCTAACAGAAGACCAAATGTATCAAGCTATAAGGACGTTGTGGAGTACTTTAAAGACGCAGACTCAGGAGTAACGATATCTCAAGTGAGAGACGCGATCATCTCTATCCGACAAAAGAAGCTTCCCAACCCAGAGCAAATACCAAACTGCGGATCATTTTTTAAAAATCCCATTATAAACGAGCAAACTGCCAAGGAGATCAAGAGCAACTACCCCACCGCGCCCATATTTCCTTACGAAGATACGTTCAAAATTGGAGCAGGATTTCTCATTGACCAGTGTGGATTTAAAGGTAAGAGTATTGGCAGAATCATGGTTTATTCCAAAAACGCGCTTGTACTTACTAACCCCGAGGGCGCCACAATAAATGACCTCTTTACCGCACTCACGGAGATTAAACACGCTGTCAGATCAAAATTTAATATTGATTTAGAAGAGGAAGTGAATCTAATAGGTATCAAATAATATGAATTTAGGATCAATAAAACACGTTCATTTTATCGGTGTCGGAGGTATCGGCATTTCAGCATTAGCAAAAATGTTTTTACTTGAAGCCAAAACAGTGTCAGGCTCGGATATGAGTGAATCTCAAATCGCAAGCGACCTCTCGCGCAACGGGGCTCATATTTTTATTTCTCATAGTAAAGAAAATATCCCTCCTAATACCCAACTTGTGATCTACACAATAGCAGTGAACGAAGAGAATGAAGAGCTACTCCACGCAAAAACTTTAGGCATTCCCTGTTTATCTTACCCAGAAGCACTTGGGCTAATCTCAAGAGACAAGACGACGATTGCCATATCTGGTACGCATGGCAAGACCACGACCACAGCCATGATCGCTCATTTGATGCTAGAGCTCCAAATGGCACCCACTGTAATAGTCGGCTCCAAACTTGCTGACAAACAATCAAACTTCATTGCTGGAAATAGTGAATATTTGGTAGTAGAAGCATGCGAATATCGTCGCTCCTTTTTAAACCTTCACCCCACCTTTCTTGTAATAACAAACATAGAAGAAGATCATCTGGATTATTACAAAGACCTTGATGATATAAAAGGTGCGTTTTTTGAACTTGCGAGTCGCGTTCCTCCACACGGAGCAATTATCACAAATACCGAGACAAAGGAATGGTTAAAAAGCGCCGGTATAAAATCTCCGATATACGATTATGAAAATATAAATGCCGTTCCAAAACTACTAACTCCCGGAAAGCACAATCAGGCGAATGCTCGAGCAGGTATCCAAGCAGTAAGTTTGATTCATGATGGAGAAATCTCTCATCACTTGGAAACCTTCAAGGGCACATGGAGAAGATTGGAGTATAAAGGTAACAAACAAAACTGTATTTACTTCGATGACTACGCTCATCATCCTACCGAAATCAAATCTTCACTCCTCGCACTGAGACAGGAATACCCCGAGCGAAAAATAATATGCGTATTTGAGCCCCACCAACAAAGCAGGACCAAAGCACTTTTTGAAGGTTTCGTAGAAGCACTTCAAATTGCTGACAGATGTTTTATTGCTCCGATATTGTGCGTCAGAGAACAATATGATCCAGAAATCACAAACGAAAAGTTGAGCAAAGCCGTGAGCAAATTTGTACCAAGTACTGCCGTTGAAACTCCAGAGGAGCTCATGGGTGAAATGAAAAAACTTGATCCCACATTAGAGTATTGCGTCGTCCTTATGGGGGCAGGAAATATTTATAAATGGACCGAAACGATAATGAAATAGCGGGCTTCGCACTCGAAGCCCGCGTTGGGGTTTGAAGAAGTATCAAACTTCATCGGTATTATTCTGCCTTCTCGTATTGTTATTTGGTGGACGATTTGAAATGGTCGATAGCAACATCGACACACAAATGACTACTATTAGAAACAGGGCGACAGTCGCCCCTTTGTTATTTTCGATAACACCTGAAATGTCCATTCTAGAACCATACTACCCGAATTCATAAAAGAGGGCTAGTTTTTGAGCTTTTTAACTATCTACACTCTTACGTACCAAAAAGGTAAGTAGATGCTAATATTTGGGTATTAGAAATAAACAAAAGATATGTTTGGATTTTTTGAAAGACCTCAAAGTAGCGAGCCAATAGAATCGATACCTCTCAATACATTGGACCAGCTTGATAATGGCTTGCAGATAAGAGAAGAAAATTTTCACGAAATAATTCGAGAAGCGTTGGAGAAAAAACTCGATGAATACCGAAAAAGACAGGACCAATCGACTGAGAAATTCGCCGCTGCATACCATCTAAATCCAGCGCCAGAAAACTACAGTGAAATAGAATCAGATAAGCTCTTCGACGATTATAAAGCAGAAATGATGCAGGAATTTTTGGACACTGGGAAAATAAATGTCGAGGAATTCAAAAGAGCACACATGAATGAGGAGCAATACAACGAAGAGCAAGTTGATATAGCTTTTGGAAAAGTAAAGGAACGCATAAACATGATTCTCGAAAATCCATCAAGGACGGACTAGTATTTACATTTTTTAATTTACATGCTATTATTAGCGAAGAGTATGTTGCGTCGGATTGTGCAGTAGTAGATGCAACGGAAGCAGACAAAAGATAGGAGCGAATAGCCCGAGTCTTTTGATGTACTTCAAAGACCCTGAACAAGGGCACGAGATGGGAGGATGGGTTTTCTATTGTGCAAAGTACTCTAGTCTAATGAGCCACGTATGGCCGACTTTCCATCGGCCGCAAAGGCGGAATGCCTGCTAGAGCAACTCGGGGGAAAAACCCGTGAGAAAACCTCGGCACATTGACCTGATCAGTAATACGAAATAAAAATTATTTCAATATTGAGAAAGGTAGGAAAAACTCATCCCCTCTCGGACCATAGAGTCGCTTAAGTGCAAACTTAAGCGGCTTTTTTGTGGCTTGTTTGAAGCTAAAAATATGCTAAATTGTATAAGCAAACGCGCAGGTGGTAGAGCGGTCAATTACAACAGACTGTAAATCTGTCGGCCATAGGCCTTCGGGGGTTCGAATCCCTCCCTGCGCACAGCGCAAAACAAAACCAGGTTCTTATACCTGGTTTTGTTTTTGTGCATACGCACAACAGAGGGATTCGAAAGCCGGAGCGCACGAAGCGAAGCGTAGTCCGGACTTAGCAAAGTCCGGGTGCGAGGCGGGGTCGAGGAAAATTTTTTGCCGAGCAAAAAATTTATCCGTGACCGAATCCCTCCCTGCGCACAAAATAAAACCCAGCTTCTGCTGGTGTTTTATTTTGTGCGCAGGAGCAAGCAAACTGCTTTGCTTGCGTGAGGGATGAGAAAACTTTGAGTATATCGCACGGAGCGCAGCGAGTACGATGCGAAAGGTGTACGACTTTGTTTTCTTATGAATGAAATGAATTAGAAAACAAGAAGTGCCCTTGTGGTACTGATCCTGTAAGGATCGAAATTCCCTCTCGGCGCACCAATTTTGTTCAAAAAAGTCTGCATATTTATGCGGACTTTTTTGATTACAAAATTGACTGTAGAGTGAGTAACGAGTCGTGAACAGGTGAAATAGCCCTCTAAAGGGCTTTTTCATCTATTCTTGAACTTTGCAGATAATCACTGTAATGTGTGCGCAGAAGCTTATGAGCACAAAATTTGCGTACTTGCCGCATTTTAGCACCGGTTTGCTTGTGGTGGATGGTCCTTACATTACCTCCATCACGCGACATCTGATTCTCGACATCGTGAGTAAGGGACTCAACCTGAAAATTGATCCGAGAATAAAAAATTACAAAGACGGCACGCGTCAGGAGGTAATCTTCGAAATTGACGATATGATCTTCTTGATTAAGATCAATCTAAAAAGTCACCCCCAGATCATCTGCTCCGCCGTGAAAAAAGATGGGAAGGGAGAAATGTACAACCTCGGTGGGTACTCCCTACCGGATTTTAGTGGCCCGGCCTGTGCGATTATTCGCAAGTTCGGAAACTTCGGAGTAGAGGAGTCCTACAAATTGGGCTCGTCTTTCTGAGTTTCTGAGTTTTTGACCTTAAATCAAAACCGCCGAGGCACAAGCCTCGGCGGTTTTTTTATTTGAGTTTTATTCTGGAGAAAGCTTGAGTACCACATCATCTGCTCCAGCAGTGTTGATCACCCCGTCCGGCCCACGAGACAACAAGACCTGAGTTGCGACTGGAGGAGATCCAATAAAATAATCTGGGTCAAATACATAAGCCCTACCCCAAGGGTCCATTACATTTGTAGTATAAGGTCCATTCCACTGACTTATCGAGGAGGCAGTCCAGCCACAATTTCCGGGGTTTGGGCTATAAGTCGGGTCTGCCCCTGTAGTAGGCGCTGCTAGTAAGCCTGCCCATGCGCTATCAAGAGTAGTTTCAGGAGAATCGATCACTCCAAGAGTACATCCGTTCGAAATCCTGCCGGTGTCGTTTGCCAAATTATACATCGCAGTACGAAGATCATGGAGCTCCACTCTCGCTTTCGCCATTTTGCCTTTTTTCCTAGCGATATTTAGCGATGCCAAGACAATGCTAGATAGGATTCCAATTATTGCTATCACCACTAGAAGTTCTATAAGAGTAAAGCCTTTATTTTTCATACCCATTAATATTAAAATCAAAACTGCCGAGGCACAAGCCTCGGCGGTTTTTCTATTTAACAATACTTCTTTTCTGTATTTACTTCTATATTTTCCTGAATCCTTCTTCTCTACATCCCCCTACTGCTCAACAGGAGCGTTGAGCACGCTTGCTTCGATGATTGCGCCCTTTCTACCCTTCTTCACTTCAAAAGTAAGCTCAGGGAGTTTGGTCTCCGGATTAGTCTTGAGGTCAACGTTCACGGCCCCACCACGCATGATACCTTTTGAGATGATCATAGAGGCGACGGGATTGAGAATCTTGTTTTGGATAAGACGCTTCAATGGTCGAGCACCGTATTGAGGGTCATAGCCTTCTTTGGCGAGGTAGTCGAGCGCAGCTTCCGAGAGATGAAGCTCGATCTCCTTGTCCATAAGTCGCTCGCGTACGAGGTTGACCTGGATCTCGACAATATTTCGCACTGCTTCTTTTGAAAGGATATCGAAGAGGACAATATCGTCGATACGGTTGAGGAATTCTGGTCGGAAGTAATCCTTGAGCGCTTCGAGTACTTTGCCTTTGATGTCGTTGTACGAATTGTTGCTACCCTCTGCACGTTCGGAGAAGCCCATCTTTTCCATCTTGTCGATGTACTGAGCTCCGATGTTTGAAGTCATGATGATGATAGTGTTTTTGAAGTTGACAGTCCTGCCCTTGGAGTCGGTAAGGCGACCATTATCAAGCACCTGCAAAAGCACGTTGAATACTTCTGGGTGAGCCTTTTCTATCTCGTCGAAAAGCACTATTGAGTATGGGCGATGTCTCACCTGATCTACGAGCCCACCTCCTTCGTCAAAGCCTACATAGCCAGGAGGCGCACCGATGAGCTTGGAGACTGCATGTTTCTCCATAAACTCAGACATATCTACGCGGATTAGAGCTTTCTCATCGTTAAACATAAATTCGGCAAGTGCCTTCGTAAGCTCAGTTTTACCCACGCCCGTTGGACCTAGGAATATAAACGAGCCAATTGGTTTGTTTGGGTCACCAATGCCAGCGCGAGAGCGCTTGATAGTGTCTGATATTTTTTGCACCGCTTCGTCCTGACCAATAATCCTCTTTTTCAAGTCTTCTTCCATGCGACCGAGCTTTTCTGCTTCCTCTTCGAGCATGCGAGAGACCGGGATACCAGTCCACTTTGCCACTATCTCGGCAATATCATTTTCGGTGATTTCTTCGCGAAGGATCTGTCTCGAACCTTGAAGTTTTTTGAGTCTCTTCACTTTTTGATCGAGCTCTTTTTCAAGAGATGGGATTCGACCGTAGCGGATTTCTGCTGCAAGCCCAAGGTCAACAAGCGCCTCAGCCTTTTCAGCTTCGAGTCTAGCTTCTTCGAGTTGCTTCTTTAAGTTTTTGATATCAGTAACAGTCTCTTTCTCGTTTTTCCATTTTAGGTCGATTTCGGAAGTCTTCTCCTTGAGGTCAGCGATCTGCTGCTCGATTTCTTTCAATCGATTTTTCGCTTTGACCTTGCCGGATTCCTTTTTGAGAGCCTCACGCTCGATCTCGAGCTTTACTACTTTTGAATTTGTCTCCTGAAGTATTGGAGGCATGTTTTCAAGAGAGATCTTGAGATGAGAAGCAGCTTCGTCTATGAGATCCACCGCCTTGTCTGGCAAAAAACGATCCGTGATATAGCGAGAAGAAAGATTGACCGCCGACTTGAGCGCATCATCCGTGATGTGGACGCCGTGGTAGAGCTCGTACTTTTCTTTTAATCCACGAAGGATCGTGATCGCATCTTCTACCGAAGGCTCATTTACATATACAGGTTGAAAACGTCGAGTTAGAGCTGGGTCTTTCTCGATGTGCTTTTGGTATTCTTTGAGAGTGGTGGCGCCAATCGCTCGAAGCTCGCCTCTGGCAAGTGGCGGCTTGAGCATATTTGACGCATCGAGTGAGCCTTCGGCTGAGCCTGCGCCAACGATCGTGTGTATCTCATCGATAAAGAGTATAATTTTTCCGTCCGACTTTTCGATTTCTTTTATTATATTTTTGAGTCTCTCCTCAAACTCGCCACGGTATTTTGTACCGGCAATAAGTAACCCGAGGTCGAGCGATACCAACTCCTTGTCTCTCAAAGACTCTGGCACATTACCGGAAG
The DNA here is from genome assembly GCA_964483435.1 of uncultured Candidatus Saccharibacteria bacterium. Lineage (GTDB taxonomy): Bacteria > Patescibacteriota > Minisyncoccia > Phycocordibacterales > WO2-35-19 > CAZHJF01. Next base: position 17,110 of record CAZAAO010000003.1, on the reverse strand, counting down.
CAATCCGCATAGCTAGACCCTCCGCAATAGCAGTCTTGCCGACACCGGCTTCACCGATCAGGATAGGATTGTTCTTAGTACGGCGAGAAAGTATCTGGATGATACGCGAAATTTCTTCGTCACGTCCGATAACTGGGTCGAGCTTGTTGTCCTTGGCAAGCTTAGTGAGAGAGCGCGTGTATTTGATGATGGCTTTGTTTTTGGCCTCACCTTTTTTCTCCGGCACGCGACCTTGCTTGATCTCGTTTACTACTTGGAAAACTCGCTCTTTGTCGATTTTGAATTTGCTCAATAGGTCCCTCGCAGCGCTTGGCACCTCAAGACACGAGACAAAAAGATGCTCGGTCGATACAAACTCGTCATTCATTGCAGTGGCAACCTTGGAAGAGTTTTCGATCACGTGAACCATCTCCGGTGTGAGGTATATCTGGTACGACTGAGAGACAGTACTACTCATCGTACCAGTCTCGATCGCTTCGAGAAGCGAATCGGTGAGGAGTATTGTATCCACCTCGAGTTTGTCTAGGATGGACGCCACCATGCTCTCCTCTTGCAAAATAAGGGCAGTAAGGAGATGAAGAGGGTTCACATGATTTTGACCACGCTCAATAACTAGCTCATGAGCCTTCCGGATGGCTTCTTTTGCTTTGGTTGTAAATTGATTGAATGGGGGCATGGTAATATCTAAAATTATTAAATCTCAAACTCAATACTGAAAGTTTAAAATCTAAAAGCTAGCAGCTTGTCAATATTATAGCACATTTTGTGCATTTTGAAAATCTACTTAGCGAGCTCAGCTGAGGCAGTTTTGAGCGAATTTTGAATGACCGACGCTGGGAAAAATGCGAGATTGTCATCACCTTCCGCTAAAGGAGCTTCTAACCCTACGACTTCGCCAGATAGATTTAGAAGTGGGCTACCTGAGAGATGTCGACTTGTTGAAATATCGCTTATAAATTTTGAAATATCACCTGTAGTTGTTTTTTGAACTTCTGCGACTCGGCCGATCGATACAGAGTTTGAACTCTTACCACTAATAGCGATGATAGACTGTCCTAGCTTAAGCCCCGATGAACTACCAAACTTTGCTGGGTAAAATGTGTATTTTTCGGCTGTAGGTTTTCCGATTCTGACGAAGACAAACTGTGAATTTGGATCAAAATAGGATTTTGAGATTGAATATGATTTGCCGTCCGCAAAAAGTATCGTATATCCGGAGCCGCCCGGATAACTTCGCTTATCAAGCACGATGAGCCCGTCATCACTTACTACCAGTCCGAGACCTGTGACTATCTCATTGCCATCTGCTCCGAGACCGCGTACTCGCACGATTGATTTGCCGTTTTTATCTATTGCTTCAAGCACTCTGTCTTCTTCGCTTACGACCGTCGTCACCACCTCCTTTGTGCCTCCGCTTTTATTACCTTCCTCGGTCGCGACCTTTTCAATCGTCCTTTCTACTACTCGGTTGATAGTCTGAGTCACCTCGACTGGCGCCTGCTGCAGCAGAGAAAACGTAATAATACCCGTCGCGATCGATGTGACGAAGCTTACGAGCAAAGTGAGGAGAATAAGTTGATGTTTGTTTAGATCTTCCATCCTGTAGTGAAAAATGGCATTGCTCTTAAAAGAGCATGTCGACTAATAATAAATCGATCATTGTCTTATAAATACTATTATTTTAAATTTACCTCGCAAAAACTTTTAATGCCATTTTCTACTACGAGATCCATTTGACTAAATGATAGCATATTCAAATTTTGCGAGGCAAATAGATACAAGGCCGGTTTTTTGAGTAAAAGTGGTATATTGACAAATAGCAAGTTATTATGTTATAATATACACAGAATGCGGACATTTACAGCTCTCGCTCTGACGTTTTTCGCCCTCGTCTTCATGGCGCAGGGCAGTCCACTAACCTTCGAAGAGTACGAAAATTCGTACTCCGGCAGTTATCTCGCCCAGATCGTTTCTGGGGAGATCACCCTGGACGGATGGATCCTAGAAGTCGGAACCTGGAGTTATGATTTCTCGGAGGGTTCGTTCAAAGGAACCATACTCCACAACTCGGACTATTCTGTCGTGCGTAATACGTGGAGTCAGTACTCATTCTCCACGTCGTCGTGGGGGAAATGGGTACGGGGCACATTGGGTAGCCTGTGGTTTTCAACGTGGTGGTCCAAAGGCGTCGCCAGGACCATGTGGGAGAATGGTAACTATAACACCGACATCACCGCCGAGGGCGAGCCAGTCCAGTGGGGATCGAATTGGTGGAAGGAGGTTTTAATCTCCTTCTCCGATTGGGGCTCGGCGGGAGGTAACACAGAAACTGGTGAAAGCTGGCAGATCTCGGACTTCAACCAGGTACTAACCGGACAATCCGGTGGAGGCGAGTGGCAAAATCCAGCTCAAACGCCGGAGCCCGCCACATGGGTCCTCATTGCCGCAGGCTTGATCGGCCTTGCGGCTAAAAAAAAGAATTTGATCTGACATTCCTTAAGGGGCGCACTCGTGCGCCCCTTTACTTTTTATAAGTTTAAAATATTAAAATTCACTTTGTAGCGATTAATCGCTACATGTGAAAATAGTGCAAACAATGACTATTATTTAATACCATAAGAGAAAGGCTATCTTCCCTCTCCTGCCAAGGAGAGGGTGGCCGATAGGCCGGGTGAGGTCCTTATTTTATTATTTTCTTGAGTGTATCGACGAGAGCGTCGATGTCGCCCTCAGAAGTGTCGCGGCCGAAGGTGAAGCGAAGCGATGAGCCGGCGCATTCTTTTTTGCCGATGGCTTCGATCACGTAAGAAGAATTTTCAAGAGCGATTGCATTGCAAGCACTCGCCGCGGATACTGCAAATCCTAATGTATCAAGTTTGATTACCAAAAACTCGCTATCATTACCAGGAAAACAAAAATTTACATTATTTGCGAGTCTTTCCGTGCTACTTCCATTTAGACTCGAGCCTTTGATTTCTTTTTCGATCCTCTCTATGCAATAGTCGCGAAGCTTCATTAGCCTATCTTTTTCCCCTACTCTTTTTTGATGAGCTATTTCAAGCGCTTTTGCTAGACCCACAATACCCACTACATTTTCTGTACCCGGTCGTATTCCCTTCTCCTGTCCTCCACCAAAGACGCTCGGAGCAAGCTCAACTCTGTCTTTGACGACTAGTGCCCCCACTCCGCGGGGTCCGTACATCTTGATCCCGTCGACGACGAGCATATCGGCACCAAGTCTTTCGATTGAGATGTCCTCATAAAGCGCGCTTTGCGAAGCGTCGACCAAAAAAACTGCGCGCTCTTTTATAACTTTCGCGATTTTTTGTACGGGTTGGATGGTGCCGATCTCGTTGTTTGCATGCATGACGACCACGAGTACTGTGTTTGTTTTGATCTCTCTTTCGACAGTTTCCGGCCTTATGATGCCCTCTTCATTTGGAGCGATGAAAGAAACCTCGACTCCGTAGGAAATAAGAGACTTCACTTTTTCAAGAGCTGCTGGATGCTCGATCATTGATACGATCACGTGAGGATTTGGGTTTGTCCTCTTAGCGTCCATCACGACTGCATCAATCGCGATATTGAGTGCTTCTGTACCTCCCGAAGTAAAGTACACCTCGCTTGCCTTGGCGTGCAGCAAACTAGCCACTTTGATACGAGCGGCGTCGAGTGCTTGCTTTGCGACTTCCCCTTCTTGATGCAAAGAAGAGGCATTGGCCCAGAGTTTTTGACTAGCTTCATTCATCACGCTCAAAACCTCCTCACAGACCGTAGTCGCAGCAGCATAATCGAGGTAGATCCTCCGTTTAGGACTCTTGAATAGATTTAGAAACATATGCATTATTTTTACCTTAAATTTTGCAAAACAACAAGAAAACGGGTACAATGTGGCCTGTATGAATCTTCTTTATACATTGAGTTTTGGATACATTTTCACTGTTGTGAGCTTCGTTCTGGTTCTCATAAACCTAGGCCTAACGATCTGGCTTATAGTCAGACTCAAAAGATTGGTCAAAGGTGGCGACGGCAAGTCGATCGAGTCAGCCCTTCAGGCTGAGCGTAAGATTGTTGAAGACCTCGTAAAATACAAAGAAGAATCGAGCAAGTACCTATTTCACCTGGATGAAAGAGTCAAGGAAAAAGTCGGCAGCGTGGAGGCTCTTCGTTTCAACCCATTTCAGGGTGCAGGACTTGGTGGCAACAACAGCTTCTCTATGACTCTCGTAGACGAGAAAGGTAAAGGCGTGGTACTTTCAGGACTTCACACGCGGGAAAGGATGAACGTCTTTGTTAAACCAGTTGAAAATTGGAAAGGCGAACTCGAACTGAGCGATGAAGAAGAAAACGTTCTAAACAACGCAAAAACAAAATCAAAAGTTTCTAAATAGGTCATGACCTACGGACACTACATATGCCAAATACAGAGAACAAACGAATACCGAGGTCGCCCGTGGTTGTCATCATGGGTCATATTGACCATGGCAAATCTACTCTCCTAGATTATATTCGCAACACTCACGTCGTCGACGAAGAAGCCGGCGGCATCACCCAACATGTCGCTGCATATGAAGCAAAGTACACATTTGAAGGAAAGGAGCGGGGTATCACCTTTTTGGATACTCCCGGACACGCTGCTTTCACTAGCGTGCGCAAAAATGGCTCCGAGGCGGCGGACATCGCCGTCCTAGTCGTCTCAGCTGAAGACGGAGTGAAGCCGCAAACTCTCGAAGCTCTGCAAACTATCCAAAGCAAAAATGTACCTTTCATTGTAGCTATCACCAAAATCGACAAGAGCGGCGCAAGCATTGATAAGACCAAACAAAGCCTAGCCGAAAACGAATTGTTCGTAGAAGGTTGGGGGGGCACCATACCTTGTGTACCAATATCCGCCAAGACGGGAGAGGGCGTAAACGATCTGCTTGATATGATCCTACTTCAAGCAGACTTGCTTGAGCTCACGGGGGATAAAGATGCACTAGCCAGCGGCATCGTGATCGAGAGCAATATGGATGCGAAGAGAGGCATCTCCGCGACACTCATCATCAAAGACGGATCTATCAACAAAGGTATGTTTGTCGCCACAATCGGAGCATATGCACCAGTGCGACTTATCGAAAACTTCCAATCTGAACAAATAGAAAAAGCTTCATTCTCCTCACCTATCCGAATCGTTGGATGGAGTGATATGCCTCGTGTCGGAAGCGAGTTTATAACATTTGAGAGCAAGAAGGAGGCAGAAGAATTTGCTAACAAAAAAGTAGCCGAGTCTCAAAATACTGTAGCTTTTGATTCTGAAACCGAATTCCCTGTCATCGTCAAAGCCGACACTCAAGGCTCACTCGATGCAGTACTTGGTGAACTTGCCAAACTTTCTAATCCAAAGATCGGTGTCAAAATCGTAGGCAAAGGTATCGGGCTTGTAAGCGAAAGTGATATCAAAAACGCGCTCGTAAGCAAAGCTCTCACTGTCGCCTTCAATGTCGACTCTGACAAAAACGCAAAAGCTCTAGCGCTTCGTGAAAAAGCAGAAGTCAAAGTATTTAATATAATTTATGAGCTTATCGACTTCGTCGCAGAGAGACTCACCCTAGCCACACCAAAAGAGCGAGTCGAAGTCGTGACCGGCAAAACCAAAATCCTCAAGGCATTTAGTTCAAACAAAGACAAGCAAGTCCTCGGAGGTCGAGTCGAAGAGGGCGAGATGCGCCAAGGCGACAATGTCAAAATCATCCGCCGCGAATCTGAAATTGGAGAAGGCAAGATAAAAGAAATCCAGAGTCAAAAGCAAAAAGTTGGCCGAGTCGAGCAAGGCCAAGAGTTTGGAGTCACTATCGAGTCCAAAATCGAGATCGTACCTGGCGATTACATCCATGCTATAAATTTTGAAAACAAATAACATGCCCGACGGATCACGCAAAGATGAAAAGACAGCCGAGCTCCTGATGCACCTCGCAGCAGAGTATTTCAACCGCGAAGGCAACAAGGACAGCCTTATCACATTTACCAACGCAGAAATGCTCGACCGAGGACGGAGAGCAAATATTTATTTCACCGTGCTTCCTGTCGACCGCGAAGGGCAAGCGCTTGAGTTTGTTCGCAGGAAAAGAAACGACTTCCGACTTTTCGTCATGCAAAAAAATCTTTTTGGCTTCATGCCGCAGATCAACTTTGCGCTCGATCAGGGAGAGAAAAACCGCCAGCGTATCGACTCTCTTTTGAATGATAGTCAGATAGACACAGCGGAAAGTACAGGATAAAATCCAAATACGGCCTAGTCGCCAAGTGGTAAGGCAAGAGTCTGCAAAACTCTTATACGGCGGTTCGATTCCGCCCTAGGCCTCTCTAATAGTTTTTTTTGATTAACCCAAAGACAGACTCTGGAGAGTAACTTTCGGAGCGCGGCGGCGCGAGAAGGAGGGGTCTTTTCAGCAGAAAAGAACCCCGTTTACTCGAAAGAGTGCTGTCTTGGGGTCTACGACTTAAAATAAGAACCGACTGCTTCTTCGATATTTTCAAAGCCGTCAGCTTGCAAGAGTTTGACGAGTCCGCGATTGATTTCGCGCACGAGCTGCGGACCTTCATAAATAAGTCCGGTGATAAGCTCGATCATGGTAGCACCGAGTTTTATTTTTTGGTACGCATCTTTGGCGCTAAACACTCCCCCCACGCCTATGATTCTTATATTGTCACCAGCGTATTGATATGCGGCCGCAATATGCTCGTTGGATATCTTTTCGGTAGGCTTGCCGCTGATTCCTCCCCGCGCATCTTCAGATAGTGTATCCTCGATGTCAGCTCCTTTTTTATCCTTTCTCAAATTGCCGAGTACTACCGCTTTGATCCCATAGTCGACACAAACACTGATTAGTTCTTTGAGCTCATCAAAAGGAAGCGAGATTGGCATCTTTACGAACACCGGTTTTTCGATATTTAAAGTAAAAAGTTTATCAAAGAGGGCGGTCAGGTCTTGTTTGTTTGTGAATGGTTCGCCGCCAAAAGTGTTTGGGCACGAAATATTTATTTCATATATGTCGCCTAGATTTTTATCTACAAAAATTTTGAGGCACTCAAAATAATCTTCGATTCCCTTGTCCCGATCGACTGTATCTATGCTATTTGTTTTGCCTATCGATACCACTTGTGGGATATCCTTGTGGCGATGCGACAAGTATTCTGCTACAAAATTTGCTCCTTGGTTTTTGAGACCATAGTTGACCAATATCCCCTTCGACTTTGGCAGACGGACGAGACGAGGCGCAGGATTGCCTTCATAAGACCCACAAGTCACAGAGCCAACCGTAGCAAACCCAAACCCGACAGAGCCCATGATAGCGTTTAGCTCTGCGTTTTTATCAAAGCCCGCGGCGAGCCCAACTGGATTTTTGAAATCAATGCCCCAAAGATTTTGCTCTAATATCGGGTGTTCATAGGCTAGTGCCGCCTTGACGAGACTTCTGGTTATCTTGTGCGAGCCGAGATTCTTCCCAAAAGCGACCATTTTTTCATGGATGTATTCGGGGTCTTTATTGAAAAAATAGGGCTTTAGGACATGTCGGTATGCTTGCCTGGATATGGTAGAGACTATTGGCATAGGCCCATATTAGCACATGTTAAATTCATCTTGTATTGAAACGGCCGCCCTTCGCATACGCTCGGGCGGCCTTCTCGACGGCTTAGTTGTACTCGACGGAAAGAGAACCGTCGTTTACGACAATGGTGAGTGTGTGGGTAGTTGATAGATCAGCGGGAATTTCCCTCCGATCTACAGGAACCAAAACCTCTGGGTTTTGCTCCCAGGGCTGAAAGAGCACAACAGCACCTTGAGCAAGGTGCGAGCGACTGTAATCCCCAAGTTTCCTAGTCGCTCCCGTGATAGAGGCAGTCACCTGCGACACGCCGTCACTATTATAAACAGTCACCGACTGTCCATACGTCGTGGCTCCGTAAATCTTGAGCCACACTTCCACATCACCACTACCTAATGCTTTCTCATTGGGCAGGAACGACAGACCAATAAGAGAAATAAGAAAGCGTTTGCGAGACATATCCTCGCGAACTATAATACAAATACATAAATAGTCAACCTTCTTTGTCCGCCCAGTAGGATTCGAACCTACGACCGTTCGCTTAAGAGGCGACTGCTCTACCAACTGAGCTATGGGCGGTCTGTTTACATGTAAAAATATACATCAATCTTCCATTTTTCTCAATATCGGCTAATATAAATCCAGATGCCTAGGTGATGAAATTGGTAGACATCCGACACTTAAAATGTCGTGAGCTTTTTTAGCTCGTGTGGGTTCGATTCCCACCCTAGGCACAAAACTTTCAAATATTTTTTTAATAGTGTAAAATCGCAATACTGCTGGGGTGGCGTAATTGGTAGCCGCGCTAGTCTTAGGAACTAGTGGAGTAATCCGTGGGAGTTCAAGTCTCCCCCCCAGCACAGATTGAGCATAGCGAAAGCTGTGCTGGGGGTGCAGCTTTATGCAATAAAGCGTAGCACTGACTTGAAAGCCGGAGCGCGACGGCGCGAGGCGGGGTCGACCAAATTTTTAGCAGAAAATTATGGGTGACCAAGTCTCCCCCCCAGCACCAATGCAAAAATCTCCCTTGCGGGAGATTTTTGCATTAAACCTCGGACATAGTTGCCTATGTGCGGGTAGATTTTCACTCGAGTAAGCCGAATTTTGTTTCTATGTAGCAATTTATCTAGGTCTTGAATTACTCCAAGACTCAAACCCTAAACCATAAATGGTCGGATAATAGCGGCACTTCCCTCGATTTCTCTCGGGACACGGCCTTGCATCAAGTGGGGTTTGCCACGAACGTACATCTCTGTACGTCGACTTTGGAAGCCATTGCTGACACCCAAAGACTTTTCACCTTTAACCTTTGATATAATCTCGAGCTTGTATTGTCTCTGTGGCACTTTCCCTATCCTGCAGTCGCCTGCAAAACGGTGGACGTTATCCATCACTATTTTACCGGTAAATTACCGGCAGATGTTCGGACTTTCCTCTGCCATTTTTGCCCGCTAAAAGCGGCTGCAAAAATGAGCACCCAGCGAAGTCGAGCTTTGCTCGACGAAGTTGGGAGCAGCTTCCTTTAGCGGACAAAATGACAGTAGCTACACTGAATGAAAATCTATCCATATTATATCATATTGATTTTTAAAATCAAATGTGATATAATATGCGCAGAGTTGATCTATGATAACAACAATTTTGCTTTTGGTAGTTTTTCTGGCACTCGCGCTGTTTCGACTCGCGCTGTCAGACATTCTTTTCAGTACTTGCCCCGAAGGGCAGATCAAAGTGATCACAAAGAGTGGAAAATATTACGATTTCATCCACTCCGTATCAGGTTATAAGAAAGTTGGCCGCCAACTAGTTCCTTTGGCACCTGGAGAAACAGAGGAGGACAGATCTATCCTGGGTACCGGCGTGTACTGGGTAGGTTTATGGCCTGTTTTCCAGATCCACGAATACAAGTTCGAATGGGAGACAATCGTCCAAGATCAAATCGTCTCGCGGAGGGAGGTTGTAAACTCTATAATCTTTCGCTTCGAGTACCCTCTAGTATTCAAAAAAATGGACACAGCAGACAACTACGAAGTTACAGTGGTAATCCAGGTAATGACTGAGGTCTTCTACCCTGAAAAAGCACTGTTTAAAGCTCGCAACTGGCTGAATGTAGTAAAAGCGGGAGTAGAAGCAAAGGTGCGAGACTTTGTTAGCAAGCTGTCATACGAAGAATTTAGAGCCAAACCTACTGAGGTATCTGGTGACATCAACGGCTTTGTTGAGTGTATCATCAAGTTAAGCACTACCGACAACACGGACTCAAACCCTGGATTCGAGGACACCGTGGGGATGCGTATTGTTGCAGCTAACCTAAGAAGTATTGATGCTGCACCTGAGATAATGGCGCGCTTACAGCTTGTTGCCGATGCTAAACGCAAAGGTGATGCTGATATAGCCCTCGCAGAACGTGAGACCAAAGCAAAAGTAACAAGATCTAAAGGAGATAAAAAAGCTCGCATTCTGGAGGCAGAAGGAGAGAAGATTTATATCGACAAAACAACTCTTCATGTGGCAAGCAACCCTGCAGCAGCCAAAATCGCGGCGATCGGGGCTCTTCCAAAGTCAATTACCCATTTAGTCCAAGAGGGAGCCATCGACATAAACCTCGGAGGTAAAAAAAATGACTAATGTTTACTTCCAAATGGGACTTGCAGTTGGTATAGTCGCTCTTATTTTAAGTATTGCATTAATGCAATATGCAAAAAAGAGTACCTCTACTGGGTCCCTAACGTCCACCACCACAGATAACTCCACGCAAGCCAAAGTTTTGGAAAAGAAAAAACGATGGGAGTTTGATTTTGGCAAAACCTGGAGTTACGTAGGCACCCCGGTAATCATCATCGGGGTCCTCATAGCAGCAAACCTCCTAATAAAAGAAATGTTACCGTGGTTATGGCAGCTCATTTCAAAGCAGGTTTACGTTCTCAACCTGGCAATTGGAGGAATCATGTTCCTTCAGACCTTGAGAGCACGCGATGAGAGTGGAAAGAAAACCAAGGACCCACACCCGGTAGCAGCAATGGGCACGTCGATATTAGTGTTTCTTCTTGTACTTACAGCAGCAACTATGGCGTGGCAGAAATATGAAGACTCTCCCGTGGTAGCTGCTGTTCTAGGCAAATCGCGAACAACCGACAAAACCTTCGTCGCGGTGGATGTCTCGGATTCGAAGTTTGACTATCGAGATGTACCAGAGAGCGATGACGCTCTCAATCGGATTCTCGACGGAATCGGCAAGATCGAATCCGGCAACCAGCACATCGATCCAAAGACTGGTCTCCCGATGCGCAACAAGGAAGGCTCTAGCGCCATTGGGGAGCTCCAGATCATGGAGTCTCTGCACAGCGAGAGAGCTAATGCTCTAGGCTACGACATCCGTACACGTGAAGGCAACCGAGGCTACGGGAAGCATCTTCTCCGGACTCTCGGCACCACTCCGTGGGAAGTCGATCCTCGTTCATTTGGCAAGCTGGTTAGCCAGGTAGGTCTTTACCGGCCAAAAAGCCAGTTCGCCACACGAGAGCGTATCTACGCTCTCGTATCACTCGACCCGAACAAATGGAGCGACCCTGTGCCGGTGATCAACCAACCAGGAATATACGGCAGATACGTTTTTTCCTGGGTGGCTACGTTTACCGAAGGTAAGGGTGAAGCCCGAGGATGCCAAGTGGCATTCAACGGCAAGACAGATCGCCCATTCCCGTTCCTCGACTTCGTCGACGAGTGGGATTACGCAAAGGATGGAAAGAAAGAAACATTCCAATACCTTTGCAAAGAGAAAGCGACGGTAACACTGCGCCTTGTCCCACCAGGATGATTGATCGTTTTGAAATCACAGAGAGCCTTCGGGCTCTCTTTTTTTTATATTTATTTTAGCGTGGACCTTGGATAGTGGCTGGACGATTGTTTATATTGAAAGTATCGAGAGTGAAATGGAGAATGCCATAAACACTAAACATCACAACGAGTCCAATTATGCCGTATATCACATTGTTTCTCGCTTTAGAGAGGTTGGTGCTATCCGAGTTTTGGATGAGCTGAATTACAGCATAAAAGAAGTAAATGGTAGCGACAGCAAACCCTAAAACGATAAGAGGATTTAGTATCAGATTTGCAATTTTGCCCAAAAGAGAAGTTATTGTCATATAAGACATTATATATCTTTACCAAAAACAAAGCGAAAGTCCTTGTGGACTTTCGCTTTGACCGAACCAAATTAATAAATTTGGTTTTAGGTTTTGAAAACTAATATTAAGGCAATTTACCTCCAGGAATAAGGTTTTGAGGGTTGACCACTGGACCTTCGCCAGGTGTTATGCCAATTGATTCACCCAAGAAGCGTACAAGACCCCATACTGCAGCCATCACGAAGAGAACTACGATACCCCATATCATGATGTTTTTTGCTGATTCCTTGTCTTCTGCACCACCTAATAGGTACTTTGCCAATCCCCAGAAGAATCCGAGAAGAGCCAATGCAAACACAAAAGGAATCACCATCTCGATGATATCACCAACTGATGAGATCAAAGATTTGACCCTAGTGAGCTGTTGTGCACTTGACACTAATGGAAGTGCAAATGCTCCAAGACCAATTAATGCTATTTTTTTCATTGTTTTATCAAACTAATAATTAATATTTAAAACGACCTACACTTTACCCGATTACAATACCATTTTTAATGAACTTATTCAATCTGTAATCCACAATTATGGTCCCAGTGGAACTGTACCGCCCCCCGTTGATCCTCCTGATCCAGAGCTTGATCCACCTATCGTTGGTATTTGACCATTCGTAGTCTGATCAATATTCAATTCCGTCTGCAAGAATCTTACGAGCCCCCACACAGAAGACATTACAAACAAAGCCACCACCCCCCAGATCATGATAGTCTTGGCTTCTTCTTTATTACCCGGACTTGCCGACCATATATACTTGGCTACGCCCCAAAAAAAGAAAAGTAACGCTAGAATAAATACAAGCGGAATCAGGGTTCCTTTTACTATTTCCAATACTCGCTGAAAAAATGTGCTGGTTTTGGTTAGCTGAGCATAAGCAAACACCGGGAAAAAAGAACTTATTAATATCGATGCGATTAAACTTTTTTTCATATCAAACTAATGATTTGTTATTTTATAAATTTACTAATTTTGAACACCTACATTATTTACAGGGGGAATACCGAGCTCAGATCGTATCAGTGTCACTATCCCCCAGATTGAAAAGGCGACAAATATGCCGACAATTCCCCATATCATAACTTGTTTACCCTCTTCTTTGTTGCCAGGACTTGCGGATCTGATGTACTTTGCCACACCCCAAAAGAAATAAAGGAGACAGAGTGCAAAAGCGAGGGGTATAAGAGTATTTTTAATTATGAAATACACTTTATCAATAAAATTTGAAAGCCCGGCCGCACTTGCAAGTACGGGGAATAAAATAAGTGCTGAAGCAAGTAGTATGTTGTGTCTATACGATTTCATTGGCCTATTCTTATTTGTGGTATACCCACATTAGTGCTAAATCCAAGCTCCCCCCTGATGAAAGAAACTATCCCCCAGATGGAGGTGAGTACAAAAAGCCCTATAACACCCCAAATCAGTATTTTTTTTGTATCCTTTATATCCTTGCCGTCTCCAGCAGATTTGATAAAGCGCCCCACCCCAATTGCGAACACCAAAAACGCTATAACAGCAAGGAGAGGCACTACCTTGAGCGCAAGAGAGGTGAAATAATTTATTATGTCGGTGAGATTGTTCATCATTATTTAAGCTGATTGATTGTACCCTGTATCGCCTTTACGAGCACCCAAGAACCCAAAAGGATCGCGGCTCCAATCACAGTATAAAACAAAGTATTATTAGCACTTTTGATTTTCCCAGGATCACCACCAGAAGTCACATAAGTGAAGCCAGCGTACATGATCATGAGCACAGCAATAACTCCTCCAATCTGAAATACAATATCCATTATTTTGCCAATGATGTCATCTAAACTGTTAACTCCTTTGAATGGATTTGATATTTTAATGTCCGTCCTATAAGTGGTAGGCGGATTTTGGGCGGTGCCTCCAGCCTCGTTTGGATTTGTACCACCCGCACCTGCGAAAAGAGGTGCGATGCTTACAATCAAAAAAAGACCTGAGATTACTGATGCAAATATTTTTGTTTTATTTTTCATATTTAAAATTCATCTATAGGGACGGTGCTCTTGCCTTGATTTGTGGTCGTCGCCTCTTTGTTGATAAGTGTATTAGCAATTGTCGAAACTACAAGCCAAGATGACAGTATGATGGCAAAGCCTATGAGCACGTTTTTGAATATGGATTTTGCTTCTGCTCTTTTGGATGAGTTGTCCGGATTCAAAATAAGTATCAGACCAGCCCAAGCAAACATAATACCAGCTATAGGGAATGAGAACTTTATCGCTGTCTCGATAAGATTGTTTACAAGGACGATAAGATCGTAATACGAGCACTCATCGACGATCCTTCCGCTTGAGTCTTTGGTGTTACCACAAGGCACGATATCAGCCGAGGCCATTTGAGGCAAAAAAGTGATGAAAACCAAAGAGAACATCGCCAAACTAATAGCAATTTTAAGTATGAAATTTTTCTGTGTTACTAGTTGATTCATTGCATTAAAGCGTCCAACTCTCTCGACGCTCGTGAGAGCGCTTCGGCCACTCGCGCTCTACCACTCGTCACCGACTCTATCATGTTTTTGAATACATCATTTGATTGTGAAGGCTCTGGATCAAGCCATGCGCGCGAGCGGATAGCGGAGTCGAAGAAAACACTCGAGTAAGCTCTCTCTTGTTTTACGGCTAGTAGGTCCCTTCTTACTGGAGGAAGTACCAAGGTTTCGGCGATCTTTGCTGAGCGGGTACGGTCTGTAAGCAGCATAGCTGCCAAAAATGCAGCATTTGGGTTTTTGGAAGCTTTGGTAATTGCAAGTCCATAAAATCTTCCAAACGATACGTTTACACCTCCTTCGCGCGGAGTCGGTACCAGAGCCACGTCGAAGTTTAGATTTGGATTGCGGAGTTGGATTTGCCTAATTTCGCTTGCAAACCCAAAATAAATCGCCAAGTCGCCACCGAGAAAATAATTGAAAGAGTTTGGCAACGATCGATTCCACGAATAAGATGCTTTGGCTGGATTTGAAAACTCTGTGTAATAGATAAGCGATGATTCACCCGGGATCACAGGCTTGTTGAAAGCATCAGCAAACACACTCCTTACCCGATTTCCGTCCCAAGTGGTAATAGGTGTACCAGCTTGCATTGCAAGGTTAGCAAAGATATCTTTGGCATGAACGATATTTGAATATTCACCAAGAGCTACAGCGCTTCGTTTGATATTGAGAGCACCATCCTTTTGCGAAATCTGACTTGCCAGATTATAAAACTCATCCCAATACTTTGGCGGGACGGTCACTTTGGCTGTGGTAAAGATGCTCCTGTTCCAATACATCACAAGAGGATCTACAGCTATAGGTAGTGCAAGCACGCCCTTCGGAGTTGTAAATATTTCCGAACCTTCAATGAACGAGTCTTTGAAAGTGCGCTCAGTGTAAGCGCTAAATGGCACCACGTATGCCTTGTTGCTGTGCTTCATTATCTTGTCAGATGAAAGCACAAATAAGTCCGGCCCCTGCCCAGCAGCTAGAGCTTCTACAAACTTAGCGTCAAAGTCTTCTTCTGGAACATATTGATACTTTATTTGTACCTGCTTGTTTTGGGTAAGTTCGTTATCGGAAAGAATATTTTCAAAATCTATTTGAGAAATACTGCCCCATATGGTCACATTTGCGGTCGGTGTGCTATTGCCTCTGTATATTGAAAATACAATCACACCCCCGACAAGGAAAATACCAAAAATGATGAGGATGAAAAGCTGAAACTTACTCATTATGTATTCATTGTATCAAATATTTTGAAAGCAAAACCCCCACCTGTTGACATAAAGGATCGTAAAGGGAGGTTAGGAGGGATTACTCTAATGATAGAAATCCTAAAAACAAATGAGTGATGCGAGAGAGTCGCCTTCACGGAGCTTCATTATGCGAACACCCTGAGTCGAGCGTCCAAGAGTTGGCACTTCTTGAATTTCAAGTCTGATCACTTGAGACTTTTTAGACATCGCTACAAGCTCTTCTTGAGCACTTGTAACAACAGCAGACGACATGATCTTGCCGGTTTTGCCGGTGACGCTCGCGGTCTTGATACCTGAGCCGCCGCGGTTTTGGATCTTGTACTCATCAATTGGAGTCTTTTTACCGTAGCCGTTTGCCCCGACGACGAGTAACTCTGCTTCTTTTTCAGAAGCTTTTGATACTGGATGTGCTCCTATGATATGGTCGCCTTTTTCGAGCTTCATCACTCGCACGCCACCTGCCGTACGACCCATTTCGCGGACATCACCTTCTTTAAATCTTATTGACTGCCCTTCGGAAGTCACAATTATACAGCTGTCACCTTTTTCCACCTGAGAAACTGAGACGAGTCTGTCTCCTGCCTGAAGCTTGATAGCTATAATACCGCTTCCTCTTACGTCAAAGAAGCTTGCTGCTGCCACTTTTTTACCAACTCCCTGCTCGGTGACCATAAGAAGAGATAGGTCTTTGTGACTTTTTATATCCTTCGGCATTGGCAAAATCGAAGTCACTCGCTCACCTTCTGAAAGCGAAAGGAAGTTCATGATTGATTTGCCGCGAGTAGCGCGCTTGCCTTCTGGGATATCATACATCTTGATCTGATACGCCTTGCCGCGATCAGTAAAGAAGAGTAGGTCGGAGTGCGTACTTGCTGTAAGGAAATTAGTGACGAAGTCTTCTTCTTTGGTATCGAGGTCGACTACACCCACGCCACCGCGCTTTTGCTTTTTGTATTCATCTGGGTTTGTTCGTTTGATATAGCCACCCTGTGTCAAAGTAAGAGTGTTTTCCTCCTCAGGAATGAGATCTTCAACCGAGAGTACTTTGACACCACCTTTGACTACCTTGGTGCGGCGGTCGTCGCCATATTTTTCAGAAATATCCGAAAGCTCCTTCTTGATAAGTGTCCAGATCTTCTTTGGATTTTCCAATATAGCGCGAAGCTCTTTGATCAAATTCTGTACCGCTTCGAGCTCGTCCTCGATCTTTTTGCGTTCTAGACCAGCGAGCTTCTGCAGTCTCATTTCAAGGATTGCATTTGCTTGGATTTCTGAGAATTTGAACTCCTTCATCAAGTTCAATCGAGCGGTATCTACATCCTTTGACTTCTTGATAATGCGTATGATTTCGTCGATATGGTCCAAAGCTTTTTTGAGACCAAGGAGGATATGCTCTCTCGCAAGAGCTTCGCGCAGATCAAACTCTGTCCTGCGACGCACTACGATTTGGCGATGCTTCAAAAATTCTTCGATAATAGTTTTCAAAGAAAGCGTCTGGGGCACACCATCGACAAGAGCGACGAGGTTCACATGGAAAGTCTCTTCGAGCTGAGTATGCTTGTAGAGATAGTTCAAAACTTTTTG
>CAZAAO010000002.1:35648-36838 GCA_964483435.1 uncultured Candidatus Saccharibacteria bacterium | reverse complement strand
ATGAATAGGTTTAATTAAAGAGGGCCCCTCACCCGCCCTATCGGGCAAAAACAGTCACCTCATCCGGCCTGTGGCCACCTTCTCCTTAACAGGAGAAGGAAGATAGCATTTAGCGCTTAGAGAGAATGTTTTTGATTTTGGTTAACACTTTGAAAACATCCTTATTTAGTTCAAAATTACTTATTCTTACAACTGTCAACCAACTAGAGACAATGAGCCATCACGAAGTCTGTCGTACTGTTTTGATTCTTTGCTGTCGTGAACACTACCATCTAACTCAATAGCTAGTTTTTTATCAGGGCAATAAAAATCGACAATATAACCTCCCAGACTTTGCTGTCGCTTAAATTTGTATCCAATCTGCCTATCTTTCAAGTGCCACCACAAAACCTTTTCTTCAGGTGTTTGCCTTTTGCGCAACTCTCTCCGCCGAACTTTAAGTTTTGGTATGTTATTTATCCTTAACATCGAATTTGATCTTCCCTCTCCTGTTAAGGAGAGGGTGCCCAATAGGGCGGGTGAGGTGTTTTGCTCATATCTATTATATCTGATCTGTACCGGATGAGGTAATTGTTATATATCACAAAGCCCCGAGTTCGCGAAGCGAACTCGGGGCTTTCCCTGTTAGGACAGCGGTGAATGAAGCACCATGCTGTATTTAATTTACCAAACTATTTACCGTCTGTAAATGATAGGGCCATCTTTTGATCTTTTGGATCAAAGAGGGTGATTTTGAAGTTGTAAGTTTTGCCAAGTTCGAGCTTTTCGCGAAGCTTTTCCTCGCTGCCAAACTCAGACACATGCACGAGTCCTGCCACACCTTCTTCGATAGAAGCGAGCGCACCGTGCTTGTTGAACTTGATGACTACGCCAGAAACGACATCGTCCTTCTTGTACTTCCTACCAGCTTCTACCCAAGGGTTTTCCTTGAGAGCTTTCATAGAAAGTGAGATCTTGCCATCCTTGATTTCGATTACCTTGACCTTGACCTTGTCGCCGACGTTCGCAAATTTGCGAGGATCGTCTACGAGGCCCCAGTCGATTTCGGAAATGTGTACCAAACCTTCAAGCCCTTCATCGATCTTGACGAAGATACCGAAGTCCACGATACCTGTGACTTCACCCATGAGCTCATCGCCAAGAGTGTAGCGGTCGATAATCTTTTCCTTTTCAGAAGAATCAGGATCCTT
>CAZAAO010000002.1:33053-35548 GCA_964483435.1 uncultured Candidatus Saccharibacteria bacterium | reverse complement strand
ATGTTGATCTTTTTGATCAAATCGCGAGCGTTCATGTACTCACGACCAAAGATGATACCGGTACCCCACGGTGGGAGATCTATATATAGTGCACCTTTGTCGATCGCAATCACTGTACCTTCGACGATGCTTTCTCTCACTGGAGGAAGACTCGTGTCTAGTATGTATTTATTCATAGGAGAATCCTTTTTTGCTTTTGAGTCCTGAGACATTTCAGCTGACTCATCTACTTTTGTGATCTCCTTTTCTTTTTTTAATGTTGATGCCATAAAAACAAAAAACCGTAAGCTTTCTTGGGCGAGCATTCCTTACATTTTTGAATGCTTTAGCCTAAGAGGTTATGCCTCGGATCAAACTTTTAATAGAAAACGGACTTGCTTGCTCCATTTCCTTGTTGCACTATAATAGCACTATATTAAGGAAAAGCAACAAATAAGCCTATGAAAAATACATATATTATCGCGGCGGTTATTATAGTGGTAGCGGTGATCGGGCTATTTATAAAAGGTCAGAAGACAAGTGCTCCAGTTGAAGATCTTTCAACCCCTCTTCCAGCAGACATAAAACTTACAGACGGTATTTACAAAGTAGACACAAGCACTAGTACTTTGCGCTGGTCGGGCGAAATTTTGGGAGGTATCACAGAAACTGGCAGCGTTGCATTTAGGGAGGGTAAGGCGACTGTCGAAGGAGGCAGCGTAAAAAGTGCAGAGTTTACATTTGATATGCAAAGCATCAAGGACGATGCAGGTAAATCGATGCTTGAAAATCATTTAAAGAGCAAAGATTTCTTCAATACCCAAAAATATGCCACTTCCACATTTGTGCTCAAGACATTTGCTCCAACAAGCGAAGAGGGAGCAAAGGCGGGAAGGTTCGTCGTAAGTGGCGACCTTACTGTGAAGGGGATTACTGTACCGATTTCCTTCCTAGCCACTGTCACAAGTGAAGGCAAGGACACAATTCGCGCTACAGGCAGCTTCGCCATCAATCGTACCGACTGGGAAATCACCTATAAATCAAATTCTTTCTTCTCAGATTTGAAAGATGGGGCTATCCGCGACGCAGTTCAAATCGACCTAAATATTGTGGCTACAAAGAAATAATATATGGCTCTAGTTATCCACAGATTGGCAAAACTATTGCTTTTTTAAATCAAATCGGTTATAATTACAGATGTAGTAAGTTTCTCTAGTTCGTGGCTCTGATGTTAGTCGGCCCGTCCAAAAGTGGAACTCGCTTGGTCGTTTTATTTGTAACATCAAGGTCAATCGAAATGAAAAAGCTTTTCGTAGGAAACCTTCCATACGATGTAACTGATGCAGATTTGAAGAATACTTTCTCTCAGTCTGGTACAGTTGCAGAGGCTATCGTCATCTTGGACAAGCAAACAAAGCAGTCTAAGGGTTTCGGTTTCGTCTCATTTGAGAACGATGCTGAAGCAGATGCAGCTATCGATATGTGGAATGGTAAGGACATGGGTGGTCGCTCACTTACAGTGAACGAGGCTCGTCCAAAGGTTGAGAGATAATCTCACCAAAGAAAATCCCCGACTTCGTAAGAAGTCGGGGATTTTCTTTTTGGTATTTGGTATTATCGTGAATATGAAAAACAACCGTGTAATAATTATTTTTTTGGTGCTAGTTTTAACAGCAGGGGTCATAAAGATTGCCAAATTGGACAAGAATAGCGCTTCTTCTGCGGCAAAATATGTAACTTTGCAACTAAAAACGGCTGATTTAAAACTGAAAGTTCTCGATACGGACGCACTTCGCATCAAAGGTCTTTCTGATTCGGTGAGCTTGGCCGAAAATGAAGGCATGCTTTTCGTATTTGACCGCCCTGGCTACCACGGCATATGGATGAAAGATATGAAGTACCCGATCGACATTGCATGGCTCGATCAATTTAGGAAAGTTATACACATTGAGCGCAACGTCTCTCCGGACACATACCCTCAGGTATTTCTCCCACCAACCGAGGATGTGTACGTGATTGAGGTGAACGCAAACTTTTTTGAAAAACACAATATCAAAATTGGCGACGAAATAAATTTCTAATTTTTTATTCTCCTCCGCGCTTTAATCACAGCGTCTTTCCGCATCTCTATTTACAAGAGATGAATATCATTTTACTTTAGTGATTTTAGATAGATATCCACAGGACTCTCACGGGTAGAAGGGTGTAAAATACTTCTACCTAATTTTAAATTATTCAAAAAAATTAGAAAAATTTTATAAATTTTATCTGTTTTTTATAAAAAAAATGGCAAAAACTGCAAAAAAAGTATCGAAATCGAGAGCAATGGAAGATTTTATTAAGAAAGTTCAAAAGAGAGACGGCTCTATAGTGCCATTTGATTTTGAAAGGATCGTGACGGCTATCAGCAAAGCGATGCTCGCCACAAATGAAGGCTCCGAGGAGGAGGCTCGCATGGTAGCCCACAAGGTACTTGCAGACCTTGTACGTATCAGCAAAAAATTTGCCAATTTTGT
>CAZAAO010000002.1:27457-32953 GCA_964483435.1 uncultured Candidatus Saccharibacteria bacterium | reverse complement strand
TGGTCAGTAGAAAGTGAAAACATCGAGAAGCTTCCACAGATCAAGCGCCAGACAGGCGAGAAGGCTCTCGTGCACGTCGTACCAGATAGCAAAGAAGGTTGGGCAGACGCACTCTCACTAGGTATGAAGACATGGGCAGAGGGTAAGGATATTGAATTTGATTTTTCTGGACTTCGTCCAGCCGGTGCACGACTTATGACTATGGGTGGCAAGTCTTCTGGCCCAGAGCCGCTTCGACAAGTGCTTCAATTTACAAAACAAAAAATGCTTGCTCGACAAGGTAAGAGACTCCGCACCATCGACGCGCACGACATCATCTGCAAGATAGGTGAGTGTGTGGTAGCAGGAGGTGTGCGCCGCAGCGCGATGATCTCTCTTTCTGATCTTGAAGACGATGATATCCGAGACGCAAAGAAAGGGCAGTTTTGGAATACCGACCCTCAGCGCATGCTCGCAAACAACAGTGCGGTTTATAATGACAAGCCAAGCAACACTCATTTTTTGGAAGAATGGATAGCTCTTATCAAATCTAATGCGGGAGAAAGAGGTATTTTCAATCGAGGTGGACTTGTAAAGACCCTTCCAGACCGCCGAGTCAAGCTATTCAAAGAGAAGGGTATAGTGTCCGCAGATGGTAGATTTATGAAGCCAGTGGGTACCAATCCTTGTGGCGAAATCATCCTCCAGTCAAAGCAATTTTGTAATCTCTCCGAAGTAGTAGCGAGACACGAGGACAACCTCGAGAGTCTAAAGCGCAAGATCCGCGTCGCTGCGATACTTGGTACATATCAATCGACTCTTACCAAATTCCCTTACCTTTCTAAAGAATGGAAGCAAAACTGCGAGGAGGAGCGACTACTTGGTGTATCTATCACCGGTCAGTGGGACAGCCCAGCAGTCCGCAAGCCTGAGATTTTGAAAGAGCTCAAAGCTGAAGCTCTCAAGGTGAACAAGATGTTTGCAAAGAGGTTTGGAGTAGAGGAGTCCACATGTGTGACATGCACCAAACCATCCGGCAACCTCTCTCAGACAGTAGACTCTTCTTCTGGTGTGCACCCACGTCACTCCGAATACTACATCCGCCGCGTACGCATCGCCGCTACCGACTCTCTCTTCCGCATGCTTCGCGACCAGGGCGTACCATTCAATCCAGAAGTAGGACAGACTGCAGATAATGCGACTACATACGTGATCGACTTCCCCGTGAAGTCTCCAAAGTCTCCAGTCTTCAAAGATGGCCAGACCGCGATCGAGCAGCTCGAGTACTGGAAGAGCGTGAAGGAAAACTTCACCGAGCACAATCCTTCGACCACAATCTCAGTAGGTGAGAACGAATGGATCGAAGTGGCAAATTGGCTCTATTCAAATTGGGACATCATCGGTGGACTTTCTTTCCTTCCGCGGGACAACCACGTCTATCAGCTCGCTCCGTATGAAAAGATTGATGAGAAGACTTACCACGAACTTTCAAAACGACTTGCTCATATCGACTTCGCCAAGATCGTGACTTACGAGGGTACCGACGAGACTGATAATAAAAAAGAGCTTGCTTGCGTCGGTGGTGTCTGTTCAATCGACGACGTAGTGAGCACAGCCTCCACCGCAGAAGCCAAAGCGTAAGTAAGTAACACTGTTGAATAAAGAAGCAAAATCTGCCCGTATGAAATAGGGCAGATTTTTGCATTTACACCCAAGTTGGAGTATAAAATATACAGACAGGTGTAGAACATGATGACTTTGACCACCGCTAAAACCATCGCATACATTTGCTCATTTGCGACACTTGCCGCATGGGTAACCATCTGTTTCGTTGGGTACGAGCCTGACACGTTTCTCATCTCATCACTCATCGCTGCACTGGGGATCATCATGCTCCTCTGTATGACACTATTGCAGGAGAAGATTGCA
Source organism: uncultured Candidatus Saccharibacteria bacterium (assembly GCA_964483435.1). Taxonomy (GTDB): domain Bacteria; phylum Patescibacteriota; class Minisyncoccia; order Phycocordibacterales; family WO2-35-19; genus CAZHJF01. The sequence goes on along the minus strand of CAZAAO010000002.1, from coordinate 31,045 downwards.
TCCGACCACCCCCGGAACCAAGTGAACACTTACCTAACAATTTCCGTATTCACTGGCACTGCCGTGCTCGTGCACATGGCAGTACTAGCGGCAAAACACGATCTTTTTCGAAAAATATTGTACAGTTCCTGAAAGTACTGGCGGGGCGGCGCATAAACGGGGGTGGGGCCGTCAGATCTATCCTCACCCTATCAAAAGCCTGGGATCACGAGAGTGAAGCCCGGGCTTTTTTAATGGCTTAACGAGGCCATTTTTATATATTATTAGATATTTATTATCATAAATGACTTGACAGCATTGACTAACTATGCTATACTTATAGTGTAAGATCATTAAGAAATACATATAAAGATTCTTTGAGGAGAGAGTCGTAATTCATCGAAACGCCGGGGTAGACTACCAAAATAGTCATGGTCCTGAGCGAAGTCGAAGGAATTGGGAAAAGACGACTGTCTCCACACCTAAATACATAGGGCAAACCCCGAAGTATTTAGGAAAAGAGTTAGTCGTCTTTTTCTTTGTGCGGATACTATTGCAGACAAGTGATTGTCCTCAACAGTATCTGCGCTGAGGAAGGAGTACCTTCCTGCGAGCGAGACGTATTTTGACAATTCACCTCGGCATAAACTTTCATAAAGATTAATGCCGGGTACATAGCGAGAAGGGATGTGATGTGAAAAATTATCCCGCGTAGCCCTGAGTATAACAAAGGGCGAAGTGGGAAACACTTATCATAATTCCTCTTCGTCAAACTGAACGCAAGTTCGGTGTGACAAGAGGGATTGCTTGTACCGCGAAGCTAAAGCGATGTGGTAAAAACGATTCCTAAATATATTCTCCGGAGTGTTCCGGAGAGAAAAGATTCAGCGGTGATATGGATTGATTTTCAAATCACTGCAAAAAGTTCATCAGCTCGCGGAGTCTAGAGACTACCCGAGCACAGCCGGTCCGAAAAACCGAAAAGTCCAAGGAGGGCACATGAGACTCGACGAACAAATTGGAAAGAATTTTACCGCCCGCTGGGGCGGATGTTCGTGGAAGAATTTTAACGCCGCCGCAGAGGCGGAGGACTTTGCCCGGCGCGAGTCTGGGAAAGATTACACCGGCGACGGTGTGGTCGTCGAGGTCTATGACGACCACTTTAATTTTTTAGGGTACGGACCGTCCTATTCCGGCGGGCGGCAAATCCGGCCGCCACAGTTGCAAGATGAACTGTGGCAGGCACTGAAAAAATCGGGGAACTAGAAAGTTCCCTGGGAGATGTCTGCTGATTCACTTCCAAAAACAAAGAATCAGCGCAGGGAGGTCGGATTCCGACTCTCCCAACGTCCTGAGGTAATGCATCGCATTTACCAAAGGACTTCTTCCAAGTATTTATATTCTCTTTTGAAATTCTTACTTACACACATATCCTACGATCGTATGATATCTGTGTATGGAAATTGAGATATGAATTTTTGGAAGACCTCGCAATCGAGAGATTGTTGGGGTCGATTGATATTCTCCGGAGTGTTCCGAAGAGAAAAAATCTGCGGTGATGTGGAAGTTATTTCAAATCACTGCATACAAGTTCACCTGCTCGGAGTCTAGAGACTACCCGAGCACAGTAGGTCGCAGAGCGACCACGCCTGGGAGGGCAAAAAAAGTGACGGTTCTCAATATGGGTAAAATTAGCCGTTTTGTTCAGTTTTTCGTGTGCCGGCTGCCTTGGCAGCCCACGATGCCGGTTCCGGCCGGCAGCTCGTGGACGCTCGTCCGCCCGGTGGCGGGCAAGGGTAGTGCCCACTGGGTGTTACTCGAAGACTAAGGCGTAGGGCTGTGGGAGCCCTCAAAAAATCCCAATTGTTCTTTTGTGTGATTCGTGGGCGAGGATACATCCTCGCCCAATCTTCCAAGTATTTGATTTGATTGCTTAAACGCAGTCGAATGGAAAATTTGGAAAACCCCGCGAGTTTGGAAACAAACTGGTTGGGTTGAAGATCAACTTTTTGAAAAGTGCGAGACTACGCATTCGACGCAGCATATTGTACATACACATGTGTCCAATATGCTGCGGGCGAAAACTTGTTTTCTCATTCTAAAGAGAAACGTAGTAGGTTTAGTCTGCAAGCACTCCGGAGAAAATATGTTTGAGAGTCGCACAAGCCCCAAATGGGCCATCGATAGCCGCCATGCGGCGGTGTTTGTGAAGAAGTCCGGACTAATTGTCCGCGATGAAGAATCGGGATACGGCGAGGATTATCGTGAGGAGTGGGGAATCCCCACTCCAGACGGAACTCTACTCCGCTTTTCCGTGGTTTTTCAGGGGTGGTCTGGGTGCAACCCCCGCCCGATGAAAAACCCGTCCGGCTCTTTTTGTGGGCTGGTTGGTGGGGAAAAGCTCGGCGGGTACGTCGGTGTCTCACTCCACAAGGAGTGGGATGTGCTCACCCAAGAGCACCGGTGGGTGTACCACGTTGGTACGCCATGGTACGCGAAGTCCCCCAAGTTGGTGGAGGCGATGAAGTATGCCTGCGCCAACGTAGCGGAGGCAAGCGCGGAGGAAACCGCGAGTGTGTTCACGGAGCGCGACAAGCTCCTTGAACTCCTCGATAGTTCGGGGAAGGTTGGAGGTGCGCTGTGAAAGCTCGCCCAGGAGTAAAGTATTCCCGTCCATTGCCAAGTAATGACGGACGGATATACTACTCGGAAATTGGGGATCCTAACCCTTCACTTGATGGGCGCGAGAATGCGTTTTTCGTGTCGCTTCACGGGGCCCCTGGTGGAAAATACGTGGGGCATGTTACAGCCCTAAATGTTGGAATACATAGAAGTAACATGATGCGAATTCTTGAGGCAGATCTCGGGGTAAAGAATTTTAACCCCCGGGATGTGATAACGCTCTTAGGGCTGAGTGATTGGTGGGGAGGGGTTAGCTACAGAAAAGATGGGCCCAACTCATCAAACGATCAGGTATTTATTATGCCTGATTACGTGTGGTACATCTCCCTAGAGGTACCCCATCCCTCCAAGGATAAGGAGGTTGAAGTAATAAAGCAGAAACTTGCGGCTCTAACGGCGCAGGGATCCTGATCCCTCACAAAATCAGAATGTTCTTTTTGAGCGGGCGCGAAGCGCCCGCAATGTCCCTCGTGTGGTGTGTTACACCGCCCGAGGGACTTCTTTCAAGCTTGTGACCATTTCTTACATATTAAATATCAAAGAAGACAATGGTGATAAGCTTAGAAGACCCCGCACAAAGGTGTTGGGTTAAAGATAGGTAAGTCACGATAAATACGTGGCTCCCTGTGTGGAGTAAGTATAAGGAGAAATCTCTCTCCTCGGGAGTGACCCAAATTTTGCATAACGCATTGTAAAGGTCTCTTTCTTCCTTATATATGCTCCACATAGGGCATTCCGTGTACCAAAGGTACAAAGCTGGCCCTAAAGAGTAAAGGGGAAACAAGCAGCCCCTTTTCCACGTGCTGCCGGACATCTCACTTGTGAGATGTCCGGCTTTTTTTATATCGATTTTATTTCAATACACAATTTAGTAATTTTCAAATACATTATTCTACACGATCGTACAGAATAATGTATTGTCAAAAA
>CAZAAO010000002.1:0-27357 GCA_964483435.1 uncultured Candidatus Saccharibacteria bacterium | reverse complement strand
TTTTTCAAACTAGCAAAAAATTATTCTGAGATTGAAGTCGTGGCTATGAACGATCTCGGCGATATCGAAAACATCGCTTACCTTTTGAAGTACGACACCGCATACGGTGTGAGTCCGTTTGCAGTGAGCGTATCGGATGATCGAAAATCACTTTTAGTATCGTCCAACTCCGCAGCCGAAGCTGCTTCGCTGGACACTCAAAAAATAATTTTTTTGAGTGAAAAAGATCCGGCAAATCTCCCATGGAAAGATATGAACGTAGATGTGGTAGTAGAGTCGACGGGACTCTTCACTTCTTTTGAAAAGGCAAAAGCTCACATTACCGCAGGAGCGAAGCGTGTAGTCATTACTGCACCCGCAAAAGATTCACCGGCAGATGAGACACAGGCTACTGTGCTTATGGGCATCAACGATGCTTCGCTCGAGAAGTGCGAGGTATCATCGAACGCATCTTGTACTACTAACGCGGGAGCTCCACTTATCCAAATACTTCACGAAAAAATTGGCATCGAAAAGGCGGTACTTAATACAGTGCATGGATACACAGCAAGTCAGTCGATAGTCGACGGTCCAAACAAGAAGGATTGGAAGGAAGGCCGTGCCGCAGCTCAAAACATAGTGCCCACTTCTACGGGAGCTGCAATAGCTGTGACCAAAGTAGTCAAAGATCTAGAGGGCAAATTTGACGGGCTTGCTATGCGAGTGCCTATCGTCGCCGGCTCCATTGTAGATGTCACCTTTATAGCCAAGCGCGACACAAACGTCGAAGAAGTAAATAATATTCTAAAGGAAGCTGCAGCAGAAGAACGCTGGCGAGGCATTTTTGGAGCGACCGAAGACCCTATCGTTTCAGCAGACATCGTCGGCTCACTTTATGGCTCGATAGCAGATCTCGGCCTTACTAAAGTAATCGGAGGCAACCTAGTCAAAGTCTGCGCTTGGTATGATAATGAAATGGGGTATACCGCCACCCTCGTCAAACATGTTTTAAAAATAGGAGAGTATTTGAAATGAAGATATGAAATATAAAAACTCCATCTTAATATGAATTATTTTTTAAAAATTACGTATTGGGGGTCAATTTGTTTTCTTCTATTCCTTTTTATTGCTCCATTTTTTCATTCATTATACGATCCTGAATATTCGCCAGTCCAAACCGAAATATACAAATATAGAGTAGATGATCGTTATACAATACCACTCGGAAATTACGAAAGGTATTATAATGAAGACGGGTGGAATTTTATTCAAACAACAAGAATTTTGCGGACAACGTTGACAGTATTATTTATCGTTGCATTTCTCTGGTCCAGAAAGAGAATAGCTGCCAATACAACATAAAAATACTATCGAGTATCATTTAAGAAGTAACGGTTTAGACATGCCAAACGACATGGAATTAAGTAAGACAATTAGGTACAGAAAACGTCTTATAATTGTACTTATTATTAGCACAATATTATTGCTTCCAATAATTCCCATCGAGGGTAAATGGGTTCCATCATGTTTGATGCCCGGTGTTTGCAAGCCATATGAGCGAGAGTGGGTTTCAATCTTATATGTTATTGCAAATTACAATAATGGAGTACAATTAGATTTATGAAAATATACTTTGCTTCTGATCATGCTGGGTTTGAAATGAAAAACGTACTTTTGCCATTTGTAAAAGATTTGGGGCATGAGGTAATAGATCTTGGTCCAACAGAGCTCAATCCGGAGGACGACTATCCTGTTTTTATCGAGAAAGCTGCTCTAGAAGTATACAAGGATCCCATAGGCTCAAAAGCAATTATCATAGGCGGATCAGGCCAAGGCGAGGCAATGGTTGCAAATCGTTTTCCAAACGTGCGAGCTACGGTCTACTATGGTGGCAATATGGATATCATTCATCTATCCCGCGAGCATAATGATGCAAACATACTTTCTTTCGGCGCTAGGTTTGTAAGTCTCGAAGAAGCACGCGAAGCTGTGACTCTCTGGCTTCAGACTGAATTTTCGGGAGATACACGCCACATTAGGAGACTCAAAGAGATAGACCAACTCGAGGTGCAGCTATACAAGAATCCTTAATTTATTTTTCCTAGTTTCAAATCTTTAATCTAAATTATTATGGCCGAAGTAATACCTGCAATCATCCCTCAAAATCTTTTTCAAGCGCGAGAAATGCTTGATAAGGTGACAGGTATCGCTCGAAAAGCGCAGATAGATATTGTGGATGGAGAGTACGCTGAGTCGGTAACATGGCCATTCGCTTCCAAAGATCAAGGCGATGAGCTTTTTCAGATGATCAGGAATGAAGAAAAGTTCCCCTGTGCAAAAGAGATCGATCTTGAGCTAGATATGATGATGCTTCACCCGATAGAGCGTATCGCGGACTTCCTCGATCTCGGATTCAAAAGCTTCGTTGTACATATTGATTCTACTGATCATGTACGAGAGTGCATAGATACTATCAAAAGCGCAGGGCAAGTCGCCGGACTTGGTATCAGACCGAGCGTGGACACTGATTTGCTCACACCTTTTTTGCCTGATGTTCAATTCGTGCAGTTTATGGGTAATGACAGAGTGGGGCACAACGGCGTGGAACTCGATCCAAAAGTTTTGGACAAAATCAAACAATTCCACGAGACTCACCCCGCAATACCTTTACAGATTGACATCGGAGTAAGTTTAGAAACTGCCAAATCTCTCATCGACGCAGGCATCTCTCGCCTGGTCTCCGGCTCGGCGATTTTCAACTCCCCTGACATGAAAAAAGCAATTCAAGATTTGCAAAGCATGTAAAAGCACGGAAAAATAGTTTCGGAGTGAGATTCCGCAGTGCGGCTGGCACGAGGACAAGGAAATTTTCAGCAGAAAATTTCTGGATCGAACGAAGAAAGCTATTTTTCCGTGCAATCAACAAATATATTTCTTTATTTGAGCAGGTGGAGATATAATTTAAATATGTTCACCCTCACTGATGATAAGAGGATATTTCTCGAGCAAAAAGCAAACGATATCCGTGAGTCTATTATAGAGTCGCTCATAGAAGCAGGCTCCGGCCACACAGCCGGCCCTCTTGGTATGGCAGATATTTTTACTGCAATGTATTTCCATATCCTACGACACGACCCGACGAGTCCTCTCTGGGACGGGCGCGACAGGCTAGTGCTCTCAAACGGGCACATCGCACCGGTACTGTATGCAACTCTCGCTCATGCAGGATATTTCCCTGTAGAAGAGCTTAAGACACTGCGCAAGTTTGGCTCTAGACTCCAAGGACATCCGCATCGTGAATTTTTGCCATTTGCAGAGACGAGCTCCGGCCCACTCGGCTCGGGACTTTCTCAAGCCGTAGGTATGGCGATCGCAGATAGGATCGACAATGGGAAGTATTCCTCCAAACAAATCTACTGCCTCATGAGCGACGGCGAGCTTGGAGAAGGTAATTCTTGGGAGGCAATAATGCTAGGTGGCAAAGAAAAACTTCAAAACATCACGGCGATAATTGATCGCAATAATATCCAGATCGAAGGTTATACCGAAGAAGTACTTCCCCTAGAGCCTCTTGCTGATAAGTGGAAAGCATTCAATTGGCACGTACAGGTGATCGATGGGCACAATTTTGACGCGATCATCGGCGCAGTAGGCGAGGCGCAAGCGGTGTTTGATAAGCCGAGTGTAATCATCGCAAATACGATACCCGGCAAAGGAGTTTCCTTCATGGAGCGTCGATTTGAATGGCACGGCAACCCCCCAGGCAAAGGTCCAGAAGACGCGTTCAAAAAGCCGGAGCAAGGCAAGGCCGCACTCGACGAGCTCCGCACATTAAAAGGAAAAATTAGAAGCGAACATGAATAACACGACGCCAATACACGAATTTAACGAATGACGCTAATAGAAAATGGAATGATAAATCCAAAAGCAAAATTAAATCCAAAAATATTTGACGAGGATGTAGAGCAAGTACCCATCCGCAAAGGCTTTGGCGAAGGCTTGCTTCAAGCTGCGGACGAAGAAAAAAATATTGTTGGACTTTGTGCCGACCTTACCGAGTCGACTCAGATGCACTTGTTTGCAAAAAAATACCCAGAGAGGTTTGTGCAAGTAGGCGTCGCTGAGCAAAACCTAGTGACAGTCGCAAGCGGCATGGCCGCGATGGGGAAGACTCCTTTTTGCTCATCTTATGCCATGTTTAGCCCAGGTAGAAACTGGGAGCAGATAAGGACGACGATTTGCTACAACGATGTACCGGTCAAAGTGATCGGCAGCCACTCCGGAGTGTCAGTTGGGCCCGACGGTGGTACTCACCAAGCGATAGAAGATATCGCGATCATGCGCGTGCTTCCGAACATGGTAGTGATCTCGCCTTGCGATGCTATAGAAGCCAAGAAGGCGACTCTCGCGCTCGCCAAAACCAAAAACCCTACATACTTGAGACTAGTGAGAGAGAAGACTCCGATCATCACGACAGAAGACACTCCTTTTGAAATAGGCAAAGCGCAGGTCTTTTACGCGCCACCTATGAATATCCAAGTTGGTATCATAGCTACAGGAGCATTGGTACATAAAGCAATCATAGCCGCGCGCAACATGGGCACCAAAGGCGTGGCGGTAAAGGTACTCAACGTGCACACTATCAAACCTCTCGACCGCGCTGCGGTAGTAAAGCTTGCCAAGGAGGCCGGCGCGATAGCCACAGTCGAAGAGCACCAAGTAGCCGGGGGGCTCGGGAGCGCCGTCGCAGAAGTACTTGCCGAAGAGTGTCCTGTGCCGATCGAGTTTATTGGTGTGAAGGATAAATTTGGTCAATCAGGCACGCCAGAAGAGCTCATCGAGCACTACGGCATGGGCGTCTCCCACATCGAATCAGCAGTCGAGACAGTCCTAAGCCGCAAAAAATAGTTATCAACAGTTTCCTTTTACAAAATATTTCTCAGTGGTAATTTAAAAATAGATGCAGGCCCCGATTGGAGGTGATCCGAGCTGAACAAGCTCACCAAGTTTATGCTCCGTAAGGGGCGGGCCCATGCTCTACTGTGGCCGTCGCAGATCTACGCCTGCGACGGCCCTTTCATTTTTGTTTCTTTAAATGCAGCTTGTAGCGATTTATCACTTCAAACTCACAACCCATGACGTGCTATAATTATATGGATCGTATAAGAAAGGAGACTTAATCCAGCAAGGATCGCCCCACTCTGCAAAGGGTGGGGCATTCTTTTTACATGATTTTTTCTGGCTTGTAGTTTTGCGGAGCTTCAGAGAGATAGCGGAGCATCTGATCTTGAGTGAGAAGTCCTTTTTGCGCGCCGACGTGCTGCACGACGGACATAGAGTTGACTGGTGCCCAGAGAAAAGCGTCAAAGAGTGATCTCCCAAGTGCGATAGCAGAAGTAAATGTTGACGAAAACGCATCTCCTGCACCTGTGCGCTCGTATGGAGGCTTTGGATCAGGATAAGGTGGCATAAAGTATCCTTCAAATCCATCAAACGCATATGCACCTCGGGGTCCATCAGTGATCACGACTACGTTCGGTCCTAAATCATGCATTTCGTGAAGCAGATTTTTGATATCTTTTTCTTCTGGTTTATTAAGTATTCTTTGCGCTTCTTGCACATTGCAGAAGAAAATATCGGCCCTGCCATAAAGCTCGGCAAGTTTTTCTGTACCCATCTTCATTTGGAAGGTGCCTGGCTGAAACGCAAACTTTACTTCAGGGTGAGTCTTTAGGTATTCGGTAAGCAGGTCGTGGTAGGCGGCGGAATTTTCGGAAAGTGACGAAAGATATATCCATTTTGGATTGCCAATATCAGGGAGAGCGTATTCGTACTCTTGGTGCTTGATAAGTATCGTACGATCATCCTCGTACCACAGTACATAGTGGTAGTTGGTCTCCTTGTCCTTTTGCACTGACACAAAGTTTGTCGCAACTTTTTCCTTTTTGAGCGTTGCAATACACTCGTGCCCGTGATGATCGTCGCCAACGTTGGTCACAAGAGCTGATCGCAGTCCCAATCTTGCGGCGGCCACAGCTGCATTTGCACTGTTGCCCACAGCCTTCACTTCTTCTACAAACTCGTAAGGGACTTTGTCACCAAAAGAGAGTGAAAGTCTTTGCTTGTTACCGCTTTCGTCGCGCTCTACCCTGGCCTCCTTGAGACGAATGAATGCGTCTGTAGTGATATCGCCAATCGCGATAAAATCAAAATCTTTATGATCAAAGAAACTCATACCTCCATTATATACGAGCAGCTTTTTGAAAAGCTACAAAGCAGGGGATAACGCTGTTTTGAAAAAAATATTTTAGATATAATTAGCTTATGCAAAAATTAATCGAGGTGATTCGCGAAGCAGAAAGCAAGAAGGTGGCAGTCGGTCATTTTAATATTTCAAATCTTGAAGGATTTTGGGCGGTAGTAAATGGTGCAAAGTCACTCAACGTCCCTGTCATCATCGGAGTATCAGAAGGAGAAAGAGACTTCATGGGAGTACGGCAAGTCAAAGCACTCGTCGCAACTCTCCAAAGCGAAGGTGTACCTGTGTATCTCAACGCCGATCACACTTACTCCGTCGATCGAGTCAAGGAGGTACTTGATGCCGGTTACGACTCTGCGATTATCGATGGCGCGGACAAATCATTTGAAGAAAACACTCGCATGACTCGAGAGTGTGTAGAATATCGCAACACCTCGCATCCTGATGCATTGATCGAAGCGGAGCTTGGTTTTATAGGTAAATCTTCACAGCTTCTCGACGAGATCCCTGAAGGTGCTCAAGTAGGAGATGAAATGATGACCAAACCCGAAGAAGCAGAGAGGTTTATCAAAGAGACGGGCATAGACCTGTTCGCACCAGCGGTGGGCAACGTCCACGGTATGGTAAAGAGCGGTCTTGAGCCAAGACTCAATATTGATCGCATAAGAGAGATCAGAGCTGCCGCGGGAGTGCCGCTCGTGCTTCATGGCGCGTCCGGCAATAGCGACGAGGATATTCGTGCAGCAATAGACGCCGGAATATCGGTGATTCACATCAACACAGAAGTACGCTTAGGATTCAAGCAAGGTTTGCAAAAATTTTTTATGGAAAACCCAGATGAGATCGCCCCATACAAATATTTGAAAGCAGCACGACAGGAAATGCAGAGCGTAGTAGAAAAAAAGCTTCGTCTATTCAACAAAATCGATTCATAATATGAACCTGAAAGAAGAAATAGAGCGAATAGTAAGGGGCGAAGTTTTCGACGATCCCGAAACTTTAAAAAATTACAGCAGGGACGCATCTCTTTTTGAAGTGTTTCCGTCTGTTGTGGTATGGCCACAAGACACAGATGATATCCAAAATATTGTCCGTTTTGTGGCTGAAAATAAGCATAAAAACCCGGACCTCTCGATAAGTGTACGCGCGGCCGGCAGCTGCATGTCTGGAGGATCACTCAATGATTCGATTATCTTGGATGTATCGAAGCATATTAATAAATTTACTGTCGACTCTATCAACCATACCGCGCAAGTAGAGCCAGGTGTGTTTTATCGCGACTTCGAAGTGGAGACTCTAAAACACAATTTGATCCTTCCTTGCTATACCGCATCCAAAAACCTTTGTGCTCTTGGAGGAATGATCGGCAACAATGCTGCCGGTGAAAAGACACTTTACTACGGCAAGATGGAAAACTATATCGAAGAGCTCACCGTCGTGCTTTCCGATGGAAGTCTTGTTACTTTTTCTCCACTTTCTCGTGTGGAGCTCTTGCGCAAATCTCATCACCGTACGTTTGAAGGAAGCATATACGACAAGATGAATTATCTGCTCGAGAAAAATCGCGATGAGATCCAAAAAGCCAAACCCAAAGTATCTAAAAACTCAGCGGGATACTATCTATGGAACGTGGAGCGCAACGGGCTCTTCGATTTGACGAGATTACTCGTCGGATCGCAAGGTACGCTCGGTATAGTAGTAAGCGCCAAGATCAAACTCGTGGAAGTAAAGCCAAAGTCAAAGCTTTTGGTGCTGTTTATGAAGGATACTTCCAATTTAGGAGAAGTTGTAAACACTATCTTGGCCCACAATCCAGAGAGTCTTGAATCTTATGACGACTCTACCTTGAAGCTTGCAGTGAGGTACTTTAGAGAAATATTGAGCCTGATGAAAATGCAAAATATTTTGAAGCTCGCTTGGAGCTTCCTACCTGAGATGAAAATGGTGCTCAAAGGAGGTCTGCCTCATCTCGTACTTTTGGTCGAGTTTGCCGGGCGTACCGACGCGGAGATTGATCAAAGTATTTTAAATCTTGAGGCCGACCTTCAAAAATACAAAATAGACATGCACCGTACAAAGACGGAAGAAGAGGCTGAAAAATATTGGACGGTTCGCCGCGAGAGCTTTAGCCTGCTTCGCAAGCACATCAAGGGCAAGCGCACCGCTCCGTTTATCGATGATATCTGCGTCAATCCAACTGATCTGCCGGAGTTTTTACCACAGCTCAAAAAAATCTTAAACGATGCTGGTATCTTTTATACGATCGCGGGACACGCTGGCAATGGCAACTTCCACATAATCCCTCTTATGGACATGAAGGAGCCACGCAATCGGAGTCTTATCCCAGTCTTGTCGGACAAAGTATACGAGCTTGTGGGCAAGTACAAAGGTTCGATCACCGCCGAGCATAACGACGGCATAGTGCGAACTCCGTATCTAAATACCATGTACCCTCGCAAAATCCTCGATTTATTTAGGGAAACTAAGAGTATCTTTGATCCGAACAATATTTTGAATCCTGGCAAAAAGGTGCCTACGGGAGAAAAAGGCACTGTGGCGTACATGGTAGGGCATATTGTCCGAAATTAACCTCACCCCGACCACCCTCGGTGGTCTGCCCCTCTCCTAAATGCAGGAGAGGGGCCAAACATGAAGTGGACACACAACATTAGAAAATTGAGAGATCGACGGAGAGACCTCCGCAAGAGACAAACACCGCAAGAAGAAAAAATGTGGTTTGAGCTTCGAGATAACAAGCTAGGTGTAAAATTCAAGCGGCAGCACAGTATCGGAGGTTACATCGCAGACTTTTTCTGCGCAAAATTTGATTTGATTATTGAAGTTGATGGTAATGTACACGACCAGCCTGAGTCTATAAAAAATGATCTTGTGAGGGACGATTTTTTGAAAAAGATGAACTGCCAGGTGTTAAGATTTAAAAATACCCAAATAGATACGGATTTGGATGCTGTTATGAGCGAGATAACAAAACATCTAAATGTGTAATTTTCTTCCTCCCTTCCCCTGCGTTTAGGGGAAGGGCCGGGGATGAGGTTGAATATTTTATCAATTCTGTTATTATTGTGCCTGTTATGACAATTGAACTAAAAGCAAACAAAAGAGAAGCCAAAACAAGCGCAGAGCAAGTGCGAGCAGCTGGTTTTTTGCCTGCGGTATATTACGGCAAGAAAGAGGCCTCTACTCCTATCCAAATTAAAAAAGCAGATTTTCTAAAAGCATGGAAAGAGGCAGGTGAATCTACTGTTATTTCAATCGATGTTGACGGTGCAAAGGTAGATGCGCTCATCAGCGATGTAGCAGTAGACGCTGTCACGAGCCAGCCTATCCACGCGGACTTTTATGTATTCGAAAAGGGTCACAAGATCGAGCTCGGAGTACCGGTAGAATTCATCGGAGTTTCTCCTGCGGTGAAAGACCTTGGTGGTATCCTCGTAAAGGTAGTACACGAACTCAAAATCAAGGCAGATCCAACAAATATTCCAAAGCATATTGAGGTGGACGTGAGCTCCCTCGCTCAGTTTGGAGACACTATCGCGGCAAAGGATGTCCCACTTCCAAAAGGTGTTGAGCTCATGGAAAATCCTGAAGAAATCATCGCTACTGCGGCAGAGCCAAAGGAAGAGAAGGAAGAAACGGCCCCAGTCGACCTAAGCTCAATCGAGGTAGAGAAGAAGGGTAAAGCAGAGGAAGGCGAAGAGGCAGCTGCAGAATAAGGCTAAATATCACAATACGTTTGCACCGCCACTTCCTAAAGGGGGTGGCGGCATTCGTTATGCTATAATAAATGCATGCATTTTTGGAAACATGTTTTTTTTGTTTGTATTATTTTTTCAATAGCTTTTACTTTTACTCCACACAAGATCTCGGCGCAGCAAATGACCGAAGCACAGATCCAAGAACAAGAGGCAAAATGGCGCGCGGAGCTTGAAAAGACAGAAAAAGAGATCGCCGAATGGGAGGCAGTACTCAGCCAAACCAAAAAAGGTACCGCCTCACTTGAACGCGATGCGTCTATTTTGAACGCAAAAATCAACGAAGCAAAAGCCTTCATCAGGCAAAGGCAGACTCAAATAGACAAGCTCAATCGCGAGATTAGTCTCAAGAACAAGACGATTAGCAAGCTCGAAGCCAAGATAAATAGAGGTAAGGAATCAATAGCATCTATATTGAGAGAGACAAATTCTCTAAACGACTATTCACTTGTAGAGGTCATGCTTTCAAACAAGCGTCTCTCGGATTTTTTTGCAAATGCCGACTCCTATTCGACCATCAACAAAGCGCTCGAAACGCAGTTTGCAGAGATACGCGCTCTTCAAGTACAGGCTGACAGTGAGAGGAAAGTCCTCGACGAAAAGCGCGTGCAGGAGGCAGACACAAAGGCCAAAATAGAGGAAGAAAAAAAGAGAGTAGAGAGAGACGAAGCAGAGAAAAAGCGCCTTATCAATATCAACAAAACTCAGGAAAAAACATACCAAGAAGTGATAAAGGAGAAGGAAAAGAAAGCTGCTCAAATACGCGCCGCGCTCTTTGCGCTACGTGATACCGAGGGTATACCTTTCGGCGATGCTCTCAAGTATGCAAACGTCGCGTCTCAAAAAACTGGTGTGCGACCTGCGCTAATTCTCGCTATCCTAACTCAAGAGTCTGATCTTGGTAAAAATCAGGGATCTTGTCTTGTTACAAATATAGAGACTGGAGACGGAGCCGGCAAAAATACAGGTACCCTTTTTGAACAAGTGATGAAAGCCCCTCGAGATACCGTACCTTTCAAGTCAATCACCGAAAGACTCGGCAAAGAGTGGAAGATGACGCCTGTATCCTGCCCTCCAGGCACTAAATACACGTCTGGACGTGGGTTTGGAGGGGGTATGGGACCTTCTCAGTTTATTCCATCTACTTGGGAACTTTTCAAGGGAAGGCTCGGCACCCTCCTTGGACTAGACGCCGATCAGGTCAACCCTTGGAATCCTCAGCACTCCATCATGGCCACCGCTATTTACATGGCAGACCTAGGTGCGGCAAATGGGGGAGCTACAGCCGAGCGCAATGCGGCTTGTAGGTACTACTCAGGCGCGGCGTGCAGCCCAGGACGCAAGCCAGCAAACGTCTTTTATGGCGACCAGGTAATGGCAAAGGCATCCAATATCCAACTTACTATGATCGACCCACTTGAAGGATTTTAGCTTGTATTTTCTCGTTTTCCTTCTCCTTATTCAAGGAGAAGGTGGCCTTTAGGCCGGATGAGGTCATTGCCAAAAAAACAAAGATTTGTTATTATTTTCCCATCATGAAAACAGGAATTCATCCAGAATACTATAATGACGCGAAGGTGAGCTGCGCTTGCGGCAATACCTTTACTGTTGGCGCTACCCGAAAAGAAATAAAGGTAGAAATCTGCAGCGACTGCCACCCTTTTTATACTGGTAACGAAAAAGTGCTGGACACAGCAGGACGTGTAGAAAAGTTCAAGGCACGCTCTGCCGTCGCCAAAGCCATGGCCGACAAGCAGTCAAAATCAAAGAAATCTTAGATAGGGGTCTCCACTTCCTTTACAAACCTTTTGATAAAGGTTTCGAAGGGTGGAGATTTTCCTTATCAAATAGCCACAATGGATCTCACACCATACAAAGAGAACCCAAAAACACAGTACCTTGCCCAAGAGTACGAGCGTCTTTTGCGTGAACAATCAGAACTCGTTCAAATGAGTGAAGATCCAACCATGAAAGAGCTTGCGCAGGCGGATCTCGCAACCCTCAAGACGCAGATGGATGCGATTCAAGCACAGATGGATGAGATCCTAAAGCAGGAAGAAAAAGAGGAGGAATTTCCAAATGAAGTAGTGCTCGAAGTGCGCGCGGGCGCCGGCGGCGACGAGGCGGCGTTATTTGCGCGCGAGCTTGCCGAAATGTATAAGGCTTATTGCGCAAAAATGGGCTGGAGCTTTAGCGTAATCGACGAATCAGAAACTCCGCTCGGAGGCTACAAAGAAGCCGCTTTTGAAATCCGCGGCAGGGACGTGTACAAAAAACTGCGTTTTGAGACTGGCGTACATCGAGTTCAGCGCGTACCAGATACCGAAAAGTCAGGTCGTGTCCACACATCGACTGCTTCGGTCGCCATCCTTCCTATCCGAAAAAAAGTAAAGGTGGAGATAAACCCTACAGACCTCGAGATCGAGTTTTCTCGCTCTGGAGGCAAAGGTGGCCAAAACGTGAACAAGGTTGAGACTGCGGTGCGGCTTACACACAAACCTTCTGGCATAGTAGTACGCTCGACTGCGGAGAGAAGCCAAAATGCCAACAAGGAGAAAGCCCTTGGTATCCTTATGTCCAAACTCGATGAAATAGCTCGAGAGGATGAGGCTAAGAAGTACGCGGATGTACGCAAAACTCAAGTAGGAACCGCGGATCGGTCCGAAAAAATACGCACTTATAACATTTTGCAAGACCGCATCACAGACCATAGGATCAAGCAAAACTGGCACAATATTGAGCGTATTTTGAAGGGTGATATTGACTCGATAATAGAATCAATGGAGAGTTTTGATGGTTCAAGCGTCTCCGAGGACCCTGACGATGAGGCTTAAAATGGCCTTGCGTATGAAAATTAGATTTGATAGTATAGTACGGCAATGAAAGAAACAGGTACAACCCAAAAAATCAATCTCGACGAGCTCTTCAAGCACGGAGCTCATTTTGGATTTGAAAAATCTCGAAGGCATCCTAGTGCTAATAATTATATTTTCGGTTCAAAAAACCGCGTAGACATATTTGACTTAGAAAAGACAGCAGAGGCTCTCACAAAGGCGCTTGCTTTTGTATCTGAGCTTGCGGCTACCAAATCTACTATTCTTTTTGTAGGCGGCAAAAGTGAAGCTCGTGAAGCAGTAAGCCAAGCTGCACAGAGTCTCGGACTTCCTTATGTAGCAGGAAGATGGATCGGAGGCACACTTACAAACTTCAGCCAGATAAGAAAGCGCGTCGACACCATGCTCGACCTCCAGAGCCAGAAGGAAAAAGGTGAACTTTCAAAATACACCAAAAAAGAGAGACTTTTGATTGATCGCGATATTGAGAAGCTTCAAAAGATGTTTGGCGGTATCTCCGGTATGACTACTATGCCAAAAGCTCTATTTATCGTCGACCCTCGTTTTGAAAAGATAGCCCTCGAAGAGGCTAAGACTCTCAACATCCCTGTGATCGCTCTTTGCGGCTCAGACAACAACTTTGCCGACATTACTTTTGCTATACCAGGCAACGATTCAAATCGAACAAGCATTGCATACTTTGTAAACGAAGTTAAAAATGCTTATCAAAACAGCACCGTAAAAGCTTAATCCGACCTCTCTCGAAGGGGTCCTTTTACGTCTAGTATTGCGAAAATTTATTTTATATAATTAAACTTGTATGAATATAACTACAGCAGATATCAAAGAATTGCGCGACGCGACGGGAGTATCCGTCATGCAGTGCAAAAAGGCCCTCGAGGAAGCAGGTGGAGATATGGAAAAGGCGAAGATTATCCTTCGCAAAATAAGCAAAATCTCCGCTGACAAGAAGGCTGAAAGATCTTTGGGAGCTGGCGCTGTAGTATCATACATTCACTCAAGCGGCACCGTTGGTGCTATGGTGGAGCTTCTATGCGAGACTGATTTCGTGGCTCGCAACGAAGACTTCAAAGCTTTGGGGCACTCGATCGCTATGCACATAGCCGCTCAAGCTCCAGAGTATTTGAGACTCGAAGACATACCAGAAGACGCAAAATCAAAAGCGCGCGATCTATTCATGCAGGAAGCAGAAGAGGAAGGTGGCAACAAGCCAAAAGATATCAAAGAAAAGATCGTAGAGGGCAAACTTGGTTCTTATCTCAAAGAAAAAGTACTTTTGGATCAGCCATTTATCAAAAACCAAGACGTCACTATCAAAGGTTTGCTTGATGAAGCTACGCAGAAGTTTGGCGAGAGGACAGAGATCGGCAAGTTCGTTCGCTTTGCTATCTAACATTACTTTATGACTCCCATATATATATTTGCAGGTTCGTTTTTAATTTCTTTTGTGATTCTCATCGCAAAAGTGCTTGAGCGGGGAGATAGTTCAAGTTTTGTTTTGAAAGGATTTAGAAAGCTAGATCCAAAAGCTGAAAAGTTCATTCAGGAGTTTAAATACCGTGTCTTGCAGGTCATACAGACCGCTAGATATCTTGCTCTTGTCCATGTACCTATGATGATGAAAGAGCTTGCTCACGAGATCCGCGAAAGCGCGATGCGTGAATACCGAGTGTCGCAAGATATCATCATGGGACGCAAAAATATCGTTAACAAAGGTGCGGTTTCCTTTTACCTCAAGCGTATAAAGGAGGAGAAAGGTGCGGTCCGTGGGCAAATCCAGGACAGTTTGTAGAATTTATATTTTTTGGTATTCTTTTAAATACTGCCAGAATAGCTCAGTTGGTAGAGCACCCGTTTTGTAAACGGGCGGTCGTCGGTTCGAGCCCGACTTCTGGCTCAGATAATCAAAAAATCCCTTACGGGATTTTTTGTTTACTTCTTAGTAGATGTTGCTTCTTTCGCACTCTTTGCTTCTTCAAGTGCACGCTCTTTATCGATCTCCTTTAGCTCAGGGATGATGTTTTTTATATCTTCAATCGATTTAAATCCATAATAAGCGCGGTCATTGATGAGGAGAGCTGGCAGCTCTGGCTTCACATCATATATAGATATCATTGTCTGAAGAGCAGAGAGGTCGAGATTGTAGTCAAAGGAGTATACTCGAAGCTCCGGGTATTCCTCACGAAGGCGAGTCAGTACATAGCCTTCTTTCTGACAGTCTTTGCATTCACCCTCTTCGTTTGAGTAAAAGTAAATGATAGAAAGATTTTTTGGTCCACACTTTTCACGCACTTTTTGCATCAAGAGGTAATCCTTGATTTGCAAGATTGAATAGTATCGCTTTAGATTGATCACTTCCTCGTCGTCGCTGCCACGATTGTCCTCTGTGTAAGAAAGCTTGTCACCAAGAGTCGCAAGCTCTCTCGAAAGAAAAGAGTTGCCGATATCTCGACAAGAAAGCTCAGAGAGTAGGGAAAACTGGGTCTCCGAAGACAAGATATCTACTGCAATATTAGTCTCAATTTGTTTAATTTCATTGAGCTTTTTTTGGTTGAAATAATTAGAAGCAAAAATAGCGGTGGCAAATATCACCGCGGTAATCAGGAAGCTATATGCGTATTTTTTCCATTCCATGAGGCGTATACTACCTCCAACTAGTCTTTCGTGCAAACACTACGTTATAGAAGGATTTTGCGATCCAGAGAGGGGCAATAAGAGCATAGAGAGCGAGGAAATAGACCATATCGAGGCCAAACTTTGAGTTGCCCTCAGCCATTTTGCGAGAGTAAAAGAGAAGTACCAGAGTGAACAGAAACGCGACCATGCTAGCGAAGGAAACGATGTCGGTGTTCATATAAAACCAGTCGAAATTTGGCATATTGAAGTTGATGCCGACTGTGCTTATTTGTTCAAACAAATCATAGAGCCTTGTAGCCCACGATACAAACATATTGCTTACGATATAGACTGACGAAAATGCAGAAATACTCGCAGCAGGGAGGATGATCATGCCGAGGTTCCCGTACTGCGGACGGAAAAATATTTTTCGATAATCTATCGCGTTTTTCATAAAACCATATGTCCAGCGAAGCCTCTGTTTGTAGAGCGCGTATACAGTACTTGGAGCGACAGTATAGACGAACGCATCGCGAGCGTTGCCAATCTTATAGCCATTTACTTGCATACGTAGCGCAAGCTCCATATCTTCCGTATTGTGAGCTTTCCTATAGCCTCCCAGAGTCTCAAAAACTTTGCGTTTGAAGATTGAAAAAGGTCCTGGAGTCACATAGAGTCCGTCGAGTCTCGCAAACATACTACGGAGCAAAATACCCCAGCCATACTCGACTTTTTGGATAAACTGAATAATAGTCTTTGGCTCGTGGATCTTGATAGAAGGAGTGACTGCCATCAACTTTGGATCAGAATTAAATTTTTTGATGATCCTTCTCAATGCTTCCGGATGGACGAAGGAGTCGGCATCGAGACAGCCGATATAATCTTCAGTGATAAATTTGAGTGCATAATTTAGGGCTGCGTGTTTGCCGCCTTCGTTTTGCTTTTGCAAGAGCTTGACCTGCTTGTTGCGAGCAAATCGCTGTAATACTTTCCACGAGTTGTCCGTAGATCCATCATCGACGACGTACAGTGTAAGTTTGTTTTTTGGATAGTTGAGCTTTAGTAAAGAAAAGATCGTCTTCGTGATCGTCGTCTCTTCGTTCCAGCAAGGCACGATAATAGCAACTGTTGGAAGCTTATTGTGAGGCGTTTCAGGCTCAGCGACCAAGCGGCGATCCTCCTCGCGAGATTCAAAATAGGTGATAAGCAAAAAAACCTCAAAATAGAGGGCGATGAAGAGGAAAATATATGTGACTACTTCGTTCGCAATATGCATGGGAATTCATGCAAATACTACCCTTTTTTCTATGAATTTTCAAGAAAGAGTCTAGCGTACAGTAGCGCCGAAGACCTCGGTCGTGCGGCGTTCGAGCTCTTTGTGAAGAGCGTCTACTTCTTCGCTTGTGAGAGTACGGTCAAGAGAGCGGTAGGTGATACGGTACGCATAGCTTACTTTATCAGTGCCAAACTTTAGAGCGTTTTCGTATTTGTCGATAAGAGCCATCTCCTCAGCCATATCACCAACCACGTCACGCACCAAATCGAAATAATTGTTAGGAGCAAAATCGTTATTCACGATAAAAGATATGTCACGGACGACTGCTGGGTACTTGCTCACTGCTGTAAACTTGTTGCCCAAGACAAGCTGCTTTTTGACTCTCTCATCATCTGACCAGAGGAGTCTAATATCCGGAAGCTCCATCGAGATGATCGCGAGTCTCTCAAGACCAAAGCCGAAAGCCCAGCCGTTGTAACCTTCAAGTCCCATTTTTTTGAGCACGCTCTTTTTTGGCATACCGCCGCCCATGATCTCTACCCATTCACCATTTATCTCTATCTCAATCTGAAGTGAAGGGTCAGTGTAAGGGAAGGTATCATCTAGAAATCTGTATTTCGTACTTTTGCCAAAAATGCCCTCGACAATCTCGCTCAAAACTTTTTTAAGCTCATCAATAGGCATGATACCGTCCGTGTCGGGCTGCAAGAAAAGAGCTCCCATCTGGTGGAAAATATTCATATGGCGACGATCGATCTCATCTTTGCGGTAAACCTTGCCATAGCAAAATACGCCAAGCTTTTCATTTTTTTCGATTTGCGCTTTGATTTCCGGCAAATTCAAAAAGTAGTACCACATCACAGTATCGTGAGTGCGGAGCACATGACTGTCGTTCACATAGTAAGTATCAGACTTGCTGCGAGCAGGGTGGTCAGGAGCAAAATCAAAAAGATCAAAAAGAATGTGAGTGGGGATCACTTCGGGGATATCGATCACATCAAAATCTTTGACCGACTCTATAGCTTTGACCCTCTCTACCATTTCAAAAAGTGGACTCCCCGGAGTGCGCGACAAATCCTTCATTCCGAGGTAGCGCTTGATACGCTCCGCTTCTGCGTCTGTACGCTTGTACAGAGCTTCTAAAAGCTCTTTCTCCTCGCTGCGATCGATCTTGTATAGAGTCTTGTTCATATCTAAGAGTCTAAATAAAAATGTGTTAAAATTCAAATCCGCATTCGTCTAATACGACTTATACGACCTATCAGACTTATGGGTCAGATAAGACCGATACAACCTATGCGAGTTATAAAAAAATGAGTTATTGGAAATATTTAGTTGGACTTAGTGAAAATGAAATAAGTGAAGAGGCTCTGCGCAAGAGCGGGTTTGAATACGAGAGAGTGAACGTGGGTGAAAAAATGAAAAACACGATCACAGAATGCCTGGGTGCAAAGTACAAAAACCCGACCTCAATGCGAGAAGACGCGCCGGAGTTTTTTAGCTGCTCATCTCTTATAAGTTACCTATTCACCAAAGCAGGAGTTTGGATGCCATCTCTTGCGATAGACAAATATGTTTATAGTACACCGATCGAGGAAAGTGAACTTCGATTTGGAGACCTTGTGTTTTCAAATACAGGCGAAGGATTGATCCGTCGTGAGACAGTAGAGTGGCAAAAGGGTACTCCCGTACCTGAAGGAGTAGATCACGTCGGTCTATACATGGAGCAAAGTCAAGTACTTCATGCGAGCAGGTCCAACGGCGACGTGCGAATAGAAAACCTAAGCGAAGCAAAAAATTTTAAAAATATAGTAGGCTACCGTCGAATAGGGAATATGAGTGAAAACAAGTTTGTCATTGTCGTACCCGAAGACAAGCCAGAGTTTAGATACAAAGACAAAATGCTCGAATATTTGAAAAGCTTATAACCCTAGTCTTTTTTTGAAGAGATCGACTACTTTGTTTTGATTCATCAAGTCCTCGGCGTCAGTGCGATACTCATAGTGCCAAGCCTCCACAGCCATACCGTCTTTGCGTGTTGAGTTGGCCACACCCTTTTCATCAGGAAAATAAGGGATCCAAAAATTGTATTTGTGACAATTTTTGAGAAGCCATCTAAACTCAACGGTTTTTTCAAAATCACAAAAAATACCATTTTCATCTCCCATCGAGGTGAAGTCTATGGCGCAGTTGTCGAAGCTTGCATGTTGGGAGGACCCAGGGATGCTAGTCACAGCAAAGGCTCTCTCTGTACCGAGCTCGTGAATATTTCGCAGCAAAATAAAGACTTGGTAGTAGGGCGAGCGATAGCCGGACATCACGATGAGCCCGGGGCGCTTTGGTAGACTCTTGTCATACTCGGTATTCAAAAATTCGCAATAAGCTTTTTGCATCTTTTCTAGATGAGAAAAAATAGGAGCGGGTAAGTACTTTGGCAAAGGCAGTCGGCGCTTGCCATCTACTCCGGTGTAATACTCGTATATTTTTATAAAATCCTCCTCACGATATGTTGGGTAGTTCGGATCAATATTTGAGATCTTCAATATGGCATCAACCACTTCTTTCAAAATCAAATCTTCTCGGCAAATGTTTTGCAGATCGGCAAGAGTGATAAGAGGATGCACTCTGCCGTTTTCAAAAAGTGAGGACAAAAAGTCGGCCGCTTTTTCGACCTTACCCGCGTTTCTAAGTAGGTTTATTTTGTCCATAACACCTTTTTCCATACATATATTAAAGCACACTTTGGACTTTATTTTGGGGTCAAAATTTGCTATAATTAATCTATATTTAATAATCGAATATTTACCACATGTCCGAATCAAAGAGCAAAAAAGCTGATAATTACAGCGCTGAATCGATCACAGTCCTCGAAGGTCTAGAGCCGGTGCGAAAGCGCCCGGGCATGTACATCGGTACCACTGGTCCTGATGGTTTGCACCACCTCATATGGGAAATCTTCGACAACTCACGCGACGAAGCGATGGGTGGTTTTGCTAACGATATCGAGGTCGCTCTCCTCCCGGGCAATCGTATTCGTGTGGTGGACAATGGACGTGGTATCCCTGTTGACGTGCACAAGCAGACCAAAGTTTCGGCTCTCGAGACTATCATGACCACTCTCCACGCCGGAGGTAAATTTGGTGGCGATGGATACAAAGTTTCCGGAGGTCTCCACGGTGTAGGTGCTTCTGTAGTGAACGCGCTCTCTGTATACATGCGTGCCGAGGTGCACCGCGACGGCGCCAAGCATTTCCAGGAGTATTCCCAGGGAAAGAAGAAAGGTCCAGTAAAGCAGTTTGGTAAGTCAGACAAAGTCGGCACTATCATCACTTTCGAGCCAGATGAGATCATCTTTGGCAAAGTAGATTTTGATTTTGATCGTGTGGTCTCACATCTTCGCCAACAAGCATACCTAGTCAAAGGTCTTCGCATTTCTATTTTCGATATGCGTGAGGTCAAGCAAAAGATCGACGATACCAATGTATTTTATTTGAGAGATCTCGACATCGACGCGCCTTCGATGAGCTTTTACTTTGATGGAGGTCTTGTCTCACTCATCCGCTTTTACAACCACACTCAAAAACCAATTCACAAAAATATTTTCTATGTTGAAAAGCACAACGAAAACTTCGAGTCAGTAGAAGTGGCTCTGCAATACGTAGACGATATCTCGGCTCGAATCATGCCGTTTGCAAACAATATCTATAACTCCGAGGGCGGTACGCATATCACCGGCTTTAAAACAGCACTTACGAGGACTCTCAACAACTACGGCCGCAAAAACGGTATCGTGAAGGAAAGCGAGGACAACTTTACTGGAGATGACGTGCTTGAAGGTCTTACAGCTGTTATTTCGGTCAAGCTTCGTGAAATTCAGTTTGAAGGACAGACGAAAGCAAAGCTCGGAAGCGTCGAAGCTAGAGGCATGGTAGAAGCAGCATTTAGCGAAGCTTTTGATGCTTTCCTCGAAGAAAACCCGGACGACGCACGTGCAATAGTGGGCAAGGTAGTACTCGCTCTCAAAGCTCGCAAAGCCGCTAAAGCTGCAAAGGAGTCGGTACTTCGAAAGGGAGTGCTTGAAGGTATGACGCTCCCTGGTAAGCTTGCCGACTGTCAGTCACGCAGCGCCGAAGAGTCAGAGCTATTTATCGTAGAGGGAGATTCCGCAGGTGGTACCGCAAAGACAGGAAGAGACCGACGTACCCAAGCGATCCTCCCACTCCGAGGCAAGATCCTCAACATCGAGCGCGCCCGTCTAGACCGCATGCTTGCGTCTGAGCAGATCAAAAACTTGGTTATCGCTCTCGGTACCGCTATAGGAGACACATTTGATATCGAAAAGCTACGCTACCACAAGATCATCATCGCGACCGATGCCGACGTGGACGGTGCTCACATCCGCACACTTATTCTTACTCTTCTTTATCGCTACTTCCGACCACTTATCGATGGAGGATTCGTCTACATCGCTCAGCCACCTCTATACAAGATCAAAAAAGGTAAGGAGATACACTACGCTTACTCAGACGATGAAAAGATGAAAATAGTCGGCAAGGACGCTGACGAGACCGTAGAGGTAGAAGAAGTAAGCGACGAAGCAGAAGGAGGTGAGGAGGGTGAAGAAGAAGTAGACAGCTCTAAAAAGAAATCCAAATACCATATTCAGCGATACAAGGGTCTCGGAGAAATGAATGCCGAAGAGCTTTGGGAGACCACCATGGATCCTTCCCGCCGTATCCTCAAGCAAGTAGCAGTAGACGACGCAGCCGAGGCTGATCGTATCTTTGATGTGCTCATGGGTACGGACGTACCATCTCGCAAATCATTTATCCAATCAAACGCAAAACTTGCGGAGCTCGATATTTAATCTATAATAATTCCGTCTGGTGAATAGGCGGTTCGGGATTTTCGAGAGACACACCACCCCGGATCGCCTTTAATTTACTCCTATTGATTTTGAATTAGTTTTATTGTATTTTACCGCGGGAGGTAGCGATGAAAATAGACGAAAAAAATGTCGGGGATGTGATGGTCCTCCGGCTAAGCGGCAGATTCACACTTGGAGATGCGACTTATGATTTCGAGAAAAAAATAGATGATTTAATTCGTCGAAATTTTTTTAAAGTCCTGGTCGACCTCGTCAATATATCCTATATTGACGCATCAGGAATCGGACAATTGGTGAGCGCTTTTACAAAAGTCACAAACAGGCGTGGCGGGTTAAAAATTCTCATGTTGGAAGGTCGTGCAAAAGATCTTCTAGTTGCCACGGGGCTCTACACCGTATTCGAAACGTTCGACGACCTAGCAGTGGCAGTGATGAGCTTCCGATAGTGGCTTGACGGCACGGAATCACGCGCTATACTAATCAACGCATCGACCACGGTGGGCGGACTGGAAGGTATCAGAGAGATACCGGACCCCAGTCCGCCTTTATTTTTTATATAAATTATTTATCGGTTCGAGTCTTTATCTCTTCTTGGATTCGAGTAAGGAAATCACTAAGCGATAGTGCGCCGATTTTTTCTTTTCGTGATTCTACAGTGACTGTGTTGTCTGCCACTTCCTGATCGCCAATCACGAGCATATACGGCACTTTCATTTGCTTTGCATTGCGTATTTTCTTTCCCAAACTTTCATTCGTATCATCTATCTCAACTCTTAGGTCAGCTTTTTTAAGCTCTTCAAATACTTTATTGGCATACTCATTTTGTCTTTCACCGATAGGTAGAATGCGTACCTGCTCTGGAGATAACCAGACAGGGAAGTTGCCAGCGTAGTGCTCTATCATGACACCCATAAATCTCTCAAGAGAACCTGAAATGGCTCTGTGAATTACGACGGGTCTTTCTTTTGCCCCGCTCTCGTTTGTAAATTCTAGGCTAAATCTCTCTGGTAGATTGAAGTCGCATTGTATTGTCGCAAGTTGCCATTCTCGTCCAATTGCATCCTTGAACATAAAGTCTAATTTTGGACCATAAAAGGCAGCTTCACCGGGACCAGGTTTATAGTTTAGGCCGTTTTGTATTGCAACTTCTTCCAATACTTTTTCAGCCGTTGCCCAGTTTTCTTCGGAGCCGATGTATTGGCTTTTGTCTTCTCCACGAGTTGAAAGTCGTACCCAATATCCGTCGAACATTCCCATTGTTTGATAAAACTCCTTTATGATGCCGACAATTGTGGTTGCCTCATCTTTTATTTGAGACATGCGACAAAAGAGATGCCCGTCGTCTTGCGTGATGGCTCTCACACGTGTAAGTCCTGAAAGTTGACCCTTCTTCTCATCTCTATAAATAGTTGCGGGTTCAAAATATCTCACAGGCATATCTCGATAAGAAAATTGGTTGTCAGCAAATATCTGCATGTGGTGTGGGCAGTTCATCGGCTTCATAAAAAACTTTTCCTCTTTTCCTTGAACTCTAAAAAGTTCGTCTCCAAATTTGGATGCATGTCCGGATACTTCATATAGAGCCTCCTTTGCAATATGAGGTGTCCAAACTCTAAAATAACCTTTGTTCTTGTGGAGTTGCCAGAGATAGTTTTCTATTTCTTGTCGCACTATCATTCCTCTTGGTTGCATCAAAGGTAGACCGGACCCAATAAGGTCGGATACGGTAAATATTTTCATTTCCTTACCGATAATTCTGTGATCTCGCTTCTTTGCCTCTTCTTGAGTCCAGATATACTTTTCCAAGTCATCCTTTGTGTCAAAAGCTAAACCATAGATGCGGGTAAGCATCTTGTTTTTTTCATCACCGCGCCAATATGCACCGGCGATGCGCTCTAATTTCCATGATCCGTCTTTTATTTCTTTGCTGGGATTTTCAATATGTCCACCACGACATAAATCGGTAAATTCTCCAGATGTATAAAAGGTGATCACCTCACCGCTTTTTTCTAGTTCATCGATGAGTTCTGTTTTATATACATTACCTTTCCAAAACTCTCTAGCTTCTGCGGCAGAGACTTCTTTATTTTTAAATTCGGTCCATTTTGGAAGCAGCTCTTTCATCTTGATCTCGATTTTTTCGAGATCTTTTTCACTAATTGGAGATTCAAAATCAAAATCATAATAAAAGCCATTCTGAACAGCAGGCCCTATGGTTGGCTTTGCAGTGGGGTAGATTTCCTTTACCGCAGCGGCCAATAAATGGGCAAGAGAATGTCTCTTATTATCTATATTTGTTTCCATAGTAAATTTATACTACAGCTTCTTAGCTTTTTCGACAATAAGGGATTTTTCGCCATTGCGAAGCGAGACTTTGGCTTTCACAGCGATACACTGATCAAGCACGATCACGTTTTTAAACTCTTCGAGAGTGCGAGGGAAGACTACCATTTCGATCGAGTCGGTATAGTCGGCGATGCGGACGAAAAGCATCTTGTCTCCACCTTTGGTGAGAAACTCTTTGACCTGCTCGACGAGTCCACCGACGACGACCACTTCGTTTTCCTTGCTCGTCTCCTTTAGCGTCTTGATACTTTTATCTCGACTCTCGAGCTTCTCTTTAAACTTGTCCAATGGGTGGCCTGAGATGTAGAGTCCCAAAAGCTCCTTCTCCCAAAGAAGTCTCTCGTCTTGAGATACAGGCGGCACGTCTTCCATATAAAGAGGCGAGTAGCCTGTAGAGGAAAGCGCTCCAAAAAGGGACGATTGGTCTTTGCCACTCTGCGACTCTTTGTTGTACTCGAGCAAACGGTCTAGGTTATGCAAGAGCTTGCCCCGCTCACCCAAAGCATCCATCGCACCGCTTTTAATCAGCGCTTCGAGAGATTTTTTGTTCAAATTGCGGTCATGTACGCGAGAGAGAAATTCTTCGATAGTTTTGAAGGATCCACCTTTTTTGCGCTCAGCGATGATGAAGTCGGCAATACCTTCGCCAAAGTTTTTGATACTCCCGAGACCAAAACGTATGCGTTCCTTTTCTCCATCAGTGAGCAAAGTAAATTCTCGGAAGCTTTCATTGATATCAGGAGGAAGCACGTCGATACCCATACGCTTACACTCGGCCACAGTCTCGGCCACTTTTTCTGTATCACCAGACTCGGCGGACAAAACAGAAGTCATATACTCCCCAGGAAAATTAGCTTTTAGGTAGGCTGTTTGGTAAGCGACACGCCCATAAGACACTGAGTGTGCTTTGTTAAATCCATATGCAGCAAAAGGTTCGATCCACTTCCAGATCTCATTGGCCTTCTTCTCACTCCAACCGCTGTGCTTGACGCATCCTTTGATAAACTTTTCCTTTTGCTCTCGCATTTCCTCAGGTATTTTTTTACCCACTGCTTTGCGAAATTTATCTACTTCACCCCAGGTGTAGCCAGCGAGTTTGTGCGCCATCATAAGGAGGTCGTCTTGGTAAACCAAAATCCCATGTGTTTTTTTGAGGATCGGCTCGAGAGCAGGATCAAGATAAGTGACCTTTGAAGGATCGTGCTTTCGCTCAATGTATTGAGGTATGAATTGCATCGGGCCCGGACGATAAAGTGCTACCATCGCGTTGATATCGTGAATAGAAGAAGGCTTTAGCTCAACCAAAAATCTAGTCATACCATCGCCGTTGAGCTGAAATAGATCCGCCGTGTCGCCGCGCGCTAACATTTCAAATGTTTTTTTATCATCGATCGGCATTGTGTCTGGATCGATCTCTGCCCCTTTAGTTTTTTTTGCGAGCGCAATCGCCGCGGCAATGATCGAAAGGTTTTTGAGTCCCAAAAAGTCGAACTTAAGAAGCCCCGCCTCTTCGATCGAGTACATATCGTACTGAGTAATGATTTTATTCTCACCCTTTGGGTCGTACTGGAGAGCGGTGAAATCAGTAAGTGGAGTAGGGGCGATCACCACTCCGGCCGCATGGATCGAAATGTGTCTCGCACAACCTTCGATCTTTTTTGCCATATCAATAATAGTCTTCGTATCCGCGTCTGTATCATAAAGTTCTTTGAGCTCCGGTACTTCATCGAGGGCACGATCGATCGTCATAGGGAAACCTTGAGCTCCCATTGGAATAAGCTTCGCTATCCTATCACCCTGAGCGTAAGGGAAGCCGAGTGCGCGAGCAGTATCGCGCACGCTTCCTCGCGCCATCATCGTACCGAAGGTACCAATCTGTGCGACTTGAGACTCTCCATATTTGTGTCTTACATATTCCACCATTTCATCGCGCCTATTATCGGCATAGTCCATATCGATATCGGGAGCTGAAGGTCGGTCAGGGTTTAGAAAGCGTTCAAACGGAATTTCGTATTCAATCGGATTGATGTTTGTAATTCCAGAAGTAAATGTGACGAGCGAACCCGAGACCGAGCCTCTAATGTTCGAGAGTATTCCGTTTTCGCGGGCGAATCTCAACAAGTCTGCAACCACCAAAAAGTATGGTGAGTAGCCTTTGGTCTTGATGACTCCAAGCTCATATTCGAGCCTCGATACTATCTCATCAGACTTTTCCAAACCTCTCTTTTCGATACCCTGAAATGCGAGCTCGCGGAGCTCGTCGTCAGGACTTTTGTGCGAAGGCAAATCGAGTTTTGGAAATACCCACTTACCAAGCTCAAGTGTAAGATTGCATTTGTCGATAATTTTTTCGTTGTTTGAAAGAGCGTCCGGGTAATCTTTAAAACGCTCAATCACATCGTCCAAGCTTAGGAACGAAAAGTTTTCGTCTTCCTCGTCGAAATTGTTGCGAGCTTTGTCTAAACCTTCACCTCCTTGCTGCACAGCCATAAGTGTATCCCATGCTTTCCTATCGCCCGGCTCTATATAATAGACATCATGAGTACCAACCACCGGAATAGAGTGCTCCTTAGCAAAATCGTAAAGCACTTTCATGTGCTCATTGTGGCCAGAAATCTCGGGATGCATTGTAAGCTCGATATAAAAATCGTCTCCAAATATTTCCTTATACGTATCTGCTAGAAACTTTGCCTTCTCCTCGTCATGCCCTCGGAGAGCAGTCGAAATATCTCCGCTCCACGCAGAAGAAATCGCCACCAAACCTTTGCCGTACTTTCGAAGAGCTTCGATGTCCAGACGAGGTTTGTAATAAAATCCTTTTAGGTGGGAGATGGTGACCAGCTCCAAAAGATTTCTGTAACCAACCTCATCCTTCGCAAGAAGCACCATTCGGGTTCGACCCTTGTCGACGCCGGCTTGCTTGTCTTCGAGACTGCGAGCGGCTAGGTAAGCGTCGACCCCAATGATCGGCTTTATCTCTGCTTTTTTGCACTCTTTATAAAACTCAATCGCACAATAGAGATTGCCATTGTCAGTGAGAGCCACTGCTTCCATACCTCTCTTTTTGGCCGTCTTTACGATCTCATCCACTTTTGGGAGGGCCTGGAGGAGGGAATAGTGGCTATGGACATGCAGATGAGTAAATTTCATGCTCGCATTATAATACAAAAAATAACTCACCTCGAATTTCTATAATAACTCACCCCTACCCCTCTCTTAAGTTAAGAGAGGGGAATGATCGTAACTAAAACAGAACATAATGTTCTATTGACAAAATATGTTTTTTATATTTGTATTATAGCCAGAGGTACGTGTGCACCAAAAAATTTTTTGCGCCTGTTTCCTGGGTGCGCTGATTGGCGCGC
>CAZAAO010000001.1:56908-58414 GCA_964483435.1 uncultured Candidatus Saccharibacteria bacterium | reverse complement strand
AGCATCCGAAAGATTGAGAGAAGACGGTCTGAGGATAATCAGAGCCGTAAGGTTCCACGTGGAACTTGGCTTCCCTATTGACCCGGAAACAGAAAAAGCAATATTGGAAAATAAGGAGATTTTAGGCAAAGTTTCACGTGAAAGAGTGAGAGATGAGCTTGTAAAGATAATTATGTCTGACCGTCCTATGGACGGATTTCAGATTTGTCGCAAGCTCGGCCTCATCCACTATCTAATTCCAGAACTTGAAGAGACATTTGACATTGAACAAAATCAGGCTCATGCCTACGACGTTTGGACCCACCTCTTAAAAAGCCTCCAACACTCAGCAGACAAGAAATATCCGTTACACGTGAGACTTGCAGCACTTTTGCACGACATATCCAAGCCATACACTAGGCGTTTTAGCGAGGAAACAAAGCAGTGGACATTTTACGGCCACGAGGTAGTTGGTTCACGTGTAACCAAAAAGATACTTGAAGATTTACGCCTTTCACGTGAAACAATAGAAAAAGTAACCAATTTGGTGCGCTGGCATATGTTTTTTTCAGATACGGAGAGCATCACACTTTCTGCTGTTAGAAGGCTTGTCGCTCACGTGGGGAAGGAAAATATATGGGATTTGATAGATGTGCGCCTCTGCGACCGTATAGGCACGGGTAGACCGAAGGAAAACCCATACAGGCTTCGTAAATACCAGTCTATGATAGAGCAGGTGATGAGGGACCCAGTATCCGTAGGTATGCTTAAAATTGATGGTAAAAGACTAATGGAGGTAAATGGTATGAATCCTGGGCCTAGGGTGGGGTATATACTCCACGCTTTACTTGAAGAAGTACTTGAAAATCCAGACCTAAATACACCCGAACATCTAGAGAAAAAAGCACAAGAACTCAATCAACTTACTGATGAAGATCTTAAATCTTTAGGACAAAAGGGAAAGGAAAAAATGGCTGAAATAGAGGACGAAATCTTGAGGGAGATAAAAGACAGACATAAAGTACAATAGGTTATCCACAGATAGTCCTTTACGTATTTATAAAAGACATCTAAACTACTATCAGACGCTGATATAAATACAACTCATCATCAGCATTGGTACGTTTGCTTAGTCGACTTATAAAGAAAGTTTTGTTGGACAGGGAATAAAAGTTATATATATTCTCACCATCTAAAATTTTAAATTTGGGATATTTAACACGTTTCCTGAATCGCGTTTCAACTCGACTTATCTTTAGACCTGGCTCCGCTTCTCTACATAAGTGCATTTGTGTGAAGTAGCGGAGCCGGGAAAGCTCTTTCGAACGAAGCCGCTATCTTTGCGCATCTCCACCGCAACGAGGCGGCTTTTTCTTTGTTCACAGTCTCTATTTGGATACGGAGATTTTGTAAGTAGAATATAGATATTATTAATCACAAATATTATGAAAGCACTTCATACAATAACTTGGATCCTTTTGATTATCGGAGGCCTCAACTGGGGTCTTGAAGCTTTTGGATACGGGG
>CAZAAO010000001.1:54085-56808 GCA_964483435.1 uncultured Candidatus Saccharibacteria bacterium | reverse complement strand
AAAAAATAATCTATTCTCCAACCTACGTTTCGCGCTCTGGCATTTGCCCAGTGTGTCCACCATGTATAGTGGCCATTGCCCTTGGTAAACATTCGAAATGTGTCAACAAAGCCAGCTTTCAACATTTTTTCAAATCCGTCGCGCTCCTCCTTTGTAAACCCGTGTTCACCTTCATTTTGCTTTGGATTTGCGAGATCGTCTTCGGTATGGGCGACGTTCAAATCACCGCAAAATATAACCGGCTTGCCCGAACTTGTTTTAGGGCTTGCTCCAGATTCTAATTGTTTCAAATATGCCAAAAATGCTGGATCCCACTGTTTCTCGCGAAGTGGTAGGCGAGACAGGTCGCCTTTGGAGTTTGGGGTGTATACATTCACAATATAAAAATCCTTGAATTCGGCGGCTATAACACGACCTTCTTTGTTTGGATCGCCATAATTGTCTTCACCAAGGTTGTACTTCTCTATAATATCTTCGGGAAAACCAAACATCACTTTGAGAGGTTTCTCCTTGCTAAATATGGCCGTACCACTATATCCACCCTTGTCTGCTGGGTTCCAATACTCTTCGTACTGTTTCAGATCGATCTCGCACTGATGTTTCTGTGCTTTTATTTCTTGAAGGCAAATGATGTCCGGGCTGTACTTTTCTACAAATGGCAAAAATAGGCCTTTATTATGCACGGCCCTTATCCCATTTACGTTCCAGGAAGCAATTTTCATAAAAATATGATAGCAAAAAAACGACCTCACCCCCAACCCCTCTCCTTGTGAAGGAGAGGGGGAAAAATAAACTAGGATCTCTTTTTATGAAATTTCTTATGGATGTCGCGCAGATGGCTGTCGGTGACGTGGGTATAGACTTGCGTGGTAGAAATACTTGCGTGGCCCAAAAGCGCTTGGACACTACGCAAATCAGCGCCGTTGTTCAAAAGATCGGTGGCAAAACAATGACGAATTACATGTGGGGTCACTTTTTTTGAAATGCCAGATTTTATTGCATGGTACTTTACGATCCTTTCTACTGATCGGCGAGTAAGTGGGCCAATAGGGGAGGCTCTGGTCTCTGCTCCGAATTTCACAAACAACGCATCATCCATGTCTTTGCGCAAAGCAAGGTAATCTTTCACATATTTTTTTGCATCATCAGATAGGAATACAACACGCACTTTACCCCCTTTGCCTCTTATGGAAAGGTGATCTGAATTTAGATCCATATCACGAGGAAGAGAACAGAGCTCTGATACGCGGAGTCCTGTAGAAAATAAAAGCTCCAGAATGGCTTTGTCACGGCGCGACTTTATATCATCACCTTTTGGAGAATCCATCAGCTTTTGAAGCTCATTTGCGGTGATTAGGTCAAGCGACCTTTCGCTTGTCTTGGCGAGCTCGATCCGCTCTGCGGGTAAGCTTTTGATTTCTTGCCTTGCAAGGTATTTGAGAAATGCTCGGAGAGCTATGAGGTAATAGTTTTGGGTCTTTTTGGAAAGGGTATCGCCAGTTTTTTGATTGTTGCCGCTTACTCGACGGTTGAGCCAGAGGCGGTATTCGCGGATTTTTTCGGCCGTTATATCCTCAGGGTTTTTGGATTTGAGGTATTCGAGGAAGAGATTCAAATATCGGTCATAGTTTTCGACAGTTTTAACCGAGCGGCCTTTTTCGATCTCAATATACTCCAAAAAACGCTTTTTTAGCTCATCCAAATTAAAACTCATGATTAAATCTTAACATATTGCAGAAAATGGAGGATTGTGCTATTATCACAAACGACCACAGGAAAGGCTAAATTTCAATAAAACAACAAAAAACCCTTAAAATGCTTACAAAGAACAAGAAACAGAAAATCATAAAGGATGTGAAATTGCACGAGGAGGACACCGGAAGCGCTTTGGTACAGATCGCTCTTCTTTCAAAGAGGATTGATGATTTGACCAAGCACTTGAAGACAAACAAGAAAGACAAGCACTCTCGCCGAGGTCTTTTGGGTCTCGTTGCTGATCGTAAATCTCATATGAAGTATTTGGAAAAAAACGATCCAAAACAGTACAACTCTCTTATAAAGAAATTGGGACTCAAAAAATAGTCCCTTTTTCTTAAACACTCTTTTCTTTGACTTTGTTTTTGTAAGTTGGATAATGAAGTTAAACCCTCTGGTCTTTAAAATTTTTTAATTTTAAATTTATTATTTTTAATACATAAAATGGCTGTTATTAAACATCAAGAACAGCGCGTGGGAATTTTTATAGATACACAAAATCTCTACCACAGCGCAAAAAATATTTATAAAGCTCGTGTAAATTTTGCAAACGTACTCAAAGACGCACTTGCGGACCGTTTGCTTATTCGCGCTATCGCTTATGTGGTAGCGACAGAAGGCGGTGAAGAAAAAGGTTTTTTTGAAGCGCTGGAACGGCTCGGTATTGAGACCAAGACCAAAGATCTGCAAGTCTTTGCTGGTGGTGCCAAAAAAGGCGATTGGGACGTAGGTATCGCGGTGGACGCTATCAAATTTGCGCCAAAGCTCGACGTGGCTGTGATAGTGGCGGGCGATGGCGACTTCGTGCCGCTTGTAGAATATCTAAAATCGGAAGGTTGTCAGGTGGAAGTGGTTTCTTTTGGTAAATCAACATCCGCAAGGCTTATCGAAGCGACTGACGATTTCCTCGACCTCGACTCCAATCCTCGCAAGTACCTCATGTATAGCGGCAGAAGGGGAGAGAAGTA
>CAZAAO010000001.1:0-53985 GCA_964483435.1 uncultured Candidatus Saccharibacteria bacterium | reverse complement strand
TTTTCATATCCGCAATTTTTCTTTTGTAGTTCCGAGAAGTGACGTATAATTAAATTTCAAGTCGCACTTGAGTCATCCCTCAGCGGACGTTGGGATGACATGATTCCGCAGAATCACGTAGTGCGACATGATTTCGCTAAATCATATGCACGTTGATGATGCACAAATAAAAGATTTCATAATTGACTCTGGTCTCGCATCCAAAGCGGAGATAGAAGAGGCGCTTAGTGAAGCAAAGTCGAAGAAAAAATCTCTTTCTGAGCTTTTGGTGTCCAAAGGCAAATTTTCTGATGACGATCTTCGTCGTATGCAGGCCTACATATTGGGTATTCCTTTCGTGAATCTCAAAGGTCAGACTTTGAATCGCGACATTTTGATGCTTATCCCAGAGCCAATCGCTCGCAAGCACAACATTATCTCATTTGAAAAGAAGAACGATTCGCTCGAAGTTGCAATGCTTGATACGGACGATCTCCAGGCTCTCAACTCGATCAAGAAAAAAGTGGGCCTCAAAATTTTGCCTCGCTTGACTGACGCGGAGAGCATGCGCCATGCGCTACTTCAATATCAAAAAAACCTCAAAGACGAGTTTGGTGACATTATCAAAAACGAATCGGACGAGCTCAAGGCAATTTCCGAAAAGCTTCCGGGTGATGAGGAAGTTTCAGAAGGAGATTTGAAGAAGCTTGCCGAGGAGCTTCCAGTGGTGCGTATTGTCGACACTCTGCTCAAACACGCCATCATCCAAAACGCCTCAGATATCCATATCGAGCCGCTCGAGGATCAAATACTTGTGCGTTACCGCATCGACGGACTTTTGCATGATGCCATGGTTTTGCCGAAGCACATCGGAGCATCGCTTGCTGCACGTATCAAAGTGCTTTCGAGTTTGAAGCTTGATGAAAAAAGATTGCCGCAAGATGGCCGTTTCAAGATCGATATGAATGGTGAAAAAGTTTCCTTCCGTGTCTCTACTTTGCCTGTCTACTATGGAGAGAAGACTGTGATGCGTCTTTTGCGCGAGTCTGTCTCGGGTTTTACTTTGGAATCACTTGGTTTCCACGGGGAAGGATTAGAGATTTTGCACAAAGCACTGCAGCACACGACCGGTATGATACTTACGACTGGTCCTACCGGAAGCGGTAAGTCGACCACTCTTTATACAATGCTCGATATTTTGAATACGCCAGATGTAAATATTTCTACTATTGAAGATCCGATCGAATATCAGATGCGCCGTGTCAATCAGACCCAGGTCAAACCAGAAATCGGCCTATCATTCTCAGCTGGTCTTCGTACTCTCGTGCGTCAGGACCCAGATATCATCATGGTGGGTGAGATCCGTGATAATGAGACGGCATCCCTCGCGATCAACGCCTCCCTCACTGGACACCTCGTGCTATCAACCCTTCACACCAACTCCGCAGCGGGTGCAGTGCCTCGACTCATCGATATGAAAGTTGAGCCGTTTCTCCTTGTATCTACTCTTGATGCGGTCATCGGTCAGCGACTTGTGCGCAAACTTACAGATAAGAAAGAAAAATATAAGCTTTCAAAAGCGGAGCTCGACTCTATCGCCAAGGTGGTCAATTTGGACGTGGTACTCAAAGCACTTCGCGACGAAAAGATCGTCGGCAAAAATGATGATTGGAAGGATATTGATTTTTATCGTCCGCTTAAGGACGAAGGAGAAGAGGGGTTCAAAGGCCGAATTGGTATCTATGAAGTGCTCAATATTTCAAGTGCGATCAGAGACTCGATCATCAAAGGTGGTACTGCAGAGGACATCGAACTTCAGGCAAAGAAAGAAGGAATGCTTACCATGCTCGAGGACGGTATTTTCAAAGCAGCTCAAGGTCTCACGACGATAGAAGAAGTCCTCCGCGTAGTTTCAGAGTAATTTTCCCATTTTTGAATATTAAATTTTAAGTTACGAACGTGTCATTTTATAAATACAAAGCGTCAAATGCAGAGGGAAGCGAGTACGAAGCTACTAAAGAGTTTTCGGACAAAGGGGCTTTATACTCAGCACTCCGCAAGGAGGGCAGCACTCTGCTTAGTGTCGAAGAAGTAAAAGAAAACAAAATTAAGTTTCATTTTTCTTTCCGAAAAGGCGTCAAAGCTGAAGAGCTGATTTCTTTTACCAAAAACTTGGCAGTGATGTCAGACGCTGGTTTGCCCGTATCGCGCGCTCTATCAATACTTGCAAAGCAGTCAAAGAACAAAAAATTTATCACATTGATGGAGGATTTGATATCTTCTATCAACCAAGGTGAGACACTCTCCCATGCGATGGAAAGACATCAAAATATTTTTTCAAATATTTTTGTGTCTATGGTGAAGGCGGGTGAAGAGTCGGGAAAGCTTTCTTTTTCACTCCGGGCAATTGCTTCACAGCTAGAAAAGAGCAACTCGCTTACCAAAAAGGTCAAAGGAGCCATGATTTACCCTGCCGTGATCATATCTCTCATGCTCGTCATTGGTATTGTGCTCATGGTCTATATGGTGCCGACTCTTACTGCGACCTTCCAAGGTCTAAATATTGCTCTTCCGCTTCCGACTCGTATCATCATCGCAATCAGTGATTTTTTAAGATCAAATATTATCCTTACTCTGCTTGCTATTATCGGCGCTGTGATGGGCTCGACTTACTTTTTGAAGACCAATACCGGGAAAAACTTTTCCGATTATGTAGTGCTTCATATGCCTATTTTCAAAACTCTCTCAAAGGAGGTCAATGCCGCACACACCTCTCGTACTCTGTCCTCCCTCGTCTCTTCTGGTGTAGAGATAGTCGAAGCTATACGTATCACAAGCAACGTGGTTTCAAATCACTATTTCAAAAATATCCTCGAAGAAGCGGCAAAAAAAGTGGAAGTGGGTGAGCTTCTCTCCTCGGTACTTTCGGGCAAAGACAGTTTGTATCCTATTTTTGTAGGTGAGATGCTCGCGGTGGGGGAAGAGACCGGCAAGATGACAGATATGCTTGAAAATATCGCAGTATATTATGAAGGTGAAGTCGATCAAAAAACAAAAGACCTCTCTACTATTATCGAGCCATTCCTTATGATCCTTATCGGTGTAGCTGTCGGCGCCTTCGCGATCGCAATGCTTTTGCCAACCTACTCTCTCGTCGACGCTATAAAATAAAATGTTTTTAAAAGTTTTCCAATTTAAAAAAATAAAAAATAAAATTGGAAGCCACAAAGGTTTTACTCTGATTGAGGCTGTGATAGGCTCTGCTATCTTTGCGATACTTGTGGTTGGTATTTACACCAGCTTTTCAAATTTGAGTAAGCTTATTTCTGTCTCTCGAGACAAAGTTGTAGCGACAAACTTGCTAAATGAGCAGTTTGAAATAATCCGCAACATGCCTTTTGCCGATATCGGTTTGCAGCACGGTATACCATCAGGGCTTCTTCTCGCGACTTCGACCGTGGTCAGAGACAATAGAGTTTTTTCGATAACGAGGACGATTCGAAATATCGACGACGCTTTTGATGGCACGATTGGAGGCTCGCCAAACGATCTTTCTCCTGCTGATTATAAAATGGTACAGATCTCGATTACTTGTGACCTCTGCAAAAATTTCAAAACGACAGAGATGAGTTCTTATTTTTCTCCCAAAAATCTGGAGACAGCATCTACAAATGGCGCCTTGTTCATACGAGTTTTTGATGCTAACGGCAATCCTGTGCCTCAAGCAAGTGTAAGTATCGTCAACTCTTCTGCAGGCTTAAATATCAACGAAACGACAGACAATAACGGCAATGTGCAGATTGTGGATGCACCGCCTGGGCAAAATGCATATCGAATAGTTGTGACCAAGTCCGGCTACACTACTGACAGGACGTATGCATCCACAGTATCAAACCCTAATCCTGTAAAGCCAGATGCTACCGTGCTTGTTCAAAAGGTAACGCAAATTTCTTTTATTATAGATAAGGTCAGCACCATAAATGTCCGTTCTCGAGATATGCAGTGTAATGCGGTGCCAAATGCTGGATTCACTATATCCGGGGCAAAACTCATCGGCACGAACCCAAATGTCCTCAAGTGGAGTGGCTCATATTCAACCGATGCTTCAGGGGAAAAAACACTAAACAATATTGAGTGGGATCTTTTCACATTTACACCTACTTCTGGGTTAAATCTTGTCGGTATCAATCCAGCATCACCATTTTCTGTTTTGCCAAATGCTGTCCAAAACGTAGATATGATTTTTGAGGATGGTGAGCCAAACAATTTGCTCGTGGCTGTATACGATAGTGTGAGCCACCTCCCTCTTTCGGAAGTAAATCTTACTTTGACGCAAGGTTCTTTTACTGCAAATCAAACCACTGGTAGGGGATACATGGAGCAAACTGATTGGTCTCTAGGATCGGGACAAGTCAATTATGATGTGCCAGAGATGTATTTTTCACAGGACGGAAATATTGAGACGACTTCACCTGCTGGACAGCTTTCTCTCAAAAAAACACTCGGCAAATATGCGCTAAGCGGTACCCTTACCTCGTCCATCTTTGATACAGGTACCACATCCAATTTTTCTTCGATTGTTTGGAAGCCAACGGATCAACCAGCTCAGACCGGAGCAAATAGTGTAAAGTTTCAACTTGCAACCGCGAAGGAAATCACCGCCACCACGACTTGGCAGTATCTTGGTCCGGATGGAACGGCAGCTACTTATTATACAATTTCAAATAACAACATTTCTTCCGTTCATAACGGTGATAGGTACTATCGATACAAAGTATATATGAGTACAGCAAATGATAATCGCACTCCTGTGTTATCGAGTGTTGCAGTCACTTATACTTCGAGTTGTGTACCTCCTGGTCAGGCACACTTTTCGGGTCTCTCACATGGAAACCATCGACTAACTCTTCAAAAAACTGGTTATCAAACGCAGCAATATGATGTAAATATCATTACGAACGATGTTTGGCAGGGTATAGAAGCATCAATGCAACCGGAATAAAATGCAAAAAAAATTGATAAAAAAAGGGATGAGTCTTCCCGAAATATTGGTAGCAGTAGCAGTCTTTGCGATCATATCTATAGCTGTGGCCAACTTTGGTGTGGGAATTTTTAATTTCAATTTGGCTGCGCAAACAAATCTAGGTGCTCAATCAGACGGAAGAAGAATTTTGAAAACAATAACCACCGAGCTTCGAAGCGCATCCGTCTCTGCAGCCGGTGCTTATCCGATCCAAAGCGTCTCTACTTCAAGCATCACATTTTATAGCGACCTAAACGATGACGGCTTGAAAGAAAAGATAAGATATTTTTTGGCTGGAGCAGAGCTGAGGAAGGGTGTCATATCTCCGACGGGTAAT
This sequence comes from uncultured Candidatus Saccharibacteria bacterium, assembly GCA_964483435.1. Classification (GTDB taxonomy): domain Bacteria; phylum Patescibacteriota; class Minisyncoccia; order Phycocordibacterales; family WO2-35-19; genus CAZHJF01. Next base: position 48,646 of record CAZAAO010000001.1, on the reverse strand, counting down.
CCTTCTACATATAACTCTGCTAACGAGCAGATCAGTTTCCTTGTACATGATGTCGTAAATGGAGCGAATCCTATATTTGAATATTACGACGAAAATTATAATGGCTCTGGATCAGCTCTGACTTACCCAATCAATATAAATGCAATAAGATTAGTAAAGGTGACATTATATATAGACAAAGATCAAAAGATAGCTCCCGGGCCAGTCGTCGTCACAAGTCAGGTGAATCTTAGAAATCTAAAGGATAATTTGTAAATGCGAAAGTATAATTCACAAAAAGGCCAACTCTTGGTACTGATACTCATATTTTCTTCTATCGCTTTGGTGATAATGGGGGGAATTATGAACTGGACTAAAGTGACGATTGAGTCAAATCGCAAACTGCTTGTTCGTGAGAAGGCAATTCAACTTGCGGAGTCTGGGATCGATTATTATCGCTGGCACTTGGCTCATGCTCAGACGGATTATCAGGACGGTACAAATGCAGTGGGTCCGTATGTACACCATGTCTACGATAAAGACGGAAACGAAGTTGGTGTTTTTGAATTAAATATAACACCACCGATATCAGGATCGACTAAAGTGCGTATCGAGTCGACTGGCAAACCAGCAGGCTCTAACATCGCTCGAACGATTCGGGTAGAAATGGCTATTCCATCTCTTGCCAAATACGCTATCGCCGCAAACGATGTAATGCGTTTTGGAGCGGGGACAGAGGTTTATGGTCCGGTACATTCAAATTATGGTATCCGATTTGATGGTAAGGCTTATAATGTGGTGACGAGCGCTGTTAGTTCATACAACGATACGGACGCAGATGATTGTAATCCTGGAAGTTCGTTCGGGGTCCATACATGCGTAAATCCAGCTGATCCGTCACCGTCTGGATCTTTGCCAAATCGACCAGATATATTTGTGGCCGGCCGAGTGTTTCCGGTTCAAACTGTAGACTTCACTGGATTTACTAGTGATCTTTCAAATATCAAATCCGATGCTCAAACAAATGGACGCTATATTTCAAGCTCTGGATCACAAGGTTATCAAATTGTTCTCAGAAACAACGATACATTTGATTTGTACAGAGTAACTTCGCAGGTCAACCAAGGGGGCTCCTGCACCAACTCTCAGTCTCAGAGCGGTTGGTCAAGCTGGAGCATCAATAACAAAACATTTGTGGCTAATTATGCCATTCCGGCAAATGGTCTTGTGTTTGTCGAGGATAATGTTTGGGTGGAAGGTGTTATCAATTCTGCACGTGTCACTATCGTCGCGGCACGATTTCCAGACAATCCTTCAAATCGGCCGAGTATTACGATCAACAACGATTTGAACTACACAAATTATGACGGCCAAGACGTGATCGCGCTTATTTCGCAAGGTAATGTAAATGTCGGTTTGAGGTCAGATACAGACTTGAGGATCGACGCCGCCCTAGTAGCTCAAAATGGTAGAGTTGGTAGGTACTATTACCCATCAGGTTGCTCTCCTTATAACATTCGTAACTCGATCACCTTATACGGCATGATAGCTACAAACGTGAGATACGGCTTTGCATATACAGATAACACGGGCTACCAAACGAGAAATATTATTTATGATGCAAACTTGCTTTACGGGCCACCTCCTAGTTTCCCTCTGACGTCGGATCAGTACGAAATCCTTTCTTGGGAAGAAGTGCTATAATTGGTGCATGACGAAGAAGAAAAAACTCGTTGTGGCAAACTGGAAAATGAATCCAGCATCACTTGCCGACGCTAAAAAAATTTATAACTCAACCAAAAAGAGCGCGGCACTGCTCAAAAATGCAGAAGTTGTGGTCTGTCCACCTGCTATATATATAAGTACGTTTGCGAAAGGTAAGGCTTCAAAAAACGTTTCTCTTGGAGCTCAAAATATCAGTGCTGATGAAAAAGGTGCGTTTACTGGCGAGACGAGTATTGGGATGATCAAGGATATGGGTGTTAAATACTCGATCATCGGCCACTCAGAGCGAAGGAAAATGGGCGAGACAAACCAGGATGTGAAAAGAAAAATCGAATCAGCTTTCAATCAAAAAATAACCCCTATCGTCTGTATTGGTGAATGGAAGCGCGATCCAGAAGGGGAATATCTCAATTTCATACGATCTCAAATCAAAGAGTGCTTTGATGGTTTGCGCAAGAGCGATTTGGTAGGACTTATCATTGCCTACGAGCCTGTTTGGGCAATCGGCAAGTCATACAAAGAAGCGATGAACCCAACGGATATTCACGAAATGGTCTTATATATTAAAAAATACTTCGGCGAGCTTTTGGGGCAAGATATTGCTTCGAGCGTCAAAATCCTTTACGGAGGATCTGTTGAAGCAGAAAACGCATATGAAGTGATAAAAATTGGAAATGTAGATGGTTTCCTCGTGGGTCACGCCTCGCTCGTGCCAGCGACATTTGCAGATATTTTGAAAGCCGCGGATATTAAATAAAACCACCTCACCCTCTATGAAATCTATATCAGAGATAAAAGACTTTGAATTTAAACGCGTGATTGTGCGTGCTGATTGGAATGTGCCAGTGGATGAGGGCAAAGTGCTCGATACTTCCAGAATTGAAGCATCTTTTAAGACTCTAAAATATATATTAAACAATAACGGGAGTGTAATACTCGTCACGCATTTTGGCCGAAGTGGAGATAGTTTGGAAGGCGTATTCAATACTGCAAATGCACTACTCAAAGAGAAGGGAATTGCCAAAGGCGATGTGATATTTCTCAAAGATCCGTTTAGTCACGCCGGGCGCAATGTGATAGCAGGTCTTATGCCGGGTGATTTGTGTGTACTCGAAAACATCAGACTATGGCCTGAAGAAGAGCAAAATGATGAAGAATTTGCTCGAAAAGTAGCAAAACTGGGTGAAATTTATGTAAATGATGCGTTTTCTGCTTCGCACAGAGAGCACGCTTCGATAGTGGGAATAGCAAAAATACTAAAAGGTTATGCAGGTTTTAGTTTCCTAGATGAGGTTCAAAATCTTTCCAAAGCATTTAGTCCAGAGCATCCGTTCCTCTTTATACTCGGTGGTGCCAAAATAGAAACCAAACTCCCTCTGATAGAAAAGTTTTTGGATATCGCAGATCAAGTGTTTGTAGGAGGACTTCTTGCTTCCGAGGCGCAAAATTTGCCCTTAGCTCAAAATCCAAAGGTCATGTTTCCACACGGAGACGTTCATGCTCTTGATGTAGATCAGGAGACAATTGAAAATCTCAAACTGAAAATTCAAAATTCCAAATTTGTACTTTGGAATGGTCCGGTTGGAGCATACGAAAAAGGATATACAGACGGTACCAAAAGTATCGCCCGCGCTCTGGCGGAGTCAAAAGCACATGTGATATTAGGCGGGGGAGATACTCTCGCAGCAATCAAGGAGCTTGGTATCTGGAATAAGTTTGCCTTTGTATCTACATCGGGAGGTGCGATGTTGGACTTCCTAGCAAACGGCACACTTCCTGGTATAGAAGCGCTTAAATAAAACTTTTTATTTTTTCTAAGTTGCCGTCGAAATCTTTTTTGCTTGCCCTGCCGAATCTTTGCGAAGTGGGGTCCTTTTTGTTTTCGTTACCAGGAAACACCCAAATATGGGCGTGGTGGACTTCTTCACCAACAATTTTGGAAATGATCCAATCTGTTTCAAAAGCTTTTTGTTGTGCTTTTGCTACTTTGCGCACAACTTCAAAATACTCTCCTATATTTGGGGACACCTGCCTGCCAGCGGGCAGGTCCCACACCCACCTGTGATGCTCTTTTGGTATTACTAAAGTATGCCCGGGGGATTCTGGGTTGATATCCAAAAAAGCCAAAAAATTGTCATCCTCGTACACTTTGTAAGATGGCACTTCTCCTTTTACTATTTTGCAAAATATGCAGTTTTCCATAATTATATTTTATCATGAACCGGAATCAGCCGGATGCCTACTTCTATTACTAATCTCCCCTAACCCCTCTTTACTTTAAAGAGGGGAACCCGAAAAAGAATCAAAAATCTCTAATCTTATAAAGTTTCAATATGAGTCACTCCCTCTTTAAGATAAAGAGGGAGACGGAGGGAGATTATACATAAGATAATGCGATTTCGAAACACAAAGTGAGGTGGTATGATGTCCCTATGTCAAAAACTTACTCTGTAAAGGAGAAAACTTCGGACGATTTTGTTAAGCAGCTACTTTCAAATAGAGGCATTACAGATGAGTCCGAGATACATGATTTCCTAAATCCAAATTTTGAAAAGCATTTGCACGACCCTTTCCTCCTACCTCAGATGCAAGAAGCGGTGGAGAGGATCCTCTTTGCAATCGATCACAATGAAAAAATCGGCATCTGGAGCGACTATGATGCAGACGGTATTCCAGGAGGAGCACTCTTGCACGATTTTTTTAAACTTATCGGATACAAAAATTTTATAAATTACATTCCTGATAGACACGACGAAGGATACGGTCTAAACGAGGACGGAGTAGAGGAGCTCGCCCGGGTAGGGGTGAAGCTTCTTATCACTATCGACTGTGGAGTCAGGGATCATGGAGAGATCGCACATGCAAAAAAACTTGGAATGGATGTGATCGTCACAGATCACCATGAGCCCGGTGAAGAGCTTCCGCCCGCTCTTGCGATCGTGAATCATAAACTACCTGATGCAAAATATCCTGAGCAAGTTTTGTGCGGGTCGGGAGTAGTGTGGAAACTTATTGAAGCCATTCGACTCACTGCGATCTCTCGGAACAAACCCTTCGGCTTCGTTCAGGGTCAAGAGAAGTGGCTGCTCGACCTTGTTGGTATTGCGACTCTCTCTGATATGGTACCTCTGCGTGGAGAGAACAGAGCGCTCGCGCACTTCGGACTCAAGGTTTTGCAAAAGACTCGTAGACCAGGACTTCGCACTCTCTACTCGATGCTCAAGATCAATAGCGCGTCTGTTTCAGAAGATGATATTGGGTTTCTCATCACTCCTCGTATCAACGCAGCTTCACGCATGGGCAAACCGATGGACGCTTTCGATCTACTTGTCGCGGAGGAAGACCATGTGGCGGAGGGTCTGGCTCGACATCTCGATTCGATCAACAACGAACGCAAAGGCGTCGTCGCTTCAATCGTAAAGGAAGCAAAAAAACTTATCGAGAAAAAATTTGAATCACTCGGAAAGAAAAACGTAATCGTCTTGGGCAATCCAGATTGGCGGCCATCTCTTTTAGGACTTGCCGCAAACTCGCTTGCCGAAGAATATAATATGCCGGTCTTTCTTTGGGGGAGAGAGGGTGGCAACAAGATCAAAGGCTCGTGTCGCTCGGACGGTGCGACCGATCTTGTAGCTATCATGGAAAGGGCTAAAGACAATTTTGAAGAATTTGGAGGCCACAAACTCTCGGGAGGATTTGCAGTAAAGGACGATGCGATACACACGCTCGAGCAGGCGATACTCGACGCTTCACTTCACTCCGCGGCAGAAAATTTTGCAGAGATTGCTGATGCGTATTTGAGTTTGCGAGATGTAAATATTGACACTGCTCGCGAGATACAAAAGCTCGCACCCTTCGGAGTGGGAAACGAAAAACCTCTTTTCATTTTTGAAAACATAATCCCGGAGAGAGTTGATAAGTTTGGGAAGTCCAAAGATCATCTCTCGGTCACGTTGCGTGACGGAGCTGCCAAAGTCAAAGCAATCGGATTTTTCTGCAGTCCTGATGCTTGGGGTGATGCGCTCAAAGAAGGTATATCGACCAATCTCGCCGCCAACATCGAACTCTCCAACTGGAACGGCCGCTCTGAGGTGCGTCTCCGCATTGTCGATTTCTTCAAGTAATTACTGTGATAAAATCAGTTTCATGAATAAAACCCTTGTATTTACAGACGGATCTTCGCGAGGTAACCCTGGGCCGGGAGGTTGGGGGTCAGTAATTGTTTCAAATAAGAGCGAAGTATTTGAACTCGGTGGAAGGGAAGACAAAACTACAAACAATCGAATGGAGATGATGGCAGCGATTGAAGCACTCGGCACGCTCATCGAAAAAAATATTTTGACAGATATTGAGCTTCACACCGACTCATCTTATCTCTTGAATGGAATTACAAAGTGGGTAAGCGGCTGGAAGAAAAACGGTTGGCACACACGAACAGGGGAAGAGGTGTTAAATCGCGACCTCTGGGAAAAGCTCGATGCTCTTGTTCACAAAGTAGACGTAAGTTTCGAAAAAGTAGTCGGCCACTCAGGCCATGCTCTAAATGAAAGGTGTGATGAGATTGCCACAAGCTTTGCAGATAAGGCTCCGGTCAAACTTTATAACGGTGCTATCGCAAACTATGCAGTGAAGATGGACGAGAGTCGAAACTATGATAAAGGTACTGGAGTCAAAAAAACATCTTCAAGTGCTAAAGCATATTCTTACGTAAGTTTGGTTGATGGGGTGGTGCAAGTGCATAAGACTTGGGGTGAGTGTGAGAGGAGAGTCAAAGGTGCACGTGGCGCGAGATACAGAAAGGCTCTCGACGCGAGAGAAGAGAAAGAGCTCATCGCTCTTTTCCAACAAAATGATCTACGTTAGTACGGTTTCATTTTTACTTGGGGTAGTTTTCGAAAAATATTTTTATTTTGGTTTGTACGGTGCGGCACTAGCCGCACTTTTGTGTCTCACTTCGTCCGTACTGCTTTATCGGAGTAGGGAGACTCTCAAATCCAAAAGAGTAATTTTTGTTTGCACATTTTTTGTCATTGGCATACTCAGAGTGTTTCTTTCCGACAACACTCAGGACTCTGTACTTCAAGGTCGTGTAGGTCAGACTTTTAAGTTTCAAGGAGTGATTGTCTCCGAGCCTGATCAGAGAGACACTAGTATGAGGTATACAGTGGAGCCGTCGCTCTCGCAATCAAAGTCTCTCGTTTTGCTCATCGCAAATCCTTTCCCGCGTTTCAAGTATTTGGATCGGATCGAGGTGGAGGGTAAGCTTGCTCTGCCCAAAAATTTTGAATCTGAAAATGGAGTGGAGTTTGATTATGTAAATTATCTCGGTAAAGAAAATATCAGGTATGAAATATTTCGTCCGAAGATCACTTTCATCGAATCGCAGCGGAGTTTGAAAGGAAGCCTCTTTGATTTGAAAAACAAATTTATTGACTCGATAGGCAAGTTCGTACCCGATCCAGATAGCTCGCTCATCGCAGGCGTCTTGTTTGGATCAAAGCAGTCACTGGGGGACGTTCTCTTAGATCGATTCAAGAAAGCGGGGATCATTCACATCGTAGTACTTTCTGGATACAACATCACGATCGTAGCATCGGCATTTCTCTATGCGGCAAATTATTTTGGAAAAAAGAGACAAGGTCTTTTTGGCGCAGTGATCGCGATCTTACTTTTTGGACTTATGGTCGGACTCGGAGCTACCGTGCTTCGAGCGATGCTAATGTCGCTTCTTGCGATCTTAGCACGTTACCTCGGTAGACCGTTTGATGCCTTGCGAGCTCTTTTCATTGCAGCATTTGCCATGATCTTATGGAATCCTGATCTCTTGCTTTATGATCCTTCTTTCCAACTCTCATTTATGGCGACGTTTGGGCTTATCACTCTTACACCATTTTTTTATACCCGACTCGGGTTCGTTACTTCGAAGTATGGACTTCAAGAAACAGTTGCATCAACTCTCGCCGTGCAAGTATTTTTGCTTCCTATCCTTATCTATATGTCTGGGTTTGTTTCGCTAGTCTCATTTATCGTAAATATTTTAATACCACCTCTTGTGCCGGCAATCATGCTTGGGGGATTTATCACTGGTCTTTTGGGTCTCCTGCCGTCGTACTTCGGACTCATCGCTTGGCCATTTGCTCTCGTCACTTTCATTTGTGCAAGAGCGATGATCCTCCTCGCCGAATTTGCATCCTCTCTACCGCTCGCAACAGTCTCTATCTCCTCATTTCCTCTCTGGTTAGTGTTCGTGTTGTATGTGGTTGGCTTTGCGTTGTATCGAAAGCTAAATAAAAAAGACAAACCCGCGCTGCCGTAAGGCGGTGCGGGTTTGGTTATCTTTCTATTTGATCGCGTCGTCAAGGTTTTTTTCAATAACGTTCCAGTTGAGGTTTTCGAAAAAGTCTTCTACATACTGCTTTTTGCCACTTGGCTGGTAGTCTGCCACAAATGAGTGCTCCCACATGTCGAGTGCGAGAATTGGTTTGCAGCCTTGAAGTTGGCCTAGGTGCTGTTCGTCCACCCATGCATTTAGAAGTCTTTGGGCGATTGGGTCATAGTAAAGTATTGCCCAGCCTACACCTCTCGTCATCGCGATAGCTTTGAATCGAGCGAGCCAAGCATCAAATGATCCCCAAAGGTATACGATAACCTTGTAGAGCTCGCTCTCTTTATTTATTTCCTTGCTACCACCTTCTAGAGAAGCGAAATAATATTCATGATTACGAATACCGTTGTATTCGAAAGAAAATCGTCTCTGGATCTCTCCGAGCTCGTAAGCATACTTTTCTGAGTCTTTAGTAAGTTCACTGATATGATCCAAAATCAAATTGGCATGCTTTACGTAGCCTTGGTATAGCTTTATGTGCTCCTCTATATTTTTTGCCGAAATACCTTTCAATTCACTGATATTAAACTGACGTGCTTCAAACATATTGGTAAAAGTTATTTTTAATTGAAATTAGTATATCATTTTGTTTATGAATCTTTCCTTACGTAAACGAGTGGCTATACTGTGCGCCCTTGGTGTGCTTGTGGCAGTTTCGGTCTATTCTGCTCTCGAATCGAAAAAGGGGAAGCTAATAGTCGCTTTTTTAAACATTGGCCAAGGTGATGCTGTATATATAAGGACTCCGAATGGTGCCGATATGCTTATTGATGGAGGGCCTGGTAGGGGTGTGTTGAGAGAGCTCGGCAGAGTCATGCCGTTTTATGACAGGACGATCGATGTGGTGATCGCTACTCATCCGGATGCGGATCACATAGGCGGCTTACCAAGTGTCTTTGAAAAATACCATGTTAAGAATTTTGTGGAAAGCGGTCTCGATGGCAAAACTGATTTGTGGTTTGAATTACAAAAAAGTATTCAGAATGAAAGATCAAAAAAGATAATCGTTCGCGACGGCTCAAAAATCGATTTCGGCGGAACTGTTTTTACTGTCCTTGCGCCGAGCGAGATAAGCCAAAATATGGAAACAAACGATGCTTCTATTGTCGGACGGCTTGTCTATGGAGAGAGCGAGTTTGTGTTTACTGGCGACGCTCCAATATATGTAGAAAACAAGATCGTAAACTCCCACTTGTTGCCAGAGCTAAAGGCAGACGTACTAAAAGCGGGTCACCATGGCTCCAAAACTTCGAGCGGAGAAAGCTTTCTTAAAGCAGTTTCGCCAAAATATACTATTATTTCAGCCGGTAAGGACAATCGGTACGGTCACCCACATAAAGAGGTGATAGACAGATTAAATGAACTAAAAACACAAATCCTCCGCACGGATATACTGGGGAGGATTGTGTTTGAGAGTGATGGGAAGAGGTTGGAAATAACTCACCCCTAACCCCTCTCTTAAGTTAAGAGAGGGGGACAAGAAAAAAAGAAGTAAGAAACGGACTATATTACTCCAGCGTCTTTGAGTGCTGCGTAAGCGCCTTTCTTTTGAATAGTCTTGATACCTCGAGCGGAAAGGTTAAGAGTGAGAGTCTTGTTGATTTCAGGGACAAAGATGCGCTTTTTTTGGATATTAGCAAAACGGCGCTTAACGCCAACTGGGTTAAACTGCGTAGCACGGGTGCGGTTTGAGTAGCCGCCCATGACTAGGGATGATTTTCCTGTGATTGCACAAATCTTTGCCATAACGGGCATTATGCTATCATAATATATACAAATTGCAAATGGATTTTATCTTTTTAATCGCAATAGTCATAATGTCGGTCGTAGTCCACGAGGTCTCTCACGGATTTGCGGCGCTTGCTCTGGGTGATCCTACGGCCAAATATCAAGGCAGATTGACACTAAATCCAATTCGACACCTTGATCCAGTCGGCTCTGTACTTGTGCCACTAATAGGCTATCTTTTGGGTGGTTTTGTGGTCGGGTGGGCAAAGCCAGTACCTTTCAACCCCTACAATCTCCGCAATGCGCGCTTTGGAGAGGCGCTTGTGGCACTTGCTGGGCCGGTATCAAACTTCTTTTTAGCTATTGTTTTTGGACTTATTCTAAGATTGGCTCATATATATGGTTTTGGTGGAGAGGCGTTTATTTCTATCTCCGCCTTTGTCGTCTTGATCAACATAACCTTAGGCATTTTCAATCTTATACCGATACCTCCTTTGGACGGCTCCAAAATACTCTTTGCCGTTTTGCCCAATAGTTTTATGGCATTCCGCGGTTTTCTCGAGCAATTTGGCGTTGTTTTTGCGCTTTTGTTTGCTTATCTCTTTTGGCAATTGCTCAGCCCGGTCGTTCAAAGTATCTTTAGCCTCATCACTGGTCTTAATATATAAAAGGCGGGGGAGTATTTGCTTTTTATAAGTCTTTATATTAGACTGTACCCGTTTATTGCATTTATGGTGCAATTTATTTTTAAGTAAAGGTAAACACGTGTCAACAATCAATCAGCTAGTAAGAAAGAAAAGAAAGAGCATTCGCGCTAAGTCAAAAGCGGTAGCTTTGGCACGTGGATTTAATACACTCAAAAATCAGCCTGTTTATTACCCAGCACCTTTCAAAAGAGGTGTATGCGTGAAGGTGACTACCAAGACTCCTCGCAAACCTAACTCAGCTATCCGAAAGATCGCTCGTGTTCGACTTACGAATGGTATGGAAGTGACTGCTTACATCCCAGGAGAAGGACACAACTTGCAGGAACACTCAGTAGTCGTACTTCGTGGCGGTAGAGTAAAGGATATCGGTGTGCGCTATACAATAGTACGTGGTCGTCTCGACGCTGCTGGAGTAGACAAGCGCCGCACATCTCGTTCATCTTATGGTGTAAAGAGACCAAAGGACGCAAAATAAACCGAATATAGATACAGAATAAAATGAGAAGAAAAGTAAAAAATCGAAATATTGTTAAGCCAGATGTAATGTTTGGCAACACAAAGGTGGAGAAATTCATCAACTATTGTATGGAGCGCGGCAAGAAAAACGCTGCTCGCAAAATAGTGTACGGTGCCTTTGATATCATCAAAGAAGGAGAAAAGGTAGAAAGTCCTCTTGAAGTATTCGACATGGCTCTCAAAAATACTGCTCCTTCTGTAGAAGTGCGATCTCGCCGAGTCGGTGGTGCAAACTACCAAGTACCTCGCGAGGTACGTCCAGAGCGCCGCTCATACCTCTCTATGAAATGGATCATTGACGCCGCAAGAGCTAAAAAAGGCAAGCCAATGGCAGAAAAGCTCGCTCAGGAAATAGTACTAGCAAGCAAAAACGATCCTCAAAGCGAAGCTATCAAAAAACGTGAAAACGTCCACAAGATGGCCGAAGCAAACAAGGCGTTCGCCCATTTTGCCTGGTAAAAACAAAAAACTCCCGAAAGGGAGTTTTTTGCTTTTTTTATATACATAGAGTATAGTTTGCGTATTCCTGTGGGAATTTTTTATTGCCCACAACAATTAATTATAAAATTATTAGTTTAGATATTATGGAACGAGATTATCCCCTAGAAAGAGTTAGAAACTTCGGTATTATCGCGCACATCGATGCCGGTAAGACCACCACATCAGAACGCATCCTCTACTACACCGGCTCACAGCACAAGATCGGTGAAGTGCACGATGGTCAGACTACGACCGACTGGATGGAGCAGGAAAGAGAGCGCGGTATCACGATCACTGCTGCTGCGATCACATGTTTCTGGGGACCAACATATCTTTCTCAAGAAGAAAGAAACAAGAAGGAAAATAAGTTTCGTTTCAATATTATCGACACTCCGGGCCACATCGACTTTACCGTAGAGGTGAAGCGCTCAATGCGCGTACTCGACGGTGCGGTGTGTGTCTTCGATGGTGTGGCTGGTGTAGAGCCTCAGTCAGAGACAAACTGGCGCTACGCTGAAGAAGCAAATGTGCCTCGTCTCTGCTTTGTCAACAAGCTCGACCGCACAGGCGCAAGCTTTGAAAAATCATATCAATCTATCTTGAACAGACTTTCTAAAAAGGCTGTACGTATGCAGATCCCAATAGGGGAGGAAGACAACCATGAGGGAGTAGTAGATCTCCTCCAAATGAAAGCTTTTGACTTCGAAGGTAAACTCGGTGACAACGTGATCGAAGTACCTTTCCCAGAAAACTTGAGAGCTGATGCCGAAAAATACAGAGCAGAGCTCGTAGAGAGAATAGTCGAAAACGACGAGAGCTTGATGGAAAAATATTTGGCAGGGGAAGAGATTCCACTAGATACTCTCAAGAAAACTCTCCGCAAGGCAGTCGTAGCAAACGCTGTTTTCCCCGTATTTTGTGGATCAGCTTTGAAAAACAAAGGTGTGCAGCTTGTGCTCGACGCAGTGGTAGACTACCTTCCATCTCCTCTCGACATCCCAGCTATCAAGGGTACAAACCCAAACACAGGTGAAGAAATCGAGCGACATCCATCAGACAGCGAGCCATTTTGTGCGCTTGCTTTCAAACTCCAGGCAGATCCATTTGTAGGTCAGCTTACATTCTTCCGAGTATACTCAGGTACTATCGAAGCGGGCTCTTATATTTATAACGCGACAACAGGCGACAAAGAGAGACTTGGACGTATCGTACGTCTCCAGGCAGACAAGCGTGAAGAAGTGAAAAAAGTATTCGCAGGTGAAATCGCAGCTGCGGTAGGTTTGAAGGATGCTAAGACTTCGCACACTTTTTCTGATGAAAACAGCCCGATCATTCTTGAAGAAATCCACTTCCCAGAGCCGGTGATCTCTCTCCGCATCGAACCAAAAACAAAGGCCGACCAGGAAAAAATGGGTCTCGCCCTCAAGAGACTTTCTGATGAGGATCCAACATTCCGAGTGAAGTCAGACTCTGATACTGGCGAAACCGTGATCTCTGGTATGGGTGAGCTTCACCTCGATATTATCGTCGATCGTATGAAGCGCGAGTTCAACGTGGAGGCAAACGTCGGTGCTCCACAGGTGGCTTACAAAGAGACCATCACAAGCAACGCCGAAGCAGAAACCAAATATATCAAACAGACTGGTGGTAAAGGTCAGTACGGTCACGTTAAACTCAACGTCAAACCTCTCGAACCACTTGCAGATCCAGAAGCAAAGCTTCCTAAAAACGTACATCGCGATGAAGGATTTGAGTTTATTGACTCTATCAAGGGTGGTGTGATCCCAGCTGAATTTATCCCAGCAGTAGAAAAGGGTGTGAAGGAAGCGATGGATCGCGGTATCCTCGCGGGCTACAAGATGACTGATGTGTCTTGTGAGCTTACATTCGGTTCTTACCACGATGTGGACTCTTCTGAAATCGCGTATAAGATCGCTGCCTCTCAGGCATTCCAGGAAGCTGCTAAAAAAGCAAAGCCTGTGATCCTCGAGCCTGTGATGAAAGTAGAAGTAGTTGTGCCAGAGCAGTTTATGGGCGATGTCACTGGCTACCTCTCATCAAAGCGTGGTGCTATCGAAGCTATGGATGATCGAGCTGGACTCAAGGTGGTCAAGGCCAAGGTGCCACTCGCAGAGCTCTTCGGCTACGTAACGACTCTCCGTTCGATGACAGAAGGCCGCGGTAGCGCAAACATCGAATTTGATCACTACGCAATCGTCCCTCCAAACGTAGCTCAAAATATTATTGAGACGAGAAGTAAGTAACCTCACCCGCCCTACCGGGCACCCTCCCCTTGTGCAGGGGAGGGAAGACAAAACAGCCCCCGCGAGGGGGCTGTTTTGTGATATATTGAGGGCATTAGAAGTAACGGGACACTAATTTTTGAGTATTTTTGATCCCAAAGGCTTGGGGGCAGAAGCATTCAAGAATTGGTCCCAATGTGAAAACCATGCAGACCAAAAAATTTAGCACGGAGATCGCGGGTGTGGAGCTTGTAGCCGAGTTCAATGACTTGGCAGAAAACGCACACGGCTCGGTCCTCTTGCGATACGGACAGAGCGCGGTGCTCGCGACCGCTGTCATGTCCAAAGGGGAGAAGGATGTAGATTACTTTCCACTATCTGTCGAATACGAGGAGAGATTTTATGCAGCAGGTCAGATACTTGGCTCGCGCTTTCAACGTCGAGAGGGTAGGCCCTCAGACGAGGCGATCCTTTCGGGTCGCATCGTAGACCGCACTATCCGTCCACTTTTCAATCACAATCTTCGCAACGAAGTGCAGGTAGTCATTACTACGCTCTCATTAGGCGAATACGACCCAGATATTTTGGGAGTGATCGGCGCATCTCTCGCGCTCGGTACTTCCTTTATACCTTGGAACGGCCCTGTGGGGGCAGTCCGCATCGGCAGGAAGGCAGGGGAGGAAGGGTTTATTGTGAACCCATCATACGAAGTACGACAGGATGAAAAGTATGAGCTCGACGTGATCGCTTGTGGTAAGGATGGCACGATCAATATGATCGAAGTCGGCTCAAAAGAAGTGTCCGAAGAAGTTTTGAATCAGGCACTTGAAGCGGCAAACGCGGAGCTTAAAAAGCTGCAAGAATTTCAAGAGAAGGTGATAAAAGAAATAGGAGTGCCAAAAGCAGAAGTGAAAGAGCCTGAGATTCCAGCTGTACTTAAAAGCCTTTTTGAATCAACGATTCTCTCCAAGATGGAGACGATCATGGGTGAGCCTGGTAAAAAGAAAATATACGAACTCGAAGAAGAGTGGTTTGCACTGATTGATAAGGAGATGCTGGAGGCTGATCACAAGCTGGCAAGGGCAATGTATCACGAAGCAGTAAATGACTTCGTGCACGATATCACACTCAAACAAAACAAGCGCATTGACGGCAGAGGGTTTGACGATCTTCGAGGACTCTTCGCTCAAGCGGGAGGCATAAGCTCGATCATTCACGGTACGGGTATATTTTACCGCGGAGGCACACACATACTCTCGGCTCTCACTCTCGGTGCTCCGGGAGACTCGCAGGTGATCGACGGTATGGACCTGCAGGTCAACAAGCGCTTTATGCACCATTATAATTTCCCTCCATTTTCTACTGGTGAGACAGGACGTGTGGGAAGTACAAATCGCAGAATGATAGGTCACGGCGCTCTCGCGGAGAAGGCTCTAGCGCCGCTCATCCCACCGAAGGAAACATTTCCTTACACTATCCGCATTGTTTCTGAAGCACTCTCTTCGAACGGATCGACTTCGATGGGCTCGGTTTGCGGATCGTCTCTCGCGCTCATGGACGCTGGTGTGCCGATAAGGAAACATGTAGCAGGTATTGCCTCGGGACTCATGTCTCGTGGCTCGGAATACAAAGTGCTCACAGATATCCAAGGACCAGAAGACGAGCATGGTGATATGGACTTTAAAGTGGCTGGTACTCGCGACGGTGTCACTGCTGTGCAGATGGATGTAAAGGTGGACGGCATACCACTTACCGTACTCAAGGAAGCATTTGAAAAGGCAAAGCAAGCTAGGTTTAAAATACTTGATGTGCTTGAAGCGGCGATCCCTGCGCCAAGAAGCGACCTTTCACCAAATGCTCCTAGAATATTTGTGATGACGATACGGCCAGACCAGATCGGTATGGTTATCGGTACCGGAGGCAAGGTGATCAACGAGATCAAAGAAAAGACAGGTGTCGAAATCGATATCGAGGATGACGGCACTGTTTATATCACGGGCGAAGCCAAGGGTGCAGAAGAAGCGCGCTCGTCAATCGAGTCGATAGTCCACGAGTTTAAGAAGGGGGACAAGACGGTGGGGGAAGTAGTACGCATCGCCGAGTTTGGTGCAATTGTGAAGCTAAACAAAAATGACGATGGACTCGTGCATGTCTCCGAAATTGCTCCGTTTAGGATCGATAAGGTAGAAAACTATTTGAAGATAGGTATGCAGGTGCCGATAGTGGTGAAGGATGTCGATGAGAAGGGGCGACTCAAGCTCTCGATCAAAGACGCTGATCCAAACTTCGTTCAAAAGAAGTAGGTAGGAGTAAACCGCCCCAGAAGCCGTAGGCTTCTGGGGCGGCTTGTTTGTGCTAAAATATTTGTATGGACGAAAACAAGGCTCCAACTCCAAACACTCCCACTCCTACCAAAGCCTCCGACATTTTGCACAAAGATGGCAAAATATCTTCTCTCCGCACATATCAAGGTGATATGGCTGAGTTTATAAAGGAGAAAAACGAATCAGTCACTTCCATTGCTCTCAAAGAAAAAGCTCACCGTGAAGAAAAGCAAAAGCTCGAGCCAAAAGTAGAGACGACCAAATCTCACACAGGCACATTCCTTGCTATTGTGGCAAGTCTCATACTTCTTGCAGGTGGGGGAACTCTAGCTTTTTACGTATCTCAAAGGCTAGGAATCGATAAGGAGGCTCAAGTTTATCTACCTACAAAAATCATCCCTTATAGTCAAACTATACAGATAGAATCTCTTTCAAAAGAAGCCATTGTCGCTGCTTTGTCTAAAGAAGAGTTTGCCCCAGGAGTGAGCCTGATAAACTTCGGTGAAAATTCTATTCCAGTTTCAAAATTTATTGAGATACTAGGTTTGAATATACCAAGCGAGCTTGGTCGCAATTTGCAGTCGGAGTTTGCAATGGGTGTATTCAAAAAAGGCGAATCCACGTCTCCAATACTTGCGCTTGATGTCACTGATTTTGGCGGTGCTTTCGCTGGTATGCTCGAATGGGAAAAGCAGATGCAAACTGACCTCCCTATGATCGTGCTCCCTACAAGTGCTACAAGCACATTAGTTTGGAAAGATATAATAGTCAAAAACAAAGATGCTCGAGTGCTCGTAGACGCTTCGGGCCAGAGCGTGATTTCATACGCTTTTCTTGATAAAAACACTATACTTATAACGCGGGAGTATCGTATTATCCCTGATATAAACGACCTTCACGTTTCAAATACGATCTCGAGATAGTTGCGGGACAAGGCTCCTGTGCTAGAATGCTTTCATGAGAAACGACATAGACACAAACTATTTTAAGCAAAAATTAGAAACAGAGCTTGCTCAGGTGGAGCAGGAACTAAGCCGTTTTGGTAGACGCAATCCTGACAACGAAGAGGATTGGGAAGGTAAGCCAGCAGACTTTGATACTGATACAGCTGACGAAAGCGAAGCTGCAGACAAAATAGAAGAATACGAAGAGAACACAGCTGTGGTAAAAGAACTCGAGATTCGATACAACGATATCAAATCTGCGTTAGACAAAATCGCCGGTGGCAACTACGGAATGTGTGAAGTGTGTGGCGCTCCGATCGAAGCAGATAGGCTCGAAGCCAACCAAGCTGCACGTACATGTAAACAGCACATGGAGCAGTAATTTACACCTATGTCTTACGCGAGGGTATACAGCGCTCAGGCATCTCTTCTCAAACCCTATATAGTCTCCGTTGAAGTAGACCTCTCTCGAGGTCTGCATTCATTTTCGGTCGTCGGGTTACCCGACAAAGCAGTGGAAGAAGCGCGAGACAGAGTAAGTGCGGCGATCAAAAACTCTGGATTTCCTTCTCCAAAATCACTCAATCAAAAAATAGTTGTCTCTCTTGCGCCGGCGGAAGTAAAGAAAGAAGGGTCGGGACTCGATGTGGCTATCGCGCTCGCGTACCTTATCGCAGCGGGGGAGATAACCTTTGATCCAAAATCAAAAATATTTTTAGGGGAGCTTGCGCTTGATGGGAGTGTCGGCCGAGTGCGTGGCGTGCTTGCTTTTACTCGCAAGGCCAAAAGCGAAGGATTTGAAGAAATATTTGTCCCAAAGCAAAACGCCTCAGAAGCGGCACTTGTGCAAGGGATCAAAGTGTACGGAGTTGAGAGTTTGCGCGAGCTAACCGAGCACCTCACTTTGGGAGGTAAGAGCGCAATACACCCAGAAAAATACATTTCATACAAGGAACAACGTGAGATCAAAAACGATCTTGCAGATATCAAAGGTCAGCAGGGTGCCAAGCGCGCACTCGAGATCGCAGCCGCTGGTGGGCACAATATTTGCCTCTATGGACCACCTGGTACCGGTAAGACGATGCTAGCCAAAGCTCTCGCCGATGTACTCCCGCCGCTTTCATTTGAAGAGATGATGGAAGTGACCGAGATCCACTCTATGGCTGGGGCTCTCCAAGATCGAATATTAGAAGAAAGACCATTCCGCAGTCCGCACCACACTTCTTCGCATGTTTCTCTCGTTGGAGGTGGGACCAATCCTCGACCGGGGGAGGTGACTCTTGCGCACAAGGGTGTACTTTTCTTAGACGAATTTCCAGAGTTTGATAACAAATCGATCGAGTCTCTGCGTGAGCCTCTTGAAGATAGAGTTATCACAGTTTCTCGTGCTAAAGGCTCAGTCAAATTTCCTGCGCAGTTTATGCTTGTCGCTGCAATGAACCCATGCCCATGTGGCAACTTTGGCATCAAAGGCAAGCCGTGCATCTGCAGCGCTACCCAGATCGAGAGATATAGAAGGAAAGTTTCTGGACCAATAGTAGATCGTATAGATATTTGGACCGAAGTTTCGAAGATCGATCACGAAAGACTTACCGAAGCGCCCGACCAGAGCGAGTCGATACCTGCTCGTGCAAGGATCGAAAACGCGCGCAAAAAACAACGCGAAAGATTTGAAAAAGCAAAGCGCAATATAAGTGTAAATGGAGAAATGAGTGCCAGAGACATCGCGACTATGATGGATCTATCGGAAGAAGTAAAGGATATATTAAACCGTTCTGCGAAGACTCTCGACCTCTCTGCTCGCTCTTATCACAAGATCATCAAAGTCGCGCAGACTATCGCTGACCTCGACAATTCGCCCGTGATAACTGTAAACAATATTCTCGAAGCCATCTCCTACCGCCCAAAAGCGAATAAGTAGAACATCTACAAAGATTGCATAATATTTGCATTCTGGTATATTTCGTGGCGGAGAAAATCAATGGACATCGCGCATGGTTTGTTCATTTTTCTAGTAATTGCGGTCATTGTGCTAACTGTGATCGTTGTAGAAAACCTCGTAAAACGTGTTTTAAAAAAATCTTCCGATACTGATAAGGGCGTAATCGAGAAAATCAGGGCGTATTATGCTCAAAGGGCAGAAAAGGACACTCCTCAAGCTGCCCAGCAAAGCATAGCCACCCCTAAGTCGGCTAATAAGTCGTCAAAAGGTGATCAGGATGACAAGGGCGGCGATTCTGCTCAGAATGATCGTAAGGCTAGTTGTGCGGCCGAAAAAGAAATTGCTGAGGCTCTGGCGTATTTCATCAGATACACTTTCCCAAGTGCATCTGTAGCCACTCGATACTATGAGGAGACAAGTGACGAACCGGGGTGGGATGTCATCATCGACCATAACGGCAAGAGCTACATTATTTTCGTCAACAAAGAAATCGGCCTGAGGGTCTTTGTGCAGGTTTCGGAGGAAGATTATCATGAAGTTAAAGGGCGAGCAGGGAGTGAGTCCGAGGTATCGCTTAAACTTCAGCAAATGATCACTGATCTTCAGCAGCCGGCACAAGTCCCAGAGCCTGTGACGGAGCAAAAAGATGGGGGAGGGATGTAACATATCAAATGCCTGCGGGACCAAGGTCCCGCAGGCAAAGCTTTTTATAAAACGATATTTGAAATATAAAATTTAAAGGCCGCGCTCCTCCCCAGGAAATAAATTTCCAAGGACGCGGCCTTATGGCATTCAAGCCAGTTTTTTTGGAGTCTGGCCGCCTCCTCTAATCGAAACTCAAGTAGCAACTTAAGTGGATGTCGAGGTGGGAACCTCCGGACTCCGTCCCCGAACGGGGGACATACAAACCTCATTAACGCAAGAGGCGGGCGGTGTGTCCTCATATAAGGAGGACTTGTCGTTCTACTCCCCAAACGCCCGGGGAGTTGGACAGATGCCCGAGCGGGTAAAACTGTACCGCAGACCCGCTCGGGAGAGCGAGGTTGGAGCGCTAGTGGATATACCTATACTTCTGGCAGAGCGCTCCAACCGTCCAAGGATAATTATGCTCTTCATGAATTTTTTGTCAATAAATAAAGAATCGACCCGAGCGTTGCTCGGGTCTTTTGATAGGGGGGGGCGGGTGCTAGTCGGTGTATGGAGCCCGGCTAAAAATTTTTTCGCGATCCACCTCAATCTTTTGAGGGCAATTATTTACGTGTGTCTGAATATCATCCAGACGGACACGTTCTTCCCCACAAAAGGGGCAGGTTTGGCAGCAATCGCCGCGATGGGATTTGCCGCCGTCATGATGCGGACAGTCACAAGGAATTGGAACCATTGATCATCCCTTTCGGATCAAGTCGAGTCCAGGAATCGCTATTCCGAGGTTATAGTCCGCTTCTGCTTCCTCGATATGCTTGGCGGCCTCTTCCATCAGATCGTCGATGCCTGGTCTTACGAATACGGCGGTGCTTTCTTCTGGTACCCGGGTCATATTCCCGATGTTTCTCCATGTACCATCGGAGCAATCGTACACGTCGCCCGGTTGCAGCTCCTCACCTGGAGCAAGTTGGCGGCCGAAAATTTCCTTCCCACCGCGGGGGTGTTTAATAGTCATTAAAAACTCCTTCCAAAAGTATTTATACCTCTTTTTGGGATTAAATCAATATGGTGGCGCCGCACTTGAGAAAAGAAGGGGTGTGCGGCATCCTACAAAATTATAGTCGAAGAAAACACCATCCCGAACGAGATGGTGTTTTCTTCCTCCTTAATTTTGTGGAGATGGGAGGTAGCGAGCCCCCGTGCAAACAAGTTTTGAAAATGGATCTACATAGTTTAGTCTGTCTTTTCCGCTCAGGGCGGAATTTGATACATATCCTTAAAGTCAGACGGAACAGATACATACCTAGTCTCTATTTTTCAGAAGGGAAGCGAGACATTTTCTCTTCTATAATCCGAATTTATTACAACTCTTCTCTATAACAGATTTCAAGAGGGAGCCGTCGCGAAGGCGAGAACTTAATTAAGCTCTTGCGTAAGCGAAATCAAAGTCGTTGGCCGTAAAGTACGGAGAAACAGCTTTGGCAAAAGTATTTTTTGCATTTGAGTTTTCCAAGGGATTTAAGAGTCCTTGGGGCTCTACTATGCGCATTTTCAAAGATCTTATCTGTCGATGCTAATTCATCCCCTAAATCACTTTGCTAAGGCAAAGTGATCGGGCGAACATTTCTGCTTTACTAAGCAGAAATGTTTTAGCCCCACCACTGCACCTTAGTATGTTCGGGCGATCATTCCTGATTAGCTAATCAGGAATGATTTAGCCGCAAATACTGCTCCTTTATCTTATTCTTTTCTCGAGAACCCCACAAACTTTTTAGAAATCTCTCTCTATTAAAGGCTTGTGTCTTGTCTCCGTATTCTTCGCTGTGAATTAAGGATAAAGGGCGCCTGTATTTTGTAGCATTTACTCTTCCTGTGTTGTGTCTCTCAAGTCTACTTTGGAGGTCTTTGGTGCATCCTACATAAAGTTTTTGATCTTTATGACTATAGAGTATATACACAGAGTAAAACATTTTAGGGGAACAACTATCTTTTCATTTCTCTCCTGATATCAATATCAGTTTCTCTTTTTTTGATACTTTCACGTTTATCAAACTTTTTCTTTCCGCGTACTACTGCGATTGAAACTTTGATTTTCCTACCATTATTATACACCGAAATTGGCACTATTGTCAATCCTTTTTGACCCTCGACTTCTTCCAAATGTTTGATTTCAGCCTTATTTAACAAGAGCTTTCTAGGGCGATCTCTTTCATAGTCTGCTGGAGTATTATTTGCCTGATACGGCTCTATTGCCATACCTACGACAAATGCTTCTTTTCCTCGTATGCTCACATGCGCTCCTTCAAGATTCGCTTTTCCAGCCCTCAAACTCTTTACTTCAAAGCCCAAAAGCTCGATACCTGCTTCGAGCTTCTCTAAGACTTCATAATTAAAGTGTATTTTTTTGTTATCGACGAGTGACATGTGGTGTTTGCCGCCGTTTTCTTCTTTCTACTTGGCGGTACCACTATTTTGATATAATATTCGGCAATGAGCAAACCAACACCAAAAAAACTTGATCCATTAGAAACCAAGCCCAAACTCAAGCGCCCGATGCGCAACTCCTTTTGGGGCAACATACTGACGAGTGTTTTGATCTTTGTGATCATCGTTACGCTTTACTCGGTGCTTTCGTTTGATAAAAAAACGACGGAGGTAAGCATTTCGGAGATTGCGACAAGTGTGAAGCGAGACGAGGTCAAACAGCTTACTGTAAGGAGCAATCAAGTCGAAGCTCTTTTTAGCGACGGTACAAAAAAGATCGCAAAGAAAGAAGACACCGCAAGTATAGGGGAGACTTTGAGCGTCTATGGTGTCACTCCTGCCGAGCTTAGCAAGCTCAATGTGGTGATCGACGAAGGTGCGGGCTTTATGTACTGGATTCTCAATCTTTCACCAATACTTTTCCCAATTCTATTTATTGCCGTTTTCATTTGGCTCATGACCCGCCAAGTGAAGGGAGCTGGTATGCAGGCTTTTACTTTTGGTCAGTCTCGCGCTCGTCTCACTACTCCTGATGACCAGAGACAAAAAGTGACTTTCAAAGATGTGGCAGGATGCAAGGAAGCGAAGGAAGAGCTTGGCGAGATCGTCGACTTTTTGCGCAATCCAAAAAAGTTTTTTGAGATCGGAGCTCGCATTCCAAAGGGTATTCTCCTTATGGGTGCGCCTGGTACTGGTAAGACTCTCCTCGCACGTGCGGTAGCGGGGGAGGCAAACGTATCTTTCTTTTCGATTTCTGGATCGGAGTTTGTAGAAATGTTTGTCGGTGTTGGCGCGAGTCGCGTGCGCGACCTTTTTGCAATGGCCAAAGCGGCAGCTCCAGCGATCATCTTTATGGATGAGATTGACGCTGTGGGTCGCATCCGTGGGGGCGGTATGGGTGGTGGCAACGATGAGCGCGAGCAGACCTTGAACCAAATCCTCGTTGAGATGGACGGCTTTGAACCGACAGAAAAGGTGGTGGTGATGGCTGCTACGAACCGCCCTGACGTGCTTGACCCGGCACTCCTCCGACCTGGAAGATTTGACCGACGCGTTACTATCGATCTACCAGACAGAAGCGACCGTGAAGAGATACTCAAAATCCATGCAAAGCAAAAGCCTTTTGCAGAAGACGTAAATATCCCTCTCATTGCCGAAAGGACCCCGGGATTTTCAGGTGCGGATTTGTACTCTCTTATGAACGAAGCGGCAATACTTGCCGCAAGGGAAAACCGCAAAAAAGTTTCTCAATTTGACCTTATACGATCTATCGAAAAGGTGATGCTAGGACCCGAAAGACGCAGCCACATCCTCTCTCCAAAAGAAAAGGAGATCACTGCATACCATGAGGCCGGACACGCGCTCGTCGCTTCTGTGCTTCCAAATGCGGACCCAGTTCACAAGATCTCCATCATCAGTCGAGGGCGTGCAGCGGGCTATACCCTCAAATTACCGATCGAAGACAGAAAGCTTCAGAGCAAAAAAGAATTTTTGGATGACATCGCAATGTCGCTCGGCGGCTACGTCACAGAGAAGACTATCTTTGGCGATCTCACTACCGGTCCTTCAAATGATTTGCAAGTCTCGACTGCAATGGCTCGAGACATGGTGACCAAGTATGGAATGTCCGAAAATATCGGTCCCATGGCGCTAGAAGGGCAGGGCGGTAAGGCTTTATTTGGAAAAGGTGTAAGCGACAAGGACTATTCTGAGAAGGTCGGATCTCTGATTGACGATGAGGTTTCTCAAATCATGAAAGATGCTTATGAACGAGCCTTGCAGATAATTACCGAAAAGCGTGCAGTGCTAGACGTGATCGCAAAGCGCCTAATAGAAGCGGAGACGATCGAGAAGGACGAATTTGACTCTATACTCAAAGCTCACGGCATCGAACCCAAGGTAAAGGTAGAATAGCCGTTCCTGATGTTATCAACATGTGTATGTAGTCAAGCACTCCTTTGCTGCTATCATTATTGTATTAGCAGGTATCTTTTATTATGACTGCAAATTTTAAAAAAGCATCTTTCGTCTTCAGACATTGGCCAAAAAACGCAGGCTTCACGCTTATTGAACTTTTGGTTGTTATTGCGATCATCGGCGTTCTTTCTTCGATTGTGCTTGTAGCCCTGAATAGCTCAAGAGCAAGAGGTAACGATGCTAAAACTCGCGCACAACTTGCTGGTGTAAGATCGGCGGCCGAATTGTATTACGATACAAACGGCAACTACGGTACCGCAACAAATGCTTGCGACCAGATGTTTGCAAACACACTAGTCAACGCTTATATTTCATCGACAGCATTGCCTGCGTCCGTGACTGCTACTTGTCGCTCAACTGTGACTGGGTATGCAGTGACTGCGAACCTTCTTAGTGTTACGGGGTATTGGTGTGTGGACTCAACTGGAGTGTCAAAACTTATTGCTTCGAACCTAGCAAACGGCGACTCGACTTGTAACTAAATTCTCTAAAACGGCCCCCGCAAGGGGGCTGTTTGAATTTTGGGACAACAAAATATATGATGAGTAACGAAACCGCCCTTAGCTCAGTTGGTTAGAGCACAGAGCTTATACCTCTGGGGTCCTAGGTTCGAATCCTAGAGGGCGGACAACTTTTGCTTCATCTATTCTTCCTTTCTAAAATGGTAATTTTACATTGCCGAGAAAGGTTTTTAATTTGCTAATTAAAGGCCGCTTGGCTTTATCAACTCCTTATCAGTTAAATATAAAAATTTATGAGTAAAACGATGAAGCGCCTCGTGGGGCTTTCTATCGCTTTGGCTATGGGTGTATCCGGTGTCACTGCACAAGCGCAGACTACAACTACTTCGACAAATACAAACTCACAGTCAACAGCAAGCCTTCAGGCTCAGATAGCATCACTTCTCGCGCTAATTTCTCAATTGCAAGCACAGCTCAATGGTCAAACTGGTGCGGGTACAGGTATGGGTACAGGAGTATCTACGGGATTCATGTTTACGACTGATCTCACGATCGGTTCGACTGGAGCACAGGTTACTGAACTGCAGAGATTTCTTGTTATGCGCGGATATCTCACTATGCCAAACGGCGTAGCCTACGGATATTTCGGCAATCTCACTCGAGCAGCTCTAGCTCGTTTCCAAGCTGCAAATGGTATAGCGCCGGCTGCTGGATACTTCGGCCCAATTACACGTGGAAGAATCAATACTTTGCTTGTAGTTGTAGTGCCAAATCCTAATCCTGGTACCGGTACTACAACTCCAGGTACAGGTAGTGGTGTCATCACTACTCCGGGTGTAGAGGGTACCATGTCAGTCACTGCCTCAAATGCAGGTATAAACTCTACTGTCTACGAAGGGCAAACCAACGTTGCGGTGCTAGGTTTCCGAGTTGAAGCGCGTACTTCTGACATAGCAGTACAGCGCGTTAGAGTAAATCTTGGTAATAGCTCAACACTTTACAACAAAATCTTTTCACGTGTTTACGTCTCAGATGGAAGCAACACTCTTGCATCTAGAGATCTCAATTCAAGTAACGTGATTAGAGAAGGCAGCACATACTATATAGACATAACTGGATTTAACTATATAGTGCCACGCAACAGTACTCGAGATCTTCAGATCAGAGTAGATGTAAGATCCTCGATCGACTCGACAGACCTATCTTCTAACTACACTGTATCTCTGGCAAATGACGGTGTAAGAGGTATAGATGGAGCAGGTATTGATCATTACAGCCCTTCTACTGGTAGCTCAGTCTCTCGAAGTGTCAACATTAACGAGAGTCTTTCGGAGTCATCGACTCTCCGAG
Source organism: uncultured Candidatus Saccharibacteria bacterium (assembly GCA_964483435.1). Classification (GTDB taxonomy): domain Bacteria; phylum Patescibacteriota; class Minisyncoccia; order Phycocordibacterales; family WO2-35-19; genus CAZHJF01. The sequence continues at coordinate 22,756 of CAZAAO010000001.1, read as the reverse complement.
TTTCGCTCAACACTAATACGCCTCAGACACAAGGTGTGATCGCATCATCAGGTACAAACCAAAATGAGTACGATCGTCTTACAGCTCTTATGTTTGACGTACGTGCTGAAAGGGATGATGTGACAATCACTGACCTTACAGTAAATGTGTCTAAGACTGGCTCTGGTGCTGCAAACGCATCAAGCACAGCTTACCTCTACGAGGGTTCAACTGAGATTGATAATGCGCCTATCTCAAACGGGACTGCGACATTCTCAAATCTCGACTACACTGTACCTCGCGACACTACTCGCACACTCTCGATCCGAATCGATGTTAGAAATGCAAACGTAAACTCTGCGAACTTCACAGTATCCGTACCGTCCTCGGGTATCACAGCTGAAAACCAAATTGGTGATCAGTTGAGCTCAAGCGACATTACTGGAAGCGCGACGGGATACACCTTAAGCGTACGTAATGCTGGTCCGGAGATTACACTTGTTTCTAAGTCGATCACTACTAGTGGTGTGCCACAGGGAAGTGGGGTAAACAACATGAGCACATCTTCTCTTACTGCGACATTCAATGTTCGCGTGAGAGCGGTAGGAGATGACGTAGTACTTGGCACCACAGCATCATCGAGCCCAGCGTTTGGTAGCACGACTGCGTTCCGCGTATATCGCAACGGTGCGTATGACGCCTCAATCGGCAGCGCAGCTACTTCTACCTCGTTCTCCGTGCCTAGTGGCGCTACGACTTCGGGTCTAAACAATAGCTTTATGATCCCAGAAGGTACTGAAGTGACTATCCCAGTGACATTCCAGATCCTCGGTCGCAGACCAGATGGTAGCCCACTACCAAGCGGTCTATACTCTGTAGGATTTGAAGGTTTCAACTGGCAGGGTGGTGGCAACGTAAACACTACCAACTTCATGGCCGGACAAGTCGAATGGAGGACTCAGGACGTTTCGTTCCCTTAAACCCCTCCCGCCCTATCGGGCACCCTCCCCTTGTGCAGGGGAGGGAAAAAGAAAAAACACCCGTAAGGGTGTTTTTTCTTTGCATACAAACCTCACCCGGCTTGCAGCCACCCTCTCCTTAGCAGGAGAGGGAAGACATAAAACAAAAAGCCGCCCTCGCATAGCGAGGGCGGCTTTTTGTTTTACTCCAAATGTATCGGCTTTTCGCTCTCGAGCACTCTCTTTGCTAGTGCAGGATATTTTTTAAGATCAAAATCTTTTTCGACGAGCGCGCTTGCTTCGGTGCGAGCCGCTTCGACCATCTTTATATTTTTGAGTGCGTCCATGGCGAGGTCGGAGACGCCCCACTGTCTGGTGCCTATTAGGTCTCCGGACCCACGCTGTTTCAAATCTTCTTCGGCAAGTTCAAAACCGTTTTTCGCTCGGGTAAATGATTTGAGTCTCTCGACCGTCTTTTTGGTTTTGCTCTCGGTAAATACAAAACAATACGGCTCGAAGCTGCTGCGCAAAATCCTCCCTCGCAGCTGGTGCAGCTGAGAGAGGCCAAACCTCTCCGCGTTTTCGATTATCATCACGGTCGCGTTTGGGACATTTACGCCCACTTCAATCACCGAGGTGGCTACAAGCACATCACCCTTTTTGTCTTTAAAATCCTGCATTACCGCATCTTTCTCCTTTGGAGTCATCTTGCCGGTGATAGCTAGTACTTTGTACTTTTTAAACTCGGTCGCCTGCAGACGTTTTGCTTCTTCCATTACAGACTTCGCGTTTATGGCCATTTCTTTATCCGGGTCTGGCTCGTTGATACGCGGACATATGACATAAGCTTGTCTGCCTTTATCAAGCTCTTCGCGGACTTTTTCATAAACGCCGGCACGCTCTCCGGGCAAAATGATTTTGGTCGTCACAGGTTTGCGACCAGGAGGAAGCTCGTCGAGGAGAGAGAGGTCTAGGTCGCCAAAGATGGTGAGAGCGAGCGAGCGGGGGATAGGGGTCGCAGTCATAGAGAGGAGGTGCGGAGTCGATCCCTGCTTTTTGCGCAGGGTCATACGCTGCTTTATGCCAAAGCGATGCTGCTCGTCGATCACAATGAGTCCAAGGTTTTTGAAATTTACATTTTTTTGAATGAGAGCGTGAGTGCCAATAAGGATTGGTATTTCACCGTTCGCTACCCATTTGAGAAGTTGCGGCTTTGATATCTTGGTCCAAGTTTGCCCTGAGCTTGTCGAAGGGCTTCTCACCTTTGAAGGAAATTTTTTGGCGCCGCTTCCCGTGATGAGGCCTACTTGGATTTTGTACTTTGCAAAGTATTCGATAAATGATTCAAAATGCTGCAGAGCTAATATTTCGGTCGGTGCCATGTACGCGACTTGGACATTGCCATAGTCCTTGCCGTCCGGCCGAGTCGACACCGCTGCGTAGGCGGCAATAGCCGCCACGGCAGTCTTGCCACTACCCACATCTCCTTCGATAAGACGAGACATGGGGTAACCTTTTTTGAAATCTTCGAGTATTGAGCCCACTACTCTCTTTTGAGCTTGAGTGAGGGGAAAAGGGAAAGTAGACGCGAATTCCTCGATTTCGCGGGGCTTTTTTTCGATCACGAAAGCTTTTTCCTTACGAGCCAGAGTGCGTTCGCGAGCTCGATCGAGCTGGATTACAAATATTTCTTCAAATGCAAAACGCTTACGTGCGATCTCAGCATCTTCGATCTTGAGCGGAGCATGGATCCAAATGAGAGCCGAACGTAGAGAGGGGAGATTGTATTTTTTTAGAATTTCTTGAGGGATCGAATCTTCGAGCTTGTCGAGCACGCCGCTTCTAAACACTCTCTGCAGCGTGTGATAAATCCAGTTTGAAGTGACGTGTCTCGTCTCCGGATAAATAGGGTAAAGAGTGTGCTCTTCTTCGCCTGTGTCTTTGTTTGTAAAAAGTGAACCACCGACTCCGACAGGAATATCTTTTATCTTTTCAATTTTTGGATTGAGTATAGCGAGAGTTTCTTTGCGCGAGCTTACCTTGCCTTCGATGCGTACGGAGTCGCCCTCGTTAAACATTTTCGCAATATACGGCTGGTTGAACCAGATGAGCTTGATCTTGCCCGTCGTGTCTTCAAATACTCCTTCAGATATTGGTACTCGGCCGCGAAATGTTTTGCCTGTCTTTATCGAAACAATCTTTCCAAAGAGAGCCGCTTCATCACCTTCGAGCAAAGTCTCTACTGACTTGATACTTCCAGGTGTGTTGTAGCGAGTGGGGAAATACCGAAGGAGGTCTTCTACGGTTTTTAGCCCGAGGCGGGAGAGTGCCTTACGCTGTTCGAGAGATAGTTTGGTTATACTTTCTATAGGGGAATTGCGTTCCATAGCGTCTGTGTTGTTGGTATAATCATACATAAATATGAACAAATTATCTCTTTTTGCAGTATTTGGGGTTTTATTAGTCACACCAGTCTTTGCTTTTGCAGCCGCTCCCACGTCAGGACAAGTTTTGTATCTCAACTTCAACAACTCTTCAAGCTTGCTTTCTGATACTTCTGGATCATCAAATACAATAAGTTCTTCTGGCAATCCAAGCTCTGTCTCTGGCAAATTTGGACTCGGACTTTCGACAAATGGCGCAAACCAATACATCACTGTCTCAAATGCAAGCAATATAAACTTCGGATCAGGATCGTTTACTTTTGCGGCGTGGGTGTATTCTTCTTTTGCTTCCGAAATCCAAGGCATAGCTACCAAAGGGAATGGCTCGTTCAATCAGGGAGCCGAAGGTTTTGAGATTCGCACACAAGGCACACTTCTCGAATTCACCAGAAGCTCTGGGCAAAGCGGTGTGATCCCAAAAAGGCTCCAATATTGGGGGCTTACACCAAATGCATGGAGTCATGTGGTGGCTACGTTTGACTCCTCGAGTGGTGTGGCAAACCTGTACCTCAACGGCAGCCTGGTCGCAACTCAAAATTTCTCGGGTACATATACTGATTTTTATGATTTGAAGATTGGCGCCGGTAGGGACGGATTGTTCAACGGAGTTTTAGACGAAGTGCGTGTCTATAACCGAGCACTTTCAGCTTCAGAAGTACAAGATGTCTATGGCGATACGGGAGCTTCTTCACAATCAAACAACACTTCAAATACAAACTCAGGGTCACAGCAAAATTCAAATACTCAACAAACTCAAAACCAGACCCAAACTCAGACTCAGACTCAAACCCAAACCTCGACCCAGACTCAAAATTCGACACAGACCCAAACCCAAACAAACACCACGTCGTGTAGTGGAGACTTCCAACAAGTTTTGAATAATTTGGCAGACAATGCGGTGCTTGAAGTACCTTGTAAGGTGAGCGTGGGTAGTGCAGGTCTTCTCATAAAAAACAAAAGCAACATCACTATCTATGGAAAAAATGGTGGAGGATTTGTAAGTACGGCGCAGTCCAACCTAAGTGTGCCTGGTTTTGATAAGGTGATGCTTGTGCTCGAAAAGTGTACGAACTGTACGATCAAAAATCTGACTTTCGAAGGCAACAATGTGGGCAATTCTCTCATCGGTCTCAATGCTTCGGTGCGCTCTACGGTGACACAAAATACCTTTACAAATGTGGGCTATCCGGGCAATGCGGCCATAGTAAGTATCGGAGGAGAGTACAATACATATTCAAACAATTCGGTGGTGAAGACTGGCACTGGTACATGGAACGGTCGCCCTGATGGCACAAGAGGATTTTGGCTAGGGAATGCAGAGACTTTCCAATACGAAAAATATCCGACTGTGAGTGGTAATTATCTAAGTGCAATCGGAGCGACGGGCATAGTGACGCAGGGTATCGGCGCAAAGATCTTGAACAATCGCACTGACGATACAAACGGCGCGGGTATCAAAGCAGTGGACTATGGCAACGGAGGCGAGGCGACATATATCGAAAACAATTCCGCATCGAGAAATATTTACCACGGCATTCAGCTCGATGATAGAGTCTCCTCGACAGGTAGATACATAATCCGAAATAATTATCTCGATCAAAACGCTATCAGCGGAATCTATGCGGCGATCAATTTGGTCAACTCAGAAATTTCGGGGAACATAATAATCAACAATCACCGCAATGGACTTGGCGGCTGGCAGGCTGGACTTATGATATTTAGTACAAATGGTCTCACTATCTCTCAAAACCAAATTTTGGATCAAGGCACGGCAAGTACGAGACAAGACAATGGGATAATCATCAGTCCTCAAAATTCTCTACCTTCAAAAAACATCACAGTCACTTCAAATCTTATCAAAAATAATTCTATGACCGGTCTTGTGCTTATCGGCAGGGGAGATATCGATAATGTATATATTGGCAACAATACTTTTAGCGACAATAGCACCGCTGGAATAAGTATTTATGAATTTTCACCTTCGCGAGTTAGCAATATTTCGCTAGAAAATAACTGCTTTAGTGGCAATTCTTCAAACTTACTTGATCCATATCGTGGTACACGCGCTCTTTCAAATCCGACAAGCAACAATAGCTGCTCGAACCCTGCGTCATCAGCTGGAGTCAAAGCAATTCCGGACACTTCTGGGGCGCAGACGACCGGCCAATCTTCATCAGGTGGGTCGTCTTCTGGCGGAGGGTCTAGTTCTGGCTCAAGCAGTTCAAACTCTAATCAATCCTCATCATCGCAGACTGGAGGTACGCAAGGATTATCGAACGGATCTACAAACACGGGGGGTTCACAACCAAATTCGTCACAAAACAACTCATCACAAAGCTCGGCCAACTCTCAGTCGAGCGCGTCGTCTGCTAGTCAAAATCAAGGAGGTGGCACTTCTGCGTCTCTTGGAAATTCAAATGCTACGGCAAATTCGAATTCCAGTGCGTCATCGGCGGTCGCAAGGAGTTCGGGTGGTGGTGGAGGAGGTGGAGGATCGAGTAAAAACAATTCATCAAACACAATTTCTAGTACCAAAGCTCCTCTCGGCGGTAGCATTGGTGTCAAAGTTTCGAGCTATATGAAATCTGATTCAAAAGGCGACGACGTAAAGAAGCTTCAAAAAATATTGGCTCAAGATAAAAGTGTGTACCCCGAAGGGCTCATTACTGGATATTTCGGCCCGATGACTCTTGCTGCGGTCAAAAAGTTCCAAGTGAAATACGGCATTGCAAAACCTGGGGATGACGGTTATGGGCACGTTGGTCCAAAGACAAGAGCGGTCTTAAATGGCTATTGATCAAACATTAGCAAAACGAGCATCTTGCCTAATTAAAAAATTCTACAGGAGCCGTGCTTGAAGCCTGAGACGGAGTGCCGTCTTCCATTTTTGTACCAGGTGGTATTGGGCAAGGTGCAAATTCGCAATTTGGTCCGCTTCGACCTACATAGCTCCCGTCTGGGCAGAGCTTGGCTTCCATGGTGCACACTACTCCGCCTGATGTGTCGCCAACTTCAGTCGGGGTGGGGTTGTAGATGTAGAGTATACCTCCGACGATAAACACTAATATTACGACTCCAAATATAAACGCAGGGCTAGATGTAAGTGACTTCATGACACCATTATAGCAAATCGGCTCTTTTGGTACTCTCGCTATTCCTTTAAAAAAAGTGAATGTGTTTTACAATTAGGACATACAATAATCTCTCTATATGGAAAACGATCAAAACTTTACTCCTGTTCCTACTCCAACTTTTTGGCAAAAGTACAAAAATATTTTCATTTCTGTCGCATTGATCTTGGTGATCGTGGTGAGTGGGTGGTTTTTGTTTCAAACATCCAATAAAAATAACTCAGCAGCAAATTCTGATTCGAATACAAGTGTCTATAAAATCGTAAACAATGATCAATCTCCGACTTCGAAAGATGAAATAAAACCTGTACCGAATGATCAATACGATCTTTTCCGATATGTTGATAATGGAAGTCAGTATGTCGTTGTTCCAACAGTCAAATACAAGGATGACGGCACGATCGAGTCTGGAAAATATTCAGGTTATCACCGTATAGCGGCAAGTGCCGATTATGGAGAGCTGGGTTCGCGAAATGTAATATTCTTTTTTGCTACCAAAGACTACAAGCAATTTGTATTAGATAGAGGATCAGAAGAGTACTATCAAGAACAAACGCTGGATAAAAGTAAAATCAGAGAGATGGGTGACATTGAGCCAGCCTTTCCAAAGACTATAAAATTAAACAATTTCACCCTTACGAAATCCGAATACGATCTAAGTCCGGTATTTTCTACGACTACGAAGCTTGCAGGTACTGTGCCCGGATTGGATTTCCACACTGATCGATCAGATTATTTTAGCAATGGAATAAAAAAAACAGAAAACTACATTGAAGGTAATTCTAGGATATACGCCATCGATAAATACGGCTTAGCTGCAAGTTACAACTTAGAAACATCGGAATGGGAGGAAAGAGCTAAAAACAAAGAAAATTATTACGAGTATGACTTTTATAAAGATATTGACATCTCAACTTCTGAACCAATTTATAAAAAATATGGCCAATTGATTCCTGGGGGATGCGGGCAAATTGGCGTTTCTTTTGTTCTAAAAAATATCAAAAAAGATGAACTTTCTTTGATCGGTAAAACTAAAAGAGGGCTGGAAGTATTTGTTTTGAAAGACAAAAATCATCCTATATACAAGGATCAATACGAAAGCAAGGTAACCGAATGGAAATCTATGTTTGCAACTCTTAACGATATTGAACCTCCGACATATGATGCGTATGTGTCTAAAAATCCAGTAATTATTTTGAAGGATGATCTAGGAAGGTGGCTTGCGCTTGGTGAGTGGGAATATCAAACAGGTGGTGGTTGTGGTAAGCCAGTTATATACCTTTATCCGGAGAAGACTACAGACGTTTCGATAAAGTTTACAAACGCAATGGTGTTTAGTGTTGATATTCCGAAGTATGATGGCGGCTGGAAAGTGTCAGCCAATCCGGATGGAACCCTTATCGACCTTCAACCGGAAAAAACCAATTGCGAGGAGTTAAATACAAAACTGCCTGGATCAGAATATGCAAAGGAAGCGTGTATAAAAAATACTTATCCTTACATATATTGGGCGGGATATACCACAAACTTATATCCACACACTGATGAAGGTTGGATTGTAAAGAAAGATGAAGTGGAAAGTTTTTTGAGCAAGACTCTGTCTGAAATGGGATTAAATGACAGAGAAAAAAATGATTTTCTTGAATATTGGATTCCAAAACTCAAGGCGAAAAATTCTCCTTATTTCAAAATTTCTTTCTTTCAAACTAAAGATATGGAAAAGTTTGTCCCTATGGAAGTTAATCCAAAACCGGATACCGTGTTCCGTGTGTTTCTTGATTGGGAGCCTATTGATCAAATACCTCAAGTTGCACCGAGTCCTCAATTGCTTGAAAAATTGAATCGAAAAGGGTTTACCCTAGTCGAATGGGGAGGAGTTAATAAATAAATATATGGAAAACGATCAAAACTTTACGCCTATAGCAGCTTCAACTCCAACTTTTTGGCAAAAGTACAAAAATATTCTTATTTCTGTCGCATTGATCTTGGTGATCGTGGTGAGTGGATGGTTCGTCTTCAGTTCTTTCCTTAAAGAGGCCGACATATTGCGTACTCAAAACCTTACTGTGAGTGACGAGACTGCAGGATGGAAAACTTATAGAAATGAGGAGTATGGATTTGAGATAAAGCTACCTCCGGGGTGGATCGCTAAAATAGATGATTACTTTAAGTCGCCTGTATTTATATCAGCAGAGACAAATAAAACTGCAGAAGAAAATTGCAAACCAGGAGGAAGATGTAATCCAGAAATACCAGCTTTTGATATCTTCTTCAATAACTTAGATTCTCAATATAAAGATTATATAGAACCCTCAAAAATTGTAGAAATTGGAAATAATAAATGGACCAGATATCTAGGGGATGGTTTGTTGGCTCCCACTCATTACATATTGATAAATAATGGCAAGGTATTCAATTTCGGTGCTGTCAGCGGATCAGATGAAAGTGTATTAAAGGAAATGCTTTTAACTTTTAAGACTATAGAACCTCAGACTAGTGATGTAGAAGGTTCGGAAACATTTCAATATAAAGATATAAAACTGACTTATGAAGAAAGATCCGATCGCATATTAAACATAATTTATAGTAGGCTTGGGGCTTCGGAAATTCTGATTCAAGATCTTGTGAGAAATATATACACGGATAAACAATTGATCTTTTATAAGACAGAGTTACCAAATATAGTGAGGATAAAAAACGGAGTGGGAGATGCTGGTCTTTATGTAGTACAGGAATATTACGTAGATCTAGATACAAAAAAATATTTCAGCATGAGCTATTCTGATGAACAAAAAATACACATCAAAAACTTTGATGGTAAGACATATACGATAAATCTAGTGACAGAGGGGGAATGTATAGAAATTCCTAGAGAAGAAAATGGTAAAATAGTCGCTTATACTCTGGAAGGTTCCGTAAATTTAGTGGGGATAGAAGTAAATGGTCAAAGCAAATATCAAATAAATCCTGTTGTTGTACAAAAATGTGGGGTGCCCGATTTTAATCCTTGGGATTTGATTGTCTCAAAAGGATTAAGTAAAAATCTAGATAAGGTATTCTTTTATTACACTCTCCACTATAAGGATACAGACACAGAAATAGAAAATTATTTTTCTTTTGACTTAAAGACTCAGCAGATTCAAAAAGAAGATCCGGTAGATATGCTTTTTCGGGACCTTTAATCTGTTTTAACTGACAACTTATCGTTAAGTGCTAGTATTTTGTCCAAAATATTTAGGTATACTTCCTCATCGTGAGGTAAATCCCAAGCCCCTTGAGTCATTTGTTCTTTTGATGGAGCTTTATTAAGGGGTAAGCGTGCTAATGTAATCTGTTGACTTAAGGTTTTAAGAGTAATATATTCATCCTTTTCTAAATTTAACCCGATCAAATCTTTGGCCATTATCTCTAAATTATGCTTCTTATACTTATCAACTAAGTCCAGACGACCATCTTTTACTCTAATCTTTCCTTGAATAGTTAACGCACCTTTTAATAAGCACTCAATTGCCATACCGCGAAGCATTAGAATTACTGATATGAGATCTAATTTAGTGTCAGAAAATTTATTCTGAGTTCTTATTTGATCGAACAATTTGTCATGGGATTCTAGTATTTTTGCTGCATCTAATAGATTTTGAGCTTTAAAATACCACATTACGGGCAAGGTTCTATTGTAACCAACTTTTATCTGCTCATCTGAAAGGTGTAATGTGATTTTGGTTCGTGCCATTAGAAATAATTTAGAGTAAGAGATTCGGTCACATATAATTTTCTGCTGAAAATTTACGCGACCCCGCCTCGCGCCGCCGCGCTCCGGCTTTCTCATCCCTCCTCTCGCGCGATGATAATCCACTCGGACAGATATACTAATCTGTCCTTGCGGATCATTGCGGAGAGTGAGGGATTCGAACCCTCGAGGGGCTTTAAGACCCCTACCTCGTTAGCAGTGAGGCGCTTTCGACCACTCAGCCAACTCTCCGTTGTTTAACTTTCATAGATTATCACACAGCACCGAGTTTTTCTATTTGCCACAAAGAATTGTTCTTGCTGGTAAATAGGGATTTGAGATCATCGGGGGGAATAGCCTTGTATATTTATGATTATATGCTATAATATTAAGAGAATAGGAGGTCCTTAAATGGACAAAAGAATGTTGGTCCTTGAGAAACCGGTCGTGGCCAAGGTGACCGCGGTCGAAACTGAAACGAATGCGTTGCTGGAAAAAGAGACGCAGGAGCTAGCGGAGTACGCGGCGAAGCGCCTTGGTTACAAGGCGCTCTCGACCCGTGTGAGCCAGGAAAAAACTCTACGGGAGACGGCGGTTGCAACTGCAAAGCAAGCCAACTCTCTTCCTCTGGCGTTGAGAGAAGCAGGAATCGATGCTTACACGAGAGAGTCGGTCGCGAAATATAAGAAGTCCATGGTTCGGCGCGGATGGCTCAAGTTTCTCCTCAGCGCTGAAGAGTGTAATCTGTGGTTTGCACTGCATTTTATTGCGCCACTTATTGCCGCCTCCGCGTTTTTGTGCGGTGTAATCGGCGGTTGGCAATCGTTTGTCGGCGCCGCTGTGTTCCAGTTGCCGGTATGGTACCACTTCTGGGAAAAACGCTCTGAATATAAGAACGATGGAGCTAAGAATATTCTTGGGCTCGTCGCGGTTATTTGGTCGCCAATAGTATGTCTCGGTCTTGCGGCCGCCAATTTTGGCAATTGGTTGCTGTTGCCGACCTACTTGGTGTCCATCTTGGGTTCCTACGGCTTCGTGGCCGAGTCTTATGATCAGTTGAAGGGATTAGAGATTTACTGGGAACGGATTCCGGTAAGTAAGTACGACGAGGAGATCCCTCTTTTCGCTCTTTCGAAAATGAGGCAGATCCATCAACTCTGCCCAACGACAGAGTTTTACGTGGACGAGTTGAGGACACAAATTAACTTGCCCGATCCGTTCCTGGTCGCGGTCGACCCGGTTACCGGCAAGGAATTCTATATCGAAGTCTGGGACGAGAAAGAGTACGAAGCAAAGTACTCTTGATGTCCCTAGGCCCGTGCAGCGTTTCCGCTGCACGGGCCATTCTTTTTTTTCCGACTCTAAAATGGACATTATGGATACGGAAATCGATCAGGTTAATGATACCTAAGCATATTAAAAAATGAGTGCTACAATAAAAAAATGAAAAAACAAGTTGTTGTAATACAGGGTGGGGATACTTTCGAATCAGAGGAAGCGTATTTAAATTTTTTAAAAAATTTTGAGATCAATTTTGAAAGATATACAACCAAAAAGGACGATTGGAAACCTTGGCTCCGTCAACGGCTAGGGGAGGAGTACGAGGTCGTGCTTCCTCAAATGCCAAACAAGTCTAATGCTCAGTATGCGGAGTGGAAGCTCTGGTTTGAAAAACTCTTTCCATTTTTAAATGAAGACGTGATTTTGGTAGGGCATTCACTTGGCGGAGCTTTCCTCGTCAAATACCTAAGTGAAAATGTATTTCCAAAAAAGATAAAGGGTGTGTTTTTGGTCAGTGCTGTTTTCGACAAAGATACAGAGGGCTACACTCTTGCAAGCTTCACACTGCCTACCAAATTGGATCTTCAGACCCCGAATATATTCCTATATCACAGTGAGGATGATCCTGTTGTACCTGTAAGCGCGGTTGAAAACTTTCGCCTTGCGTTTCCGGCATCAAAATCAACAATATTTAAAGATAGGAAGCATATAAACCAAGAACAATTTGAAGAATTGGCAGAAGACATTTTGTCTCTTGGATAAATATTTATTTGTGATATATTCTCCAACATGACACGAAGACAAAAATTTCTTGTAGTGTGGTTCCTTTCGGTGATTGGCGCGGGTATATCCGCATACCAAGCGTCCGGTGTGGCGGCTTGGGGATATTGTGCGTCATTTGCAGTGCTCGGCATTTCTGTCGGGGTGCCACTGATGCGGGCGTTCACCGAGCACTCGAAATAGAAAACAAAAAGGACTTGCCGCGAGGCAAGTCCTTTGATGTTTTTATTAAGTATTGTAAATTGTGAAAAGGTGCACAATGAGTTTTGTTGAATATCTCTCGATCTTTTTTATTGGCGTAGGGGCTATATTGTCTCTGCTCGCCTATATACAATCCAGAAAGCTCGCTTTCCTGTTGTATACATTAGTGTTTTTGATTGTTGCAATTTGGGTAGCACTTATTTTCATGAGAAAAGACAAGCCATTCCCAGAAAATAGTTACTCAAGTGAAAATAGAAATCCGGGACAATTGTCCAAAATCGCGAGAGAGGAAATGTGGACGATACTCTCCAATTTTGAGCCCAAAGCGGGCATGAGTTCGGTGTATGTTGCGGAAGCTCACCGTGATAATGATATTCCGCAAAATAAAGTAATGGTAGAAGCAGATATGAGGTCCTGCTCCGCAGGTCGTTCTCCTCGTCTTCCAATCAAAGGTGAGAAGGTGCGAGTTCAAATCATCGAAACAAGGACATCTGTCCTGTTTGGGTACGTGACCGATACTTTTCGAATATCCGGAGGGATACTTGTACCAATTTGTTATTAAATTTTGGATCTCAGGTAAACAATTTGCCGGCGGAGCGAAGCTCCGCCGGCTTAGTGTTGATCATTTGGTTTCCTTTCTTTTCCCGCCGGTGAATTTTAATATCGGCGTGACGATGTAATGAATCATCGCCCACGCGAATAGAAAGGAAGGGATTAATATGAGAAAGGAGCTTTCGGCGCTGAAGCCTTGTTTGCGAGTGTCTGCGTACAGCAGGCCCGCTAATACGGAATAAGTCAGTCCTCTAAAGAACTGCTGCGGAGTGAGGTTTTTTGGAATGGCCATACTTCTGATTTAATTTATAACACATTAATAGTATATTTACAAGTAGCAATAAATATTGTAGACTCAAATGAGGAGGTGAACCCTATGATGGGACGACCAATGGAATACCCGACCGAGTTTATCAGTCGGGTACAAAACGCTCTTCCAGAGGATGACGAGATCGTCGAATTAATGGCTACAGGTTCGGCATTCTCCGTTGAAAACAAACTTCGCCAAGCTGGAAAAGAAGAACTTGCTGAGGAGTGGGATCGTATATTTCAAAGCCGACCACAACCCTCAGTTCTGGAAGAGTTCTTCAGTTAAATAAAAACGCCGGTGGGGCAGGGGCCCCACCGGCGTTAGCGTTTTTGGACTCTATATCAAATATTGACTCCAAAACACATATCTGATAGTGTAGAGCGGTGCCCATTAAGGGCCTTTTTGTAAGCTTATATGGCAAAGAAATCAGTCATCGCAAGATCGCTTAAAAAGCCGAAGTTTAGCACTCGGGTTGTTCGACGCTGTTTCAAGTGCGGACGAGGCCGAAGCTACATGGGGGACTTTGACCTATGTCGTATCTGCTTCAGAGAGCTAGCTAACGAAGGAAGAATACCAGGAATTAAAAAATCATCGTGGTAAGTTGAGCGAAGCGAAATCCGGCTCTATAGACGGATCCGCCCCTCCCTCAAAACTGCTCGAAATAACATGAATACAGACCCAATTGCCGATTTTCTAATAAGAATCAAAAACGCTGGTTACGCGGGGCGTGAGAGCGTATCAGTACCTTTTTCTAATATGAAGCTTGCTATCGCAGAAATCCTCAACAAAAAGGGTTTTATTGGCGAAATAGCAAAGAAAGGCAAGACTCCTGCTACAAAGAGCCTTACTATCACTCTCGTTTACAACGCAGACGGATCTCCTCGTGTCACTGATGTAAAGCGCATCTCAAAGCCTTCTCGACGCCTTTATGAAAAAGCAAAGAACATTGCTTCTTTCAAGTCGGGCTTCGGTATGACAGTATTTTCAACACCAAAGGGTATTATGGCTGATCAGGACGCAAAGAAGGAAAACCTTGGAGGTGAAATCCTGTTCAGTATTTGGTAAAAATCTTAAATCTTGAATCTTAAATCTTGAATCAAAATAATGAGTAGAATTGGAAAAAAAGGAATAGCAGTACCAGATAAGACTACAGTAGCTGTGGCTAATGGAGTAGTGACTGTGACTGGTCCAAAGGGTACTTTGGAGCGCACTTTCCGCTCTGATATCAAGATCTCCGTCGCTGACAATCACGTAAGCGTAGAGCCAGTAAGGATAAACAAGCAGACCGCAGCTCTTTGGGGCACTTATGCTTCTCATATCCTCAATATGGTAAAGGGTGTCAACACTCCTTATGAAAAGAAGCTTATTTTGGAAGGTGTGGGCTACAAGTCAGAAGTAAAAGGTGACAAATTGCAGCTTGCACTCGGTTTCTCACATCCTGTTTTTGTACAGATTCCAAAGGGTATTGAGGTAAAGGCAGAAAAGAACCTCCTTACTTTCACTGGTATTGATAAGGAGCTTCTCGGACGCTTCGTCGCGGAGGTGAGAGCTCTCAAAAAGCCAGAGCCATATAAAGGCAAAGGATTCCGTTATCAGGACGAAGTCATCCGTCGCAAGCAGGGTAAGAAGTCAGTGTAGTTAATTCAAGATCAAAAATTTAAAATTAAAATATTAAATCTTGAATCTTCAATCTTAAATCAAGCAAATGGATACCAAAATCAAACAACAGCAAAGAGACAGACGACGCAAGCGCATCCGCGCCAAGGTTTTTGGTACATCTCTAAAGCCTCGACTTTCTGTTTTCCGCTCAAACCGTTACATTAGCGCTCAACTTATCGACGATACAAAGGGTGTGACTCTCGCTTCTGCTACTACAAAGAGCATGAAGGGGGGAAGCTCTCGCGAGAAGGCGGTGGCCGTAGGTAAAGCGATTGCAGAAGCTGCAAAGAAGCAAAATATCGCTCTTGCGGTGTTTGATCGCGGTGGATATATTTACACAGGTTCTCTCGCTGCTCTAGCAGAAGGAGCTCGAGAAGGCGGCCTAAAGTTTTAATAAAATATGACAGCAACAGACGAAAACAAAATAGACGTGGTTGATACAGAGGCTGCTCCTGAAGTGGCTGCTCTCGCCGTGGCGCCTGAAGTGGCAGCTGTAGCAGATAACCGCGGCCCAAGAGGTGGCAGAGGTGACAGGCGCAAAAATGAGCGTAAGCCTTCTCGCAGACCAGAGCGCGCACGTCAAGAATTTGATAACAAAATTGTAAGCCTTCGCCGCGTGACTCGCGTGGTATCAGGTGGACGCCGATTTAGCTTTAGCGTTTCGATCGTTATTGGCGATCGCAAGGGTAGAGTAGGTGTAGGCCTCGGTAAAGCAGGGGACACTCCTATCGCGGTAGAAAAGGCTATGCGCGACGCGAAGAAAAACATGGTGACTGTAAAGCTTCACAATGGCACTATCCCTCATGGAGTAGAAGCAAAGTATGCAAGCTCGACAGTGCTCCTCATGAGGGCTCCGGGCAAAGGTATAGTCGCAGGAAGCGCAGTACGTACAGTGCTTGAGCTTGCTGGTGTGAAGGAAGTTTCTGCAAAAATACTTTCTCGCTCAAAAAACAAACTAAACATTGCTCGTGCAGCAGTAAAGGCGCTAACGCAGTTAAAAAGCGAAAAGTCTAAAGTTCCAAGTACAAAATAATCTTTATAACTTTCAAACTTTCTAACTTTATAAACTCAAATGCAGCTACACAATCTAAAAAAGAATACAAACAACAAAGAGTCTCGACAGGTGGGACGAGGTGGCAAGCGCGGCAAGACTTCTGGTCGTGGTACCAAAGGTCAAAACGCTCGCTCGGGTCGCAAGAAGCGCCCAGAATTGCGCGATGTGATCAAGCGTATTCCAAAACTCCGCGGTCGTGGCAAAAACTCACTTAAGTCATTTGTTCAAAAGCTTGTGCCGGTAAACATTGGCGACCTTAACGCTACTTTTGAAAATGGCGCAGAGGTAACACTCGCTACTCTCCTTGAAAAAGGTCTTACTCGTACTTCTAGCGGCAAGACTTTGGGTGTCAAAATACTTGGCAAAGGCGAAATCACAAAGGCAGTAACCATCAAAGGTTTGAAGGTTTCAGAGAGCGCAAAGGCAGCTATCGAAAAGGCAGGCGGAAAGGTAGAATAGTACTATGAACTTCGCACACAAACTCAAACTCATATTTGGTGATCCAGTTTTGAGAAAAAGGATCCTCTTTACGGTAATCATACTCGGCATTTTCCGAGTGCTTGCTGTTATACCAATGCCCGGAGTAGATCCACTTCGTCTTGAGCAGTTTATCGCAGGCAACGACTTCATCGGGCTTCTCAATATTTTCTCTGGTGGTGGTCTTTCCAAACTTTCTATAATAATGCTCGGTGTAAGCCCTTACATCACCGCTTCTATCATCATGCAGCTTCTTACTGTCATGTTCCCAAAGCTCAAGGAGATGTATCAGGAGGATGGCGATGCCGGCAGACAAAAATTTAGCCAGTATACAAGACTTCTCTCAGTGCCAATGGCGCTTATCCAAGGATTTGGCTTCATATCACTTCTCAAAAACCAAGGTGTTTTGGGTGCTCTTAGCCCATTTGAACTTGCAGTCAACCTCATTGTCATCACAGCAGGTTCTGTACTTTTGATGTGGCTTGGTGAACTCATCACTGAGTTTGGTATCGGTAACGGTGTCTCACTTATTATCTTCGCAGGTATCGTATCTTCTCTCCCGGGAGCAATCAGCAGACTCCTTCTTACGTTTGATGCATCAATGCTTCCTGCTTACCTCGGGTTCCTTGCTGTCGCGCTCGTCGTCGTTTGGGCGGTCGTGGTCATCACTGAAGCAGAGCGACCAATACCTGTAACATATGCAAAGCAGGTGAGGGGCAACAAAGTATATGGAGGTGTTTCTACATACATTCCACTTCGTGTGAACCAGGCCGGCGTGATACCAATCATCTTTGCTCTCTCGCTCCTCCTTTTCCCACAAATGATCGTGCGATTCCTTTCTGGTGTAAGTAATGATGCGATCCAGAGAGCTTCTTCCTTTATCTTGAGCCTTCTTGCGAACCAAACATTTTACGCTATTGCTTACTTCTTGCTTGTCTTTATCTTCACTTACTTCTACACAGCTGTAACCTTCGATCCAGATCAGATCTCTAAAAATTTGCAGCGCAGCGGCGCTTTCATCCCAGGAGTACGCCCAGGCACTTCGACATCATCTCATATCGCTAAAATCCTCTTCCGCCTAACTATGGTTGGTGCGCTCTTCCTCGGATTTATCGCGGTGCTTCCTCTTATCGTCCAGGGCCTCACTGGTATTAGCTCGGTAGCTATTGGTGGTACAGGACTCCTCATCGTAGTATCTGTGGTTATCGACCTCTTGAAAAAGCTCGACGCTCAGCTCTCGGCTAAGGAATACTAAGCTCGACTATAGAATAGAGAATTAGGAATAAAGATTTAAAAACGCCGCATTGCTTGCAATGCGGCGTTTTACTTACTATTCTTAAATCGTAAATCGTTTAATTTTAATTTAATACATGCCTCCTCATACATACGTGTTTTTTGGTCCATCGGGCTCGGGTAAGGGTACTCAGGCGAGACTCCTTATCGAAGAGCTCAAGCGGAAAGATTCAGAAAAGAGAATCCTCTATCTAGAAACCGGAGACAAATTACGCGAGTTTGCCGATGAGGCATCCTTGAGTGCCGAGTATACTAAAGAGATTTTGGCCAAAGGCGAGCTATTGCCAGAGTTTCTCCCGATTTGGG
Organism: uncultured Candidatus Saccharibacteria bacterium; assembly: GCA_964483435.1. Classification (GTDB taxonomy): domain Bacteria; phylum Patescibacteriota; class Minisyncoccia; order Phycocordibacterales; family WO2-35-19; genus CAZHJF01. The sequence goes on along the minus strand of CAZAAO010000001.1, from coordinate 4,600 downwards.
TATGGACTGAGTACCTCATCAGGCACGTGTCGGGGCACGAACATATCATCATCGACGGATCACCGCGAAAGCTAGAAGAGGCGGGAATACTTGATTCAGCAATGAAGTTTTATAAGCGAGAGCGACCTGTCGTGATCTCGATTGAGGTGGGTCCAGAGTGGGCGAGAGAGAGGCTTCTTGAACGTGGCAGAAGTGATGACAACGAAAAGGAGATCAAGCATCGTCTCGAGTGGTATGAAATCAATGTGCGCCCTGCGATCGACTTTTTCAAAAATAACGAGTATTATACATTTCTCGCTATAAACGGTGAGAGGGGAATAGAAGAGGTCCATGCTGACCTTATAGGTCAATTAAAAATTTAAGATTCAAGATTAAAAATGAAATTTTAAATTTTTAATATTTAATTTTCAATTAATCCATGCCTATCAGATACAAGACAGAAGAAGATATTGCAAAGCTCCGAGAAGGCGGCAAAATACATGCACGAATTCTCAAAGAGGTGGCCAAAAAGGTGAAGCCTGGCGTAAAGTCGGACGAGCTCAATGCATACGCTGAGCAGCTTATCGATGAAGCAGGATGTACTGCCGCTTTTTTGGGTTACCAGCCAGCTGATGCCAAGAGGCCATACCCAGCTTCGCTATGTGTTTCTATCAATGAAGAAATCGTCCACGGTATCCCAAATGAGGGAGGGAAAATACTTTTTGAAGGAGATATTGTGACTCTCGACCTCGGCCTCACTTACCAAGGTATGATCACTGACGCGGCTATCACTGTGCCGGTGGGCAAAGTAGACGAAAAATCAGCTCTTCTCATCAGGGCTACCAAAGAAGCGCTTGATCGGGGTATCGCTGCTATGCGCGTGAAGGGACACATCGGAGATATTGGTGCGGCTGTGATGGAAGTTGCGGTCAAATATGACCTCGGTATTGTCGAAGGACTATCCGGACACGGAGTTGGCTTCAGCGTGCATGAAGAGCCGTTTGTGCCAAATAGGGCCAAGCGTGGCGAAGGTCCAGAGCTTCGACCGGGGATGGTCATCGCTATTGAGCCTATGTTTAGCCTCGGTAGCCGAGATATAAAGAAGCTTCCAGATGGATACACTTATATCACCCGCGACAAATCTCTCTCGGCGCATTTTGAACATACTGTCGTGGTAGGATACGATGGAAAGATCGAGATTTTGACGAAGTAGTTTTTTACAAAACGTAAAATAGTTCCGGAGTGAGATTCCGCAGCGCGGCGGCGCGAGGATAAAGCAAATTTTCAGCAGAGAATTGCTGTATCGAACGGAGGAAGCTATTTTACGTTAGGACTTAATATAAAAACATGCCACAGCATCCAAAAAGTGATAGGACGTTAATAGTCATAAAGCCGGACGGCATCCAGCGCAGTCTCATAGGTGAGATAATCAAACGCTACGAAAGAGTTGGACTCAAACTTGTGGGCGTAAAAATGGTGGTGCCTACGGAGGATTTTGTCGAAAAACACTATACTTTAAATCCAGAATGGAGGAGGATCACAGGCGAAAAGCGCATCAAAGCTGCACATGAAGCAGGGGAGGTGCCACCCTCAGAAGACCCACTCGAAGTCACGGCAATTGTACTTAATAAACTAAAAAAATACCTCACCTCTGGACCCGTGATAGCTATGGTGTGGCAGGGAGCTCATGCGGTAGAGGTGGTGCGCAAGATTACCGGTGGCACTGAGCCAAAAACATCAGATATCGGTACGGTGAGAGGAGACTTCGTGCTCGACTCATACCTCATGGCCGACCAGGATGACCGTTCGGTCCGAAATCTGGTGCACGCTTCGGGTACCAAGGAGGAAGCGGAAATGGAAATAAAACACTGGTTTGAATCTAGTGAGCTCATCGACTACAGACTCGTCCAGGAGCAAATCCTCTACGACGTCAACCTCGACGGCATTTTGGAGTAATTTTAATTTTTAATTAGTATAAAAAATGAAGCCCCCGGCGCTTGCGCGCCCGGGGGCTGAATTGGAACCCTATTTTGCGTGGGTTGCTTCCCAAGCTGTTTCTACAGCTTTTTCAACCCTTTGACGTTGTTCCGGTGAATCGTACACCGGCTCAAGAATGGTTGGCAAGAACGACGCCTCCTCTTCGGCGGATGGAGTGCGCAGTGTTGTAAGACGCGCCCTCCTCTCTTCTCGGAAGTATCGGAGCCAAAGATTTGGGGAGACTCCTTCCTGGTGCCCGACTTCGACCGAGTTCAGATGACCTCCCTCTGACTCTATGTTAACGAGGCTGACCTCACCTCGCCAAATGACCATTCCTGTATCTCCGAAAATTTCCAACCAGTCCCCATTGTCGAGGATTTGAAGACCGGCAAGTCTGTCGGTGCCGCTTTTTTGAATCGCATAAAAGGAACCGATGCCATGATCTGTGTAGACCATCAATCGGCCATCGATTTTTTTGCTCAATGGCTTGGCGAGTTTTTTCTTGGGCATTTCCTTGAGGGACGAGTAGCTATATGGCGACTCGACGATAGGTATCCAAGGGTTCTTCGCCCTGAGCCCTGGCTGGATGATTTTATTTTCGCTCCAGAGAACTCGGAATAACCTCTCTTCTTCATCGGGGTTATTTGCCCAGAAGGTTTTTTTCCACTTTTCAATGAGGGCGCTCGCGTGAGCCTGCCCCAAGATAGCTGTGTCACTGTAAATACGAGTGACACGGTTGGTGTTCATCCCCATGCGGTATATTCCATGAATACAGTGGGGAATTGATGATCCAAAATAGTGCTCTTTCATGTGCACCTCCGGTGTGTTTATATCACATTTCTATGTAAAAAGCAAGTACAGGGCAGTGCAAGATATTTATAAAAAAAGGAACCCCCGGCGCTTGCGCGCGCGGGGGTGTTTTTAAAATCTGCCGCCGTACCTGCTCATTCTCGATCTCTCGAAGGTAGCGGTCTCTGCTTGGGCAGCTTTTCTCTCCAAATAGACTGCGGTCTCCTTTTCGACCAGGCCCGCCAACATGTACGTCGGAAGCCCCTCGGCTTCTTTGGTGAACACCAAAGAAGTGCCGTCATAATCTACTTTTACTACGTCGCCTGTGTTCACTTGCTGTGAGGCGACCAAGTTTGACAAGGGTTGCACTAGCAACCTCTCTATCGCACGTTTTAGGTGGCGTGCTCCGTATGTACCGCTCGTGCCTTCCTCCAGGAGGTACTCGTTAGCCCTCTCCGTCAGCGTAAACACGAAGGTGGCAGAGTTGTTGGCCTGAAATAAGCGCCTCTGAACGTATACTAGCTCGATCCCCAAGATCCTCCGAAGCTCGTCTTTACCGAGACTTTTGAAAGTGATCACTTTGTCAAGTCGGTTCATGAACTCCGGGGTAAACTTTTTGCGAGCGGCCTCTCTGCCGGCAGCTGTCACTTTCCGTTCTAACTCCTCAGCACTCTGAGGGCCAGGATTGAAGCCGAGCTTAGGTTTTAGCACCTTTTCTATATCGCTCGCGCCCAGATTTGAGGTCAAGAAAATCATGGTTCGCGAGAAGTCGACCTTACGGTTGTCTCCTAGCGTGAGAGTTGCCTTGTCCATAATCCCTAGGAGGAGGTTCCAAAGAGCGTCGGATGCCTTCTCAATTTCGTCAAACAAGACGAAGCTGATCTTGACTGCATCCGTGTGGTGCTGGTTGAGCACTTCCTGAGAGAGCAGGGGGTGCGTCTCTCTGTGGCCCAAGTATCCCGGGGGAGAGCCGATAAGTTTGGCGATCTCGTGGCTGTGCTGGAACTCCGCGCAGTCGATTTTGATAATTGCTTTGGGGTTGCCATAGATGGCCTCCGCGGCTGCTTCAACCACTCGGGTTTTTCCTGTCCCTGTGGGCCCAAGGAACAGCAGGTTGCAAATCGGCCGACCCGCAACTGCCAACCCAGTCTGGTACATTTGGTAGATTTGGACCACTTGTTCGATTGCCTGATCTTGTCCAACTACCATGCTAGCCAGTCTGGCATTCAAATTTCGAGCTTCGATTCCTTGCCGCGACGGGTCAAGGAAGTTTCCTTTTTTCATTGCACATCCTTTCTGGGCGATACTCTGCCTCTTCATGCATATTACATAATTTATGCAAAATGTCAATATGTACAGAAATTTGTCGACCTATGGGCATTTGACTTATTCTATAAACGGTGTATAATCTTTGCGGATTCCATCAAAAGGAGACGATATGTGGTGGATTGTGTGGTTCGTTTTTATGCTGGTTGCAGCATGGTGGCTGACCAGCTACGCCGGCCGCAGGGATCTTAAAAAGGCCCTCGGACTTCAAAAAATCCCAACATTTCGAAATTACGATGAGCTCGTGAAGTACCACGAGCTTATCAAAGAGCTTGCCGAGAGGGAACGCAATGAAGCTAGGAACATACAAAGGATCATTCAAAGCACGGACGATCCGAATACGGTCGAAAAGCTTTTTGTCGAGCTAAATAATCACAACAGGCAAGCGGACTATTTTGACCGCGTCCGTGGTTGCGTTGTGGAGTTTAGAAGACTCCCATGCTATTAGATTTTACCGCAGCAGGGCCTTGGTCCTGCTGCGGATTACTTTTGCTTCATTTTTGATACATAATTTTATGCTATAATGGTC